>OZ001293.3:6186044-6532555 GCA_963921275.4 uncultured Hormoscilla sp. | reverse complement strand
GATTCTGATATCAAAAGTATAGCATGACTACTTTACTCAATGCTAACGCCACGAAACTTCTGAGGACGCTGCCGACTGGCTAAAGGTGCTTCTGCTGCCGCCCGATCGCGAACAAGATGCTCTTGAAAATAAGTCTGCCACATACCCGGGGCATCCAAAGTCTCGCCACCATGACGAGTGAGACGTTGGCGGACCCGACATAAAACAGGAGTATTAACGCAAGCACCAGAAATAATAACTTGACCCTTAGTCAGGGAAGGTAATTCTTTCAGCAAGTCCCGTCCCGCTGCTTCCACTCCATGCTTGAGACTTTCCTGATCGACAGGGTTAACTATGCGCATCAGGAACTGACTCATGCATTGAGAAAGTACATCAGAATCTAATTTACCAGGACGTTGAGTAATCAGACCAACCCCCAAGCCAAATTTGCGACCTTCGCTGAGAATAGTCCGCAGGACAGCTTTACAACGGGAAGGGTCGTGGGCGGGGGCAAATCTATGTGCTTCTTCCAGGAGAATAAAGACAGGAAAGGGCAGATAATTCTCTGATTCGGGGGTAATTTTTTCTTTCTGAGTATTCATCCGCGCTTGATACCCCTGACGCAAAATCGCCGCACAAATTACCTGCTGTTCTTCCTGAGAGATTTCATTCATTTGCAAGACCGTGATTTGTCCTGGTTGAAACAAGTCTTTGGGTGCCAGGTGTTCGTAGGCATGGAAATGGGACGATCGTTCCAACTTTTCCAACTTCCACTCCAATGCCGGTGCGGAAGAGCCCATTTTTTCATTACCTTCGTCATCAAATTGCCGATCGGCCTCATGGACAGCAGCAATCAAATCTTGGATGTCCCAGCGGTATTCGGATTTCTTGTGTAGATTCAGGATACCATAGGCTTTATGCAGGATCGATTGCTGCCGATCGCTCATAGTGGGCAACAGAGTCAAAATATCATAATAATCCAGGGAAGACATGCGGATGCGCACGTCATCCGGCATCAGAACTTTCACCCTCGGTGCATAACCATCGGACCCCACAAACCCTGGATGACCGCGCATTTCTTCGAGAGTACCGTACTCCCCGTGAGGGTCAAAAATCAGCACCGCCGCCCGGTTGCGCGGGGACATTAATTCCTCCATCAATACCCCCGCCGTGTAAGATTTCCCAGAACCCGTACCTGCTAGAATTGCCAGATGGGTACTGACCAATTCCTTCACATCCAGCACCACGGGCACCGCATCTCCTTCCCGTAGCAATACCGAACCAATATGAGCGCTACCAATCTCGCCCAAGCTTTTGCGGTTGAGAACTTGCCGCAGATTTTCATCACTAGCAAGGGTTACCTTAGCACCCGGATCCGGCGTTTGTCGCGGGTTGACAAAGCCCAAAGCTTCGTCAAAATAGCCAATGACATCAACCGTAACTTCATAAAGTTCCGGGTTCTCGTGGGTGAAACCAACTAGAGCCGCGATCGCCTCTGGACTAATTTGTGGGTCGGCAAAAATCCGGTCTGGCAGGTGGTCTATCAGACGCAATGCCGATATTTTACCCAGAATTTGCCGTTCCTGCTGTAATATCAACACCGAGTAATACACGAACTCGCCAATTTTAACTTGACGATTATTCGTAGTGATGAAAACATATTGATTGCCATTCTCCCCAGGTCCTTTTACCGTGCCAATCACGCCAGCATTTGTCATTTCTATTCCTTTCCTTTGATTTTTTACCAATTCGAGTATATCTTGAAAATATTAACAGAAAACTGCTGCACTGGAACGGGCGAGGGTCTATCATAATCCCATTTTATTAAAGATATTCCCGACTTGACTCAGCACACCGGAAAAATCGGTCGAATGCCAAGATAAGAGGCTCTGCCTCCAGATAATCATTCCCAGGTAGAACCTGGGAACGAGAGGAAAAGCACTGGTAACTGGTAACTGTAGACTGACACTACACTTTCACGTGCTTCTGACGGCCTAGCAATCTCCAAAGTCCCTCGATCGTATGTTAATCTGGCAGAAGGATCATCTCCCAGACCAGATAATATTTTCTCAGATACTTGCCAGCTAATGTTATGAAACAATACCCGCCGTTCGGGAAGATTGTAGTGGTGGTTACTGAAGCGGACTTTATGGAACGGATAAACGCCAATACCCGCACTACTATTTTACTTTGTCTCGTGGTGGCTACTTTGTTGGGTCTTGTCACCTCTCGCTGGATTACTAAACCGATTATGCGCCTTTCTACTGCTAGTAAAGCCTTAGCACGGCATTCCGGAGTTTGCTCGCGGGGATTTATTTGAAAAAGTCGAGGTCAGTAGATGAACTGGGGGTTTTGGCTTCCTCTTTTAACCCCAATCCTATCCACAGCAGTTGCAAGAGTCATTTGAAGCACTGGAAAAGACCAACGCTGAGTTAGAACTGCGCGTCGCACAACGGACAAAAGCTCTGCAAACAGCTAAGGAAGATGCCGAGTACGAACAGTCCGATCGCCTGTTACTGAATATTTTACTAGCCCCGATCGCCGATCGCCTGAAGGTCACGGAAGGTTGTCTGGCCGAAGGTTTTGAAGGAGCTACGGTTATGTTTGTTTGTTGGCCTTACTGAGTGCTAGAGTTTCTCCCTTGGAGTTGGTGAGTTTACTAAATCAAATTTTTTCTCAGTTTGACCAGTTGACTGAAAAGCACGTTTTGGAGAAGATTAAAACTATTTGGCGATACTTATATGGTAGCAGCAGGACTGCCTGTCCCCAGAACAGACCATGCTGAGGCGATCGCCCAAATGGCTCTGGATATGCAAGACTGTATTAATAGCTTCCAAACAGATAGGGGAGATAGGTTCCAAATTAGAATTGGCATCAACACTGGCCCGGCGGTATCGAGTAAATATTTCACGGGTTGTTTTCACCACTGCTAATAGTACGACTGGCATATATTTCCGCAATTATCTCTTCGGGAGTGCGCGTGTCTTCCCAACTTCCAAAAGTTGATAACAATGCTGATGGTGGCTCTTCTGTCGCGCTTCCGCTTTCCCTGTTGCTTCTTTCCTCTCGGATAGTTTTCCTGACGATTTCGACAATTATTGTTTCTAACTCAGCTACTGTCAGATTACTAATGGACTGATTTGACTTTGACTCGATGCTATCTATTCCTGTAGTCATAAGACCTGCCGTAATTTGTAGTACATGTGCAGATTATCGGTTCGGGAGGTGGACATAGCCCCATACCCCCTATCTCTAGTATAGTCGGGTAAGCAAGTTTTGGGCCCAGATAATGGTCTCCGACTCCGGTCCCCGCCTGTAACCATAGTATAGCACCCACCGAACCATTCACCAGGGCGATCGCGGTCAAGGGCAAGGGTGAAATGACCACCTATTGGCTGACAGGCAGAAAACCCTTGTAGTAGTCAGACCGCCTCTTGTTCAAACCCCCGCGTTACCAGGCGGGAGCCAGGTTTCGAGGCGCCAAGTCAGTTGAAAACCGACTAATAATTTGTAAATTTGGTCGCATTTATTTTTCAAATCGGAGTAAATTATTCTTATAATACAAGCATTGTTCAGGGCGCATCTCAATGCATGAAATTCGTAGGTTGGGTTGACGTTAGGAAACCCAACAAGCGCAACACACGCTTCGCTAACAGCATATATTTGTTGGGTTTCGTGCCTCAACCCAACCTACGACATTGATATTTTTGCAAATATGAGATGCACCCATTGTTCATAACTTGCTACCGGGTTACTGCTGTTACTAGGGTCTTCAATGCTCGCAAGATCGCTTTTTCTTCGTCGGCACATATCCCGCTGGCTATTACTTGGGAAAGCATTTCTCGTATTTGGGGACGTGCTAATATTATAAGCTTGTCGTTCTGCTTTTCGCTGCTCTAAAGCTGACTGTAACGAAATTACGTCATCATGAATTTCTGACGCTGACAACAACTCTGCTTCTGGTTCAGGTACTGTCTTTTTCATGTTTTACCTGCCGTGATTTTCTGCTAAGGTTTCAATTAGTTCGTCGCTGTAATACGTGCCTTGCTGCCGATCGCTCCAGTCCCCGCCTGGACAAACCATCGCTAATCCTTGACAGGGTTTAATCAAAGGGCGATCGCAGGCATTGCAGCGTCAGAGCCGCATTTTGGGGTTGCGAGTCTGGAGACTCGCAACCCGTAATCAAGTTAAATTCTCCCAAACTAAATCACTAATTGTTATCTCTCACCCGAGTAAGATAAGCTATAAACTCATCCAGAGAATTGGACTGTAAAAGCCGTTTCGCTAATTCCTCTAATTGGTCGGCACTCAAAAAACCCAGGGCGGCCTGTAGGGATTCTGAGACATTGCCAAAACGGCACTGAAGTAGGATCGTTAGCATCCGCAACGCTTCTTCTTGCTTGCCTTCTTGCTTACCTTCTTGCTTAAACAAATCAGCCCAAGGCGAGGCCCGCAACGCTTCTGCTTGTAAACTCATAACTGACGCTGATAACAACTATGCTTCTAGTTCTGGTACTGTATTTTTCATGTTTTACTACTGGTCTTAGTAAGACTAGCATATACCCGAAGATCGACTTGCGCTTTTTTTCTGGTCTGAACGCGACCGGGGGGCGATCGCATGGGAGTTATCCTTTGGCGCAGTTCGGTGACTGTTCGGAGTATATTTCCGCAATTATCTATTCACCGACTGCGCGTGTCTTCCCAAGTATAGCACCCACCGAACCCCGATCGCCCCCCGATCGCAAAAAATAATTTGTGGGATATGAGAAACCCGGTAACTCTTAACTTACCGAGTTTCTGGGATCTTTCGAGTCAGGGCTACATGACTACCTATTGGCTGACAGGCAGAAAAAGAGCAGAGGGCTACTGGTAATTCCTCTCGAACTCGAAGGCGGTTACAGCCGCTTACTTTTATGCTAAGATTATACAGTTGGATGCTATAATCTCAACAGACCACTTGAATTCTCAAAAGTTGATCGATGAACAAGATCGTAGTTACGCCAGAAGAAATTGAGAATTTTCGTTCTCAATTGGCAGATTATCTAGAGCCTTTGGCTGCCCTTGATGAGATAGCAGATGATGAAGGAGATTTGGAGTATGCAACTGAAATTATAGCTTTGGAAGCGGGAATCGAAAAAAGTCGAGCAGAGGGTTGGTTGGAAGATTTATCCCAGCGGTGCCGCAATATAGTTTGTCAAGATGAATTTAGAGACGATCTACTTGCGGGAGTAGTTACCGCTTTGGTTGCATCTCTAGCTGCCTCTGGTAATTTGCCCGCAGCATTGGCGACTCCGGTAGCTATTTATATAGTCAAGATTGGAGTCAAAAGTTTCTGCAATGCCACGGATGATGAATCCTAAAATCCAGTAGCGGTGAAAGCCGCCAATAGTAGGGATTAGCAAAAGGATGGGGGCGACGTTCGAGTATTTGCTTGCGTGCCCCTTTTATTGCGGCTTTGACTCGCTTTCCTTCTTTTTTTTGTAGGTTGGCAATAATAGAATCCCATTGCGGTTCTAGGGAGTTGAGATATGTTTCGCAATCTTCGCTGGTTAAATTTCGCAACCATTTTTGGGCTTGGTTGAGGGCGAGGGCGACTGTTCCAGCTTCTCGTTGGGGAAACTGTTGCAGGTTTTCGTAGAATTTCATCATTAGCAAAGATGTGGAAAAATCATCTGCTATCCACAGACCGTTGACTACGCTGGGACTCCCGGCAAACAAGAAGCCACTGGACAGACTGATGTATTCATCACTAATGCTGTTGGGGTCTGCCATGCCTGTTTCGCAGGCGGAGAGGGTAACAAGACGAGATTTCTTCAGGTTGAGGGCAAAGATTTCTGCTAAGGTGAGGTATCCATCTTCTGAGGATCCCGAGTCTGACTGCTTGATTTCTGCTAAACGCAATGCCGATTTTAGGGGAGATTCTAGGTTGAACTCCCCATGACAGGAGAAGTGATTGCAGTGGGCAAGGGATAATTCTGGATGGGTTTTGACATCTGCTTCCCGGGCAGATTTGATTGCCAAAACTGTTGCGGGTGAGAAGAACGAACGGATGGTTTCAACTTCCAGGATGCTGTAAGCTAGGTTCTCTTCAGGGTCTTGAATAGCAAACAAGCGTTGAAAATCAGGGCGTTGTTGGGTTTGAGTTAGTTGTAGCAGTTGGCTGCTGGAGGCATAATTAACACCTCTTTCAAAGCGATCGCACAGTAAATCGCCATTCTCCAGGGGCATAGCATGGAGAGGAAACAGGTGTGAAAAGCGATGGGGAATGAGTATGAGGCGATCGCATTTCCCTCCTTGCTTGTCAAAAATTTCATCAATCCGGGCTAGGATGCGATCTGTATTTAGAATCTCAGCCAAGTGTTTGAGGTGAGATTCTAAATCAGCTTTCCATTGCTAGTTTTCCTTTTGATAGTATGCAGTAAAATAAGCTTTTACAAAATTTACTAAAGCCTCTAGTTCTCGAACAGAGGCTTGTTCAACTAGAGGATGCCGACTGTTGGCAGTAAGAATGAAGGTGAGAATATTATCCGACGTAATATACCACTCAATTATGGCAGTGCGATCGTCAGTCAGACGTTGGATATCCTGAAATGGAATCGGTTCCACCCTCTGAGTCACAATGAAATTGGGGTCTCTGGGTTTGATTTGATTAAGTACCTCATCTAACTGCTGCCGTGAGGACTACAATTCTTGCTGTAGCCGTTTCTGGGACTCCTCTAATGAAAGTCGTTGTTTGTCATCCCTATTTCCCGATAGTTGGTCTGTAGCTACTTGCAACTGTCTTTCCAATGATGGAATGTTTCGTCGCAGTCGATCTAACTCGGCGATCGTCTCCTGGGGAACGTCGCCTTTAGGATAGAGGTCGCGGTTGGCAAGGAGTTCTACTAGGTTGCGGGCTTTGCTGCGTTCGACGGTTTTGATCGCTTTATCCCACTGTTCTGTATTGATATAGGCTTGTACGAGTTTTTGATAAACTTTTATTGCTTCTGCTATAATCTCTTCGCGACGTTCATAGTTGATTGCCCAACTGTGACTGAGTTCGACTGCGGTTATGGCTTTTTCGTAGGCATCGATAGCGGGTTGCCAGTTGCCTTCAGTGAAGTGGAAATTGCCTAAGTTGCGAGATGTTTGAAGACAGTTGATCGGATCGGCTTCGGGAGTGTAAACGGACAATGTCTGCTGATAAGCAGAGATACCCTGTTCAATATTTTTAGCTCGATCGCCTTTAATTCTGTATTGGTAGGCAAGACCGAGGCTGTTTTGGGCAAGTGCCCAATCTTGAGGAAATGCTTCATGAGTGAATATTTGTAATCCTTGTTGGAAAGCATAAATTGCTTCCTCTAAATTTTCAGCTTTGTCGCCTTCGCTCCTTTTTGAGTAGGCCTTGCCAAGATTCAATTGAGTCCTTGCCCAATTTTCAGGAAAAGCTTCACGGATACGGACTTGCAAAGACCGTTTGAAGGCAGCAATACCTTGTTCTATGTTACTTGCTAGGTCTCCTTTCGAGTAGGCTATGCCAAGATTGTGGTTAGTCCTTGCCCACTCTAAGGGAAAGTCTTCACGGGTATAGGTTCGCACAAAGCCTGTTGAAAATATTCAATTGCTTTCTCCAGATTATCTGCTTTGTTTAGTTTAATCTTATCTGTGTAAACCAAACCAAGATTGTTTTGAATCATTGCCCATTTCTGGAAAATAGTTTCATAGGTATAAACTTGTAATGCTTTTTTAACGCAGCGATTGCCTTCTCTAGATTGTCTTCTTTGTCTCCTTCTATCCTATAGTAATAGGCACTAGCTAGGTTAGTTTGACTCATAGCCCAAACAGGGGATGGACTGTTAACAACTATCAAGACTTTTTCAAAGCATCAATTGCCTCCTTCTATCCTCTTTATGTAAGCATCGGCTAAGTTGATATGAGTTCGTATCCAGTATTGAATAAAAGCTTCGCGAGTGTCTTCACCTGACCGATTTTGAACAAATACAGCGCCTGCAGTTTTTGAAAGTTACTAACGTATTTTTGCTTTTGTAACAGGCTTTTCAGCTCTTCAGTCGTCTCGGTAATCTCTAGTTTGCAAACTCCTGTCATCTTTCTCGCCGCAGAATAGGTTAGCATATCTATAGCTTAGCAAAATGGCGTTGCCTAGTTTAAGATTTCCAATTGATAATTGACGGATAGGCGTTCTAACAGTCCGTGGTATCATCCTACCATGCAACTGTTCCACCATCATCTAAAAGTTATCAAGGCTAATAGTACCCTACTAGCTAGTGGTCCCTCGCCGACTTATCGCCGGTGGTTTACAGTAAAAGAGGTTAAAAGTATTGAGTAATCTTGCTCAAATATGTGAAATTGATTGATTCTTGGCAAAAGTAATCTTAATATGAGAGGTAATTGACTTATTCGCGCCAAGAATCAGCTGATTTTTGGCTATAATAGCGTTATAATAGGTCAGAATAGCGCTATTATAGGTCAAAAGAGGTATATTCTCGGTCAGAATATACTTATTGCGGTCAGAATAGCGCTACAATAGGTCGGAATGGATGGGGTCGAGCCGGGAATCGCTTCCCGACCCTCCCTTGAGGAACCGGACTTGCGATTTTCACCGCATCCGGCTACTGGGTACTAGGCCTTTTTCATAGGTAGACTTAATAGGAATTACTTCCGTTAGCCCTTGCCGCCTGTCTTTTCTTCCCTTTCCTGGTTTAGCGAGTGGTTGTTCTGATAACCGTTAGTATCACCATTTTCAAGTCAGTTTTACCAGTTATCCATACCTTATCCTCCACTTGCGTTTCGGATTAGTTCCGTGGCTTTTTAGGATTACTCATTCCAGCAGCTTCCTAGTATCACCGACCCACGTCAGCGCTGGCTACCCAGCATCATCTACATTACTGTAGATGTTATCCCAGGAATTACCCCGGGCATTCGCTTCTTGGGCCATCCCTCCCCCCGTGGCTTGCGCTTAACATCTAACTTATCCTGATGGACAGCACACGAGAGGTTACTTCGTTCCCTAACAACATTTCGCGATACCTTTAGGTCCACACTATACCCCGGGAGCTATTTGAGTACTATATTAGCCAGAGTCTAAAACTAATACTAGCTACCATTTCCTTTTTAGGCCAGCGCATATAGCCTTATTTCGCTGGTTCCTTATAACGAGGCTTGCACATGTTTGCCTGCTCTAACCTTGGATATCTTTCCTAGCGGCGTCACCGGCTTAGGCTGCCAGTTATCCTACATTTGAGTCCTCGCTTAGCACCACGATGATGTCGCTTCGTAGCACCGAGGACCGGTGTCACCCCCGTACCTGGGGGGAGGGGAATTTAACCCCCATGCGGTCAGAGTTCCCGGCTAATGAAACCGGGCTAGCGTTCCGTGTTTGACCACGTTAGGCTAGAACGAATCGCACAGACTTATTATGGTTAGAATAGTGCTATTCTGGATTAGAATCGAATTATTCAAGGTCTTCACCCCAATCCCTAGCTTTCCACCGGCTCCTGTATTTTGGGTAGAGAAGACTAACTCCTAAGAAAGTTCATCATCCTTTACATCAGGAAAAATTATGGCCACATTTAATGTCAGCACACCAGTAGAACTATCCAATGCCATTACCAGTTCCAGTAATAACGGTGAGGCAGATATTATTAACATCACGACAGATATTACCCTGACTGGGTTGTTGCCCCTTATTGACGAAGACATGGGGCTGACGATAAATGGGAATGACAACACTATTAATGGTAATAACCAATTCCGGCTGTTCTTTGTCTTAGACGGTACAGTCAATTTCAACGAGCTGACCTTTATGAACGGCCGGGCCCAGGGAGGCAATGGCGCCGGCGGGGCAGCAGGCATGGGCGGTGCCCTGTTTATCCATGACGGGATCGTCACGGTGACCGATAGCACTTTCCAGGGAAATAGGGCCGTTGGTGGCAATGCCGACGTTAATAATAATACGGGTGGTAATGCTAATTTTACTCCTCGGCCTCGTGCTCACGGCAACCCCGGCAGCGTGGACAACGGCGGCGTCGGCGGCGACGGCGGTTTCGGCGGCAACGGCGGCAGCGGCCGCTTCATCGGCACGGGCGGCGACGGCGGTTTCGGCGACGGCGGCTTCGGCGGCGGCAACGGCGGCTTCGGCGGCTTCGGCGGCGGCGTCGGCGGCTTCGGCGGCGGCAACGGCGTCCGCGCCGGCTTCGGCGGCGGCGGCGCGGGCATGGGCTCCGCCATATTCATCCGCTCGGGCGAACTCAGCGTTTCGGACAGCAGCTTTAACAGCAATAACGCTCAAGGTGGCGGCGGTGGCTTTATGGCGAGCCCCGGCCAAGGTCTAGGGGGCGCCATTTTCGCCCTGCACATTACTGACAATATCAACGGGAACAACCAGGGCATGCCCAGCAGCCTGCCGACCGTGACCCTCACAGATGTAACCTTCTCGGGCAATACCGCCGCTGATAATAGGGGAGGCTCCACTCCAGCGGACATCATGTCGGGCGTTATACTGGACAGTGAAGACCTGTTCGGTAACCAATTCACCCGCCGCAACTTGATCATCATCCAGCAGGAGTATCAGGCCTTAAGGGCTCTCTATCAAAGCACCAATGGGGCTTCTTGGAGGAGCAATACAGGCTGGGTTAGCTGGAATTTCAGCAGCTCAACTCCCCCCGATGCTTCTATTGTTAATGGTTGGTATGGGGTGACGGTAACTAACAACAGGGTGACGGAACTCCTGCTGAACTCCAACCAACTGACTGGCAGCATCCCGACGGAGTTAGGGAATCTTTCCAATTTGGAGGAGCTCGAGCTGAACTCCAACCAACTGACTGGCAGCATCCCGACGGAGTTAGGGAATCTTTCCAATTTGGAGGAGCTCGAGCTGAACTCCAACCAACTGACTGGCAGCATCCCGACGGAGTTAGGGAATCTTTCCAATTTGGGATTTCTCTTGCTGAGCTCCAACCAACTGACTGGCAGCATCCCGACGGAGTTAGGGAATCTTTCCAATTTGAGATCTCTCTTGCTGAGCTCCAACCAACTGACTGGCAGCATCCCGACGGAGTTAGGGAATCTTTCCAATTTGAGATCTCTCTGGCTGGACTCCAACCAACTGACTGGCAGCATCCCGACGGAGTTAGGGAATCTTTCCAATTTGTTTCAGCTCTACCTGAACAACAACCTCCTGACTGGCACCATCCCCCAAGAGGTTCTAGATTTGAGGGTTGAGAAGCAATTGGAAAATCCCCCTTATGTTTTAACCGAGATTCCCGACGTCCAACTCTTGCTAGGTAATAACCTCGACATAGACATTAGCGCAAATTTCGGTGACATCAATAACAACATCGACAATTACACAGCTACCGGTTTACCAGGGGGCGTAACCATCAACTCTCAGGGAGTTATCAGCGGTATCCCTACTACCGCAGACACCTTTACCGTGACGGTAACCGCCATCGACAGAGCGAAATCTGAAGTGACAGATACCTTTGATATTGTTATAAAGAACTCCCCTCCTACCGATCTAGAACTCAGCAGCAGTAGCATTGATAAAAATTCCCCTGATAATGCAGTCATAGGGACTTTCTCAACTACCGATCCTGACATTGGAGATACCTTTACCTACCGGTTAGTCTCCGGCGCTGGTGTCGATGATAACGCCGCCTTCACCATAGAATGGAACTTACTGCGAATTAATAGTTCTCCGAACTTTGAGACAAAACCGAGTTACAGCATTCGCGTCCAGACTACTGACTCGACCGGAAACAGTTACTCGGAGGCTTTTACTATTAATGTCAACAATGTCAACGAGTCTCCTACCGAATTTAATGTTAGCACACCAGTAGAACTATTCAATGCCATTACCAGTTCCAGTAATAACGGTGAGGCAGATATTATTAACATCAGGACAGATATTACCCTGACCTCGTTGCTACCCCTTATTGACGAAGACGTAGAGCTTACCATAAATGGGAACGACAACACCATTAATGGCGACAACCAATTCCGGCTGTTCTTTGTCTTAGACGGTACAGTCAATTTCAACGAGCTGACCTTTATGAACGGCCGGGCCCAGGGAGGCAATGGCGCCGGCGGGGCAGCAGGCATAAGCGGTGCCCTGTTTATCCATGACGGGACCGTCACGGTGACCGATAGCACTTTCTAGGAAAATAGCGCCGTTGATGGCAATGCCGACGTTAATAATAATACGGGTGGTAATGCTAATTTTACTCCTCGGCCTCGTGCTCACGGCAACCCCGGCAGCGTGGACAACGGCGGCGTCGGCGGCGACGGCGGTTTCGGCGGCGACGGCGGCAGCGGCCGCTTCATCGGCACGGGCGGCGACGGCGGTTTCGGCGGCGGCGGCCGCTTCATCGGCACGGGCGGCGACGGCGGCTTCGGCGGCGGCGGCGGCAACGGCGGCGGCGGCGGCAACGGCGGCGGCGGCGGCTTCGGCGGCGGCGGCGGCAGCAACGGCAACATCGTCGGCGGCCGAGGCGGCTTCGGCGGCGGCGCGGGCATGGGCGGAGCCATATTCATCCGCTCGGGCGATCTCAGAGTTTCGGACAGCAGCTTTAACAGCAATAACGCTCAAGGTGGCGACGGTGGCGTTATCGCGAACCCCGGCCAAGGTCTAGGGGGCGCCATTTTCGCCCTGCACATTACTGACAATATCAACGGGAACAACCAGGGCATGCCCAGCAGCCTGCCGACCGTGACCCTCACAGATGTAACCTTCTCGGGCAATACCGCCGCTGATAATAGGGGAGGCTCCACTCCAGCGGACATCATGTCGGGCGTTATGCTGGACAGTGAAGACCTGTTCGGTAACCAACTGACTGGCAGCATTCCGACGGAGTTAGGGAATCTTTCCAATTTGGAGGATCTCAGGCTGGACGACAACCAACTGACTGGCAGCATCCCGACGGAGTTAGGGAATCTTTCCAATTTGGAGGATCTCTGGCTGAACTCCAACCAACTGACTGGCAGCATCCCGACGGAGTTAGGGAATCTTTCCAATTTGGAGGATCTCAGGCTGGACGACAACCAACTGACTGGCAGCATCCCGATGGAGTTAGGGAATCTTTCCAATTTGGTATATCTCTGGCTGGACGACAACCAACTGACTGGCAGCATCCCGACGGAGTTAGGGAATCTTTCCAATTTGGTAGATCTCAGGCTGGACGACAACCAACTGACTGGCAGCATCCCGACGGAGTTAGGGAATCTTTCCAATTTGGTAGATCTCTACCTGAACAACAACCTCCTGACTGGCACCATCCCCGAAGAGGTTCTAGATTTGAGGGCTGAGAAGCAATTGGAAAACCCCCCTTATGTTTTAACCGAGATTCCCGACGTCCAACTCTTGCTAGGTAATAACCTCGACATAGACATTAGCGCAAATTTCGGTGACATCAATAACAACATCGACAATTACACAGCTACCGGTTTACCAGGGGGCGTAACGATCAACTCTCAGGGAGTTATCAGCGGTATCCCTACTACCGCAGACACCTTTACCGTGACGGTAACCGCCATCGACAGAGCGAAATCTGAAGTGACAGATACCTTTGATATTGTTATAAAGAACTCCCCTCCTACCGATCTAGAACTCAGCAGCAGTAGCATTGATGAAAATTCCCCTGATAATGCAGTCGTAGGGACTTTCTCAACTATCGATCCTGACTCTTCCGATACCTTTACCTACCAGTTAGTCACAGGCGACGGTGACAATCACAACAGCTTGAATGTGAAGCCGATCCAAAAAGTCCACGTCGCCAATGCTATTAATAGTATCTGCGATCGCCTCTGGCACTTCCTGGAACCGCACTTCCAAGACCCGCAGCACTGATTTGCGGCCACTCCGTAATACCCCCTGTTGGACCCCCTGTTGGATCCCCAGTTCCGTTCCTCTTCGCATGGCCCGTGTTTCAATCTGACTCAGTAAAGGCATTTTGTTCTCCTCCTGATAACGTTCGACTTGTTGTTCAAAGGCAGTTTGCAACTCTTCTGGTAGAGTCATCATCCAATCGATTAACCGGAAAAGCTCCAAGATGTCATTCCTATTATAGCCTCGGGAGTACAGTCCGCGAACGAGAGTCCATTTCCACTGCCGCCGCTGTTCCATATCGTCTTTGGTAGCTTTGGTTTTGAGATGGGCCATGATCATTACGGCGAAGGGATTTTCACTTTGACTTTGCTCTAAAGCCTCCCAATTCCGCTCGTAGTCCAACAGCTTGACGATCGGAAATCTTAAATGGAGTCGAAAACCGTCAAATTTGTATCCGTAAGATGATGGTCGCCAATTTTGCCGCTCATCTGCCAATACTACCAAACTAATCACCGGTTTGCGGAAGCGATCGAAAGACCGATAGTTATAAACGTATATCCGCCTTTCAAAATTTGACTCATACTGGCTCTGAACTTCAACGTGGATGAGGATCCAAGTCTCGGTTCCATCCAGCAGCCAAACTTTAAAGATTTTGTGCGATTCGTTCTAGCCTAACGTGGTCAAACACGGAACGCTAGCCCGGTTTCATTAGCCGGGAACTCTGACCGCATGGGGGTTAAATTCCCCTCCTCCCAGGTACGGGGGTGACACCGGTCCTCGGTGCTACGAAGCGACATCATCGTGGTGCTAAGCGAGGACTCAAATGTAGGATAACTGGCAGCCTAAGCCGGTGACGCCGCTAGGAAAGATATCCAAGGTTAGAGCAGGCAAACATGTGCAAGCCTCGTTATAAGGAACCAGCGAAATAAGGCTATATGCGCTGGCCTAAAAAGGAAATGGTAGCTAGTATTAGTTTTAGACTCTGGCTAATATAGTACTCAAATAGCTCTCGGGGTATAGTGTGGACCTAAAGGTATCGCGAAATGTTGTTAGGGAACGAAGTAACCTCTCGTGTGCTGTCCATCAGGACAAGTTAGATGTTAAGCGCAAGCCACGGGGGGAGGGATGGCCCAAGAAGCGAATGCCCGGGGTAATTCCTGGGATAACATCTACAGTAATGTAGATGATGCTGGGTAGCCAGCGCTGACGTGGGTCGGTGATACTAGGAAGCTGCTGGAATGAGTAATCCTAAAAAGCCACGGAACTAATCCGAAACGCAAGTGGAGGATAAGGTATGGATAACTGGTAAAACTGACTTGAAAATGGTGATACTAACGGTTATCAGAACAACCACTCGCTAAACCAGGAAAGGGAAGAAAAGACAGGCGGCAAGGGCTAACGGAAGTAATTCCTATTAAGTCTACCTATGAAAAGGGCCTAGTACCCAGTAGCCGGATGCGGTGAAAATCGCAAGTCCGGTTCCGAAAGGGAGGGTCGGGAAGCGATTCCCGGCTCGACCCCATCCATCAGCCAGCCGTTTGCCCAATTCCGCGTCTCGCACCACTTCTTCAAACTCTTTGTCCATGGACTCGTAACCGCGACTCCAATCTATATCTGCGTAGATTTCTGGAAAGCAATATTCGACAAACTGCGGGAAATATTGTTCTAGTCCCGCCTTCCAAGGACTATCATATTCTGCTGGAAACTCTGTCATGTTTAAGATATTGAACCAGATTTCTATTATTATAACTCATTTTTGGGTTGATAGTTAAATAACGAAAAATTAATCCCCTTATTACAACTTTTATTAAAGATAGTGACTGCTGCCAAAAATCCTGATGTTGCCATCCAGTGCCAAGCATCAAGACAATGCTGCGATCGCCCAACTTCAGCATCGTTTGCCCTTCCTGTCAAGTCCAGCCAAAACTAAATTATCTCGAATCGTGCCGATTTTTCGATACTAGCATTAACTCGCTTCTCTAGCATGTTCTTCTGCTGCTCAATAATATTTAAGTTCATTGTAATATCTGTTAGCAACTGACGTCAAGCAAATAGCCTGAAATGAATCCCCGACTTCTTTATTTTTCATGTCCCCAACCTTGACATTATCTCAGAAATCGCCTAGCCACAAGCCTAAAGTTTTGCTACTGTCAAAAAGAAGATGATTTGAATGGCGATCGCCGGTAAACCCGAGAGAGATGACAAAACGGGAGCAAATCGACAAAATTAATATTAGGGGTTGACAAAATTACCTCTCACGGGGACGATCCTGACAACCTCCGGACAGGCGGGACGCCTGTCCTACAAGCTACGCTACGGACAAGATAAATGAAACAACTGTTAAGTAAAATCAAATATTACCTGCTGGCCTTTATCGTGCTAGAGACCGTAACGGTACTGGGTTTGTCCAAGAACCAAGCGGCAAAAGAAGAGATATTATTATCCAAGCATGTTGCCGAACTGCAAACCGCTTATCGCGTCACCGTCGATACCTACCAATTGGTCTCCCAAACCATCTACGACGAGGTGGTGAATCAACCAGAAATTATCGATATATTTACGGGGGCATATCAAGCAGATGCAGCAGCACAAAAGCAGAAGCGCGATCGCCTGTTTGCGACCCCCACCTATCAAAATCTGAGGAAGAAAAATCTCAAGTAACTGCACTTTCACCTGCCCGATAGCACCAGTTTTTTACGGTTTCATCGCCCGCAAAAATTTGGGGACAACCTATCGAAGGTCAGATATTCCGTGAATTTAACTAATCAGGAAAAAATCTTTGTCAAAGGCTTCGAGGAAGGGAGAATATACAACGGGTTTAGATATGTATTTACCCTGTTTGCTCGGAATAAAAGCCACATAGGCAGCGTGGAAACCAGCGTATCCTTTCAGGCCATTCGCCAGGCAATGGATAACTTGTTTTCCGGAGTACATACCTTTATGCTCAAAAAGGAAGTAGTCTCGGCGAAAGTATTTGCTGACGAGCAAAGCAATTACGTCCAAAGCGATATTAGCGACGATTATCTCTATGAAAAAAGCAGTTTAGAGTCGAAAAAACAAACCATCGCCCCCGAGATACTGGGCAAATAAATCAGCAACTGCAACCCCAAATTACTGACCGGTTAAATCAGGGGAAAGCATTCGCGGTTTCCGTAGACAATGTGGAAGGAGATTTGGTCGCCTATATCATCTCCCACGAGCAAGATGCGACGATCGCAAATTATCGCCGGGAGTTTTACCTGCAACTGGTGGGGATGACTTGATTAAGTATCTTACTTCTCCTGTTCGTATTTTACGTGAATTGGAGTAAGAGAATAGTTGAGGAGAGGAAAAACGAGTTAGCCCAAACTAATCCACAACAGCTCATACTATAAAAAATAGCTACGGTAAATTATATTTGTGAAAATGATATTAGTCGGTTTAAAACCGACTTGAGCTAAAAACCTTAGGGTTTGAACCCACGATACACCGAAGGCGGGCTGACAGCGAAGAGAGGGAATTACAGGATAAGAAGTGTAGCAAAAAGTTTGACAATGGTATAAGATAATATAGATTAGACATTGAAAAGAAATATGGCTCATCAGTCCCAAACAGAACTAGCCCGATCGCCCCTATATGCAGTTTGTCAAGAACTCAAAGCCCGGATGACAGAATTTGCAGGCTGGGAAATGCCAGTGCAGTTTACAGGCATTCGTGCGGAACACGAAGCAGTGCGCAGCAACTGCGGCATGTTTGATATCTCCCACATGGGCAAATTTGCCCTGCTAGGTAAACAGGCGGTTGAGCAACTGCAAGCGCTGGTACCTTCTGACTTGGGACGACTGCAACCAGGTGAAGCTCAGTATACGGTACTGCTCAAGCCCGAAGCAGGTATTTTGGACGACATCATTTTTTATTATCAAGATCGGGAGGCTACGGACGAGCAACGGGCCATGATAATTGTCAATGCTGCTACCAAAGTCAAGGATTTTGACTGGTTGCAAGCACATCTTGACTGCGATCGGGTAGAATTACAAAACCTCTCGGCACTCAAAGCCCTGATCGCAGTGCAAGGTCCAGCAGCAGTAGACTATCTACAGCCATTGGTAGAAGCTGAACTATCGAAAGTGGGGCGTTTCGGCCATCTAGAAGCATTAGTCTTGGGCCAACCAGCTTTCCTGGCTCGTACCGGATACACTGGGGAAGATGGCTTTGAGGTAATGGTAGATCCAGCTGTTGGGGAGCAACTGTGGCGTGCTCTTTTAGATGCTGGCGTCACTCCTTGCGGTCTGGGGGCCAGAGATACCCTGCGCCTAGAAGCAGCGATGGCCCTCTACGGTCAAGATATTGACGAGACTACCACCCCCCTGGAAGCTGGTTTAAGCTGGTTAGTCCACCTAGATACCAAGGGTGACTTTATCGGACGTCAGGTCTTAGAGCAACAAAAGGCAAACGGCACGCCCCGACGCCTAGTAGGACTGCAAATGCAAGGGCGTCACATTGCCCGTCATGGCTACCCGGTGCTATCTGCCAGTCAACCAGTAGGAGAAGTTACTAGCGGCACCCTCTCGCCTACCTTGGGTCATCCGATCGCCTTAGCATACGTTCCCAGCCAGCTAGCAAAGGTCGGTCGGGAACTGTTCATAGAAATTCGCGGCAAAGCATATCCAGCTATAGTGGTCAAAAAACCTTTTTACAAGGCAAAAAGCCGTTGAGCTTATCAGCAGTACTAACGTCAACTCTCATGGGACACTGGGTCTTCTCTCGTTGGTAGGTATAACTTGCCAACGAGAGTCTAAAAATAGCAACGCAGCACCCGGTAAGTTGTAAACTTAATGGCTGTCTATAAGTTTTGCTGCAAATTGGAGAACTGGAAATGGACTTAGAATATCCCGATGACCTGAAATACCTGGAAAGCCACGAGTATGTCCGACTCGAAGGCGATACAGCGACGATCGGCATCAGCGCTTTTGCCGTTGACCAGCTAGGCGAGATTGTATTTGTGGAGTTACCAGAAGTAGGGGATGCCGTAGAGAAAGGCGAAACCTTCGGAAATGTGGAATCAGTGAAGGCAGCAGAAGACCTCTACTCGCCAGTTACTGGTACAGTTATAGAATGCAATACAGAGATTGAAGAGGCTCCAGAAAAACTGAACGAAGACCCCTACGGCGAAGGCTGGTTGATGAAGGTGCGGCTTAAAAACCCCGATGAATTGGAAGATGACGACCTCATGGCCGTAGCTGACTATCGTCAGAAGATTTTTGGAGAGTAGGGTCTTGTCCTTATTGGTCATTAGTCAGGTCGCTGATGACCTCACGCCCTTCGTGGCAAGCACGCTTCGTGCTTCCGGTCGTTCGTAGTAAGCACGAAGAGCGTGCTTCCCAGGCGCGAAAGCGCCTAGAGATAGGCCAGAGTATCTCAGATCGATTATAGTCGATGCTAATAATTGTTAATTTGTCAAGTGTCAGCAGGAGCGATCGGGCCTAAGATGAGAGAACTACTTGATGAAGATTAGACCTTCCGCTGTAACGCAATTGTTATACCTCCGGCAGTAATTAATTTATCTATCTTTCCCAATATCTTTCACTTTCCATGCCCTCAAACCGTCATAACTAAACCCCAAGTAGAAATCAACAGGTTGATTTTCTGAACGACCTCGACTGTGATTACTACGTGCCGGAACATAGAAAGCTAACAAACCGCCTTTAATCTTAATGTAACCTTTCTGTGGTGCGCCAACTCTATTAACACGACCTTGAACTCGTACTAATTGATCGGTTCTTTCCCAAAACTCAATATCTGTCTTCCATTGACCTAATTCCGAATGGTGAATAAGACTGTTTATTCCAGATCCCGACCCAAGCCACTCGAAGCTATTAGTGCGATTTTTGCGATATCGCGCCATTTGACGACACTCTTCCATATAGCGTTCTGCATTATCTTTAGTTTGTGCTGAGCCTTCCAGTGCTGAAAGTACGTAAAGTAAATATAGATAATAAACTGAATCAAGCGTTCCCGAGTTAGCTTTCCAATAGCTCACCCGTTCAATGACAGATTCAAGACTTGGTGGATATTGTGACCAACGCACCGCTTGTATCCATAAACGAAGATCTTTATCATTGCTGGGTTCTTCGTCAATATTTTCTTCAAGAAGAGATTGAATTCGTCGTAAATTATTTTTAGGTATATCATTCCAAGAACGTTCGTATCGTGCCAGATAAGTCCAGACAATTTGACGACGGAGTGGAGGGTGATAGCTATTCCTTCGATTCAGCAAACTATCCCAAATTTGTAAAGCTCGGTCATGTCTTCCGTACAAAGCGTCAAGTCTAGCTTGACAATCTACTTCTAGCGCACTTGGTTCACCTTGCCCTTCGCGATTACGCCTGACCTGTTCCAAAAGATCTTCAGCACGTTCAAGACTATTTAGTAGGAAAGGATCTATCCCAGGAGTTGAAAGGTAACCAAGAACTCTATTCTGGTGTTGTCTACCCGCGTAATCTAATATCCGTGCGAGTAACTGCACCTCGCTGATGTAACCGTGTTCATTGTCTGGACTTTGCTCCCTTGCCTCTTCAAATGCATTACTCGCAACTTTGGCACGATCTACGATAGCTTGTACCTCATTTTTCTCTGCAATTAGGTTGTCGATTTCATAACGTATTGCCATGCCTTTCATATGATAAAGAACGTGGTCTTTTCTATTTAATAATATAGCTCGATCGATGTATTCATAAGCTTTGATATAGTTTTTCAACTTAGAGGCATGGAAACGACCCAAATGTGCCCAGAAATGAGCTTCTTCTGGATATAGCTCTGTCAATTTCCTTAAAAGCTCAAGTCTCCCCTCTAGTGAAGGTATATCTTGTAACAACAGCGAGAAGCTCTGATTTGTTGCGACTTTTTCAGTGCCAAGCACATCGCTATTATCGCGGTAAATAAATGTGCGCCTCACTAACTCCAGCATTTCCTCGCTGGGGTTCAAACTATTGCCACGACATAATTCTGCAAAACTTTTTGCAAGAAGTGACAAATTTTGCTTCCATGTACGCCGATCCGCTCCGGGAGTTATTAATCCCTGCGTTAATACTTCTTGAGCTACTAGATCGTGGGTTGTTCGCCAATACTTTCCCTTCTCTTCAATCAAAATATCGAGCACGTCCTCGCATGAATAAAAAGCTTCTTTAAGATTTACAATTCTGTTTTTCGGAATACCTAGAAACTCTGCAAACGCTTGAGCTTTTATCGACTGTTGGGCATAGTGATGAGAGATAGCCAGAAAAAGTAAGATCCGTTTTTGATCTGAATTCAATTTTTCAAGCCTACTACCTACATATCTTTCTAAGCCAAGGAATTCACGTTCAAAAGTTTGCAATCCAAAATAGAACGCAGTTTTGACCTCTAACTTCTCTAACTTCGGCCTCTTTTCAGGTTTAAATTGCGAAAACTTTTCCACAAACTGCCAATATTCCTTATTGGATAGTGTCGCCTCTAAACCAGTTCTATCTTTCTTGATTCTTAGAGCTGAACGACGTTGAACATGCAGAAAAACTACTGACAGCTGGTTACTACGAACGTAATTATAGAGTTCATCTACTTGTCTCTCAGGAATTTGGGAACTATCTATCAAAAGCAGTATTGGCTGTCCAGTTAAGGATGCCAACCTAGAAAGCCGTTCAGAGTTTCAAGGGGTTTACTTCGTTTAAGAATGGCACACGGAAATCTTTCATGAAGCTCCCAAAGAATACGTCTACCTACAGTAGTTCCACCTGCTCCTGCTTCATGGTAAAGATTTATTCTCTATGCACGTCGGCGTGTTAATTCAGTTTCTACTTGACGTTTAATTTTGTCTGTCTTTTCTCGATTAACATCAACGTGCAAGCTCAATTCATGCCAGGTTATTTCCGCTCCACGCAAGAAACGACGACCAATTCTCTCGTTCAAATCTGGATCCTCGTTCAAATCTGGAGCTGTTGTACCTACGTTAAGATGAACAATTTCAAGTTCTTCTTCCAACCATTTTCTGTCTTCAGAAGTTATTCTAATGGGGGCATGAGAACTTGAAGGTAGAAAATACTCATTAGATTCTACGATCCTTTTGCTGGAACTTATGACATCTAGCCCTGAACATAATTGATGAATAGCAATATTTATTATCTCTACATCAACTTCGTTCTTGATTTCCTGAATTTCTCCAGGATACTTAGTAGCTATAACAAAGTTAACAGCATCTTCAAAGGCTTGTTCAATTGAATTAAGTACTTGCTTTAAATGGAAATTTAGTTGTGAATCATCATGATACCAAAGAACAATACAAGTAATAGGCGTAGGACTTATTGCCTCTGCAAAATTTCTCAATTGTTCGCTTATTTCTCCCCCATAGCTTTTCTTCCATTTTTTATAATTCCCAATCTCTACAGTTCCTTTTCTCCCCTCTAAACCACGCACGAAGAACCAATAAGTTGCGTTTTCTGGATTAATAGTTGGACGATCTTTTTTAGCTACGATATGTAGACTTCTTTTGAGCCTTCCTTTGACTTCATAAAGTAAACCACTTACATCACTTTCAGGGTCAAAATCTAATACTAATATCGCAGGTATTTCGCCCAAAACAGATAAATTTTTAATGTTGTCATTCCTCAATGGACTTGTTACTAAGATGTACTTCCTAGACAATTCAAAACCTGACACATCGCTGATAAACGATGCTTCCAAAAAACTATCCCATTGTGATTCCTCTTGTAAAGAGACTGGTGGTTGAGTGGACCCATCTTGAAACCAGTACATAATATCACAAACTTCCTCTACACTTCTTGTTAAATCATTATCAGTCACTCGACGAAAATATAATTTATCCCGATATGTTTTTAGCTTAGGATAATTACTCTTCAGAACTTTACAAGGACCAACTTTTCTATTTACAGGGATTGTTATAATTGCAAAGGTTTTGCTTTTATACTGGAGAGTCGAGACTCTGAATCTTAGAAAAGGTTCAATTTCTAAATCTTCCCTTTGAAATGCACTTTGCATTGACGATTGATCTAAGTCCTTGCGATTAGTAGTGCTTAAATCTATCCCGCGAATATCTTTTGGGCGATCTGTATATTCCTTTACTCCAAGAATAATATGTGCATCTTCTTTACGAGGAGTATTGTACATGCAGATTATATCTTTCACTAAGTCTACTTGTTTTTCTTTGATAGAGAGATTGTAAGCCTCAACTTTAAAGTCAATAGTCTCACTCTCATTACGCTGAATAAGAGATTCAAAAAGCGATATAAGTTCCTGCTGATTGGTCATGATAAATAATTGTCAGATTAGAGAATATTTGCTCCTCGTGTTAATAAGCTGTCGCGCATCGCATCTTCGGGCTTCCGATAAAATCGTGGCAACCCTCGACCCATAAGCGTTGAGCGCCATAATGGCCATTTTTTACTATGCAATTTAAATACATCACAGCTTATCAATAGCTTATATCCAAATAGCCTTGCCTATGTCTTTTTTCTGGAGCATTATAGTGCGGAGGCACTCTCCATTTGCATTACTCAGCTATGTTTTTTTGTCTTTCATCTTTATAACTCCATTAAAAATGTTTTGCTGTGATCTATAGTCACTTGAGAAGAAAATTTATTCTGACCCCATATCCCAAGATTAGCCGATCGCCCACTAGCGGTAATCGAGCTTTGTATAATACCGGTGGTTGCCTGTGGCAAGATAATATCGCATGGCTACACCCTACACGAGCGGCATTGCCTCCCAACCGGTGGTTCGAGGGGGCGAATGGCAACCTCCGGGCAGGCGAGACTACGCCGGACGCCCCCGGACAGGCGAGACTACGCCGGACGCATCACCAGGACTGCTCAAGTTTTGTTACAAAAGAATAAGTGCTTGCGCCAGTTATGTAACCGGCGAGACACTAAAGCTGTTCTTTGAGTGCGCCTGACTATGCCTAATGAAGTTTCTTTTGTACATCGGCACAATGGTCCCACAGCAGATGATATCCCCCAAATGCTGGAACTGTTGGGAACCGAAAGCCTCGATGCTCTGATTGATAAAACTATACCCCAGGCGATCCGGTATCGGCAACCCCTCCAGTTACCCCCAGCCCAGAGTGAGTACGCGGCCCTGGCTCAGTTGCAGGCGATCGCCTCTAAAAATCAGATATTTCGCTCCTACATCGGCATGGGCTATCACGACTGTATCACCCCACCTGTAATCCAACGGAACATCTTAGAGAACCCGGGCTGGTACACAGCCTACACCCCCTATCAGCCAGAAATTGCTCAAGGGCGACTGGAAGCCCTGCTCAACTTCCAGACAATGGTAATGGATCTGACTGGCATGGAAATTGCCAATGCTTCCTTACTGGATGAGGGAACGGCAGCCGCAGAAGCCATGAGCATGAGCTATGGCCTGTGTAAAACTAAAGCAAAAGCTTTCTTTGTCTCTGCTGACTGCCACCCCCAGACGATCGACGTAGTGCAAACCCGATCTCGACCTTTGGGAATAGAAATAATTATAGGCGATCGCCGGACTTTCTTCAATACAGGCGATCGACCAGACATTTTTGGGGCCTTGCTGCAATATCCTGCTACCGATGGAGCAATTTACGATTATCGAGAGTTTGTAGAACAAGTTCATAGCGCAGGTGCTTTAGTCACAGCAGCAGCAGATATCTTGAGTCTCACCCTACTGACGCCACCAGGAGAATTTGGGGCTGACATCGCGGTCGGCACCACACAGCGCTTCGGAGTTCCCCTAGGATATGGGGGACCCCATGCAGCTTACTTTGCCACCCGTGCAGCTTATAAACGGCAAGTTCCAGGACGTATTGTGGGGGTATCTAAGGATGCCCAGGGCAAGCCCGCATTGCGTCTGGCCCTGCAAACTCGCGAACAACATATCCGCCGAGAAAAAGCTACTAGCAATATCTGTACTGCTCAGGTATTGCTAGCGGTGATCGCCAGCATGTATGCTGTCTATCACGGTCCCGAAGGACTCAAGCAAATTGCCGAAAAAGTACATAGTTTAACAGTCAAGCTAGCAGCAGGACTACAGCGACTGGGATATGCGATCGGTTCAGAACCTTTCTTCGATACCCTGAGAGTAGAGTTGGGGTCAAAACTAAGCGCAGAAATTCTGGCAGCAGCCGCAAGTCGTCAGATTAACCTGCGGACAATAGACGATCGTACTGTAGGCATCAGTCTGGATGAAACTACCACGGAACAAGACTTGCTAGATCTCTGGCAGATTTTCGCAGGTGCTGAAAAGTTGCCCTTTACTGTAGAAGAGTTAGAACTCGACAGTCAGAACGGAAAGTTTGCCCGGACTAGCAGCTATCTGACTCATCCTGTCTTTCACCGCTATCGATCGGAAACAGAGTTGTTGCGCTATCTGCATCGACTACAAAGTAAAGATTTGTCTCTGACAACATCAATGATTCCCCTGGGATCCTGCACGATGAAGCTAAATGCAACAGCAGAGATGATGCCAGTAACTTGGCCCGAATTTGGCAAGATTCATCCCTTCGCGCCCCAGTCCCAAACCCAAGGCTACCAAATTCTCTGCCAGCAACTGGAAGCCTGGTTAGCTGAAATCACGGGTTTTGCTAGCATTTCCCTTCAGCCAAATGCCGGTGCCCAGGGGGAATATGCAGGCTTGCTAGTGATTCGCCAATACCACCAACAGCGGGGTGAAGCCCATCGCCATATCTGTCTAATTCCCACCTCGGCCCACGGGACGAACCCCGCCTCGGCAGTGATGTGCGCCATGAGGGTAGTGCCAGTCGCCTGCGACGGGAATGGCAACATCGACCTAGAAGATCTGAAGGCAAAAGCTGCCAAGCACAGCAATGAACTTGCGGCCTTAATGGTGACTTATCCCTCCACCCACGGGGTGTTTGAGGAACAGATTAAGGATATCTGCCAGGTAGTCCACAGCCACGGCGGGCAGGTATACATGGACGGGGCTAACATAAATGCCCAAGTAGGGTTATGTCGTCCAGCAGAGATCGGGGCCGATGTCTGTCACCTGAATTTGCACAAGACCTTCTGCATCCCCCACGGAGGCGGCGGCCCTGGCATGGGACCAATTGGAGTGCAGTCCCATTTAGTGCCGTTCCTCCCCGGACATGCTGTGGTCCAGATGGAAGGCGAACAACGCATTGGGGCAGTTTCCGCTGCACCTTGGGGTAGCGCCAGCATCCTCACGATTTCTTGGATGTACATTGCCATGATGGGAAGTGCCGGTTTGACTGAGGCCACCAAGATAGCAATTCTCAATGCTAACTATATTGCCAGTCGCTTGGATGCTTACTATCCCATTTTGTACAAAGGGAAGTCGGGGAAAGTCGCCCACGAGTGCATTTTGGATTTGCGATCGCTCAAAAAGACTGCCGGCATAGAAGTGTCCGACATTGCCAAGCGCTTAATGGACTATGGTTTTCACGCCCCGACAGTTTCCTGGCCAGTGGCCGGAACGATGATGGTAGAACCCACCGAAAGCGAATCCTTAGCAGAACTCGATCGCTTTTGCGATGCCATGATTGCCATTCGCGGCGAGATTGAAGAAATTGAGTTGGGTAAGATGGATGCCGAGGATAATCTGTTAAAGAATGCGCCCCATACCGCAGAAGCTTTGATAGCTGCCGAATGGACTCATCCCTACCCTCGCGATCGGGCGGCCTATCCCGCCCCTTGGACGCGCGAACATAAGTTCTGGCCTGCTGTCGGACAGATCGATAATGCCTTTGGCGATCGCAACTTTGTCTGTGCTTGCTTACCCATGTCCGCTTATACCTCGTAGGAAATCCGGTTCGTTGTTGCGTGCAGGCGCAACAACGAACTAATGTTAAAATATTCTTAAATATACCCCCAGAGCCGAGATATTTAATATATGTAAATGATGAATAAAAACTAAGTTGTTTTAAGCCAGATGAAGATTTATCAAGAACTCTAATAAAGCTGACCAATCAACACCAAGGACATTCTAGAATCGAAGCATAGTTAAAGCAGGAGAACAACTATGGCTCAAAATACACCCAAAGCAACAACACGAGAAGATCACAGCATCGCCGACATTCTGATTGTCGCCTTCCTAGGTTTGTGTGGGCTGAGCTTCTTCATCCTTCTTGGTATTTTCTAGTTGACAGTTGCGCTTAAGAAACGACAATAGAGCGATCGCTCTCATATCACCATCGGTGCAGCTGGTGGGATAGGGCGATCGCCTTAACTATGTTAATTGTTAAATTTTATTACTTATTAGCCAACAAATAGCCAGTTTCTGGGAGAATTTATTCCCGCCCATATCTGTAGCAACAGCTATAAAGAGATTAGCCGCCTCATTTAAGGCTATTCTTGCCGCTGCAGGTGTTTCACCTGAACTCATCAAATCTATTGGCATAGCGTGGGCCACAAATTGCGAGTCTTCTTTCCAGATTTGTATTGTGTATTCGATGTCCATTGCTCTCCTCTTATATAAGCTATTTTAGCATGAATGATTCGGGCGATCGCACCTTTAGGACACATATATGTCCGTAGGGCATCGCCCACCACGGGCATCGCCCACTACGGGCACCGCCCACCACTTGCTATTGAGGAATCCTGATGACAAACTCAGTCCCTTCACCAATTTTTGAATTACATAGCAGCGATCCCCCATGCTTTTTCTTTATTATATCATGACAAATAGACAAACCCAAGCCAGTCCCCGTTCAGATTATCTTCATCCAAAGCATCAATAGCATTAGCTAGCAAATTCATAAACACCTGATTCAAAGGACTGGGATAGCAATTCACCAGAGGCAAATCGCCATATTCTTTAATCACCTCAATATCGGGACGATGATCGTTAGCCTTGATGCGATGCTGTAAAATCATCAGCGTACTATCTAACCCTTCATGAATATTAACCTGTGTCTTGGAGGTGTTATCCATGCGAGAAAAACTCCGCAAAGACACGCTGATCTGGCGGATGCGATCGACTCCTACGTTCATTGAAGTCAGCATTTTCGGCAAATCTTCCAGCAAGTAAGATATATCAATATCTTCCGCATGCTGTTCAATTTATGCTCCCGGATCGGAAAATTTCTCCTGATATAGTTGCAAGTGCTCGAAAATCTGCTCAGTATATTCCGACGCCAAGCTCACATTACCAGCAATGAAGCTAACCGGATTATTAATTTCATGAGCCACACCTGCCACCAATTCACCAAGAGACGACATTTTTTCACTTTGAACCAGTTGGATTTGAGCCTGCTGGAGTTTTTCCAAAGATTCCCTAAGTTCAGCCGTTCTTGAAGATACCCGTTCTTCTAACTCCGACGTTAATTTTGCAGAAGTACATTTTGTTCCTGGAGTTGCTTAGTCAAATTCCGCATCCGCAGGTGGATATTGATCCCCGCTAAAACTTCTTGATGTTGAAAGGGTTTGGTGATATAATCAACTACCCCTAGGGTCAACCCTTTGACTTTATCCTGCGTGTCAGAAAGAGCCGTCATAAAAATCACAGGGATATCTTTTGTTCTGGCATAATTTTTCAAGCGGCGGCAGGTTTCAAACCCATCTATACCCGGCGTCTGCACATCCAACAAGATGAGATATGGCAATACTTCTTCCAGCTTAGACAGCGCACTTTCGCCATCTTTAGCCACTAATACCTTAAACCCGAACTCCTTCAAAATACTGAACAGTATTTTGATATTAGTCTGATTATCATCAACAATCTTGATTGTGTCTTGTTTAGCTGTCTCCATCTTTCCTACTCTCAGAGTCTTTTATCCCAAATTTTATCATTTATCTTGTAGCAGCAATGACTATTATATCCTTAAACTCTGGTGACTGTAAACGCTGGTGACTATAGTCGCCTCTACACCTGGTTTAAATCACTGACAACTTGGGCCTAATACCCACTGCTCGCTGACTATAATTGTCCTGAGCTAGTAAATTGCTGTCACTATACAGGTTTAGCTACAATTTGATTGCATTGAGATATAATCATTATAACACAGAATGAACCTAGAGTCAAATAAAATGTCCCCCATCTCTCCCATAGAGGAAGAAAAATATAACATTAGGGCCCTGAGGCGACCACGGCCAAGCCACGCAGAACAGCACCTGTCTACACTGCCTTCGGAACATCAAACCACTAGAGGGACTATCGCTAGCCAGACAGAAGCCAACCCATCAGCTAGCTGGGTGACAGTGGTGGCGATCGCCGTTATGTTCGTAGGAATAATCACCAATAGCTTTTGGATTGGCATATCGGGAACCCTTGTTGCCCTGCTAGTGTCATTGCGGCTGATTTGGCCTTTTATACAATACTTGCTAGGAGATTTATCGCCACAACAGGGTACCCAACTGTTAGGATTAATTGGCTTTTCAGCAGCCCTAGGAGGGTTATTCAAATTTATCGGTGTTTACCAACGCATTGGCCATTGGCTCAACCAGACTAAATGGGATGAATTTGGCTCATGGGCAGATTGGGTAGGGGCCTTGGGGCAAATCATGATCGCCATCCTAGCAGTTTATATCTCTTGGCGTCAATACGTCATTTCCAGAGACTTAACAATTCAGCAAAACATCATCACTCAGCAGCAAACAATTGACGCTTATTTCCAAGGTGTCTCGGATCTAGCATTAGATGATGAAGGGATGCTAGAAGATTGGCCTCAAGAAAGAGCCTTCGCAGAAGGCCGCACCGCTGCCATTCTCAGCAGCGTAGACGCCCAGGGCAAAGCCAAAGTCTTGCGGTTTTTGTCCCAGTCCAATCTCCTCACTCCCCTGAGACGAGATTACCATTTGGGACGCCCTATCTTTGATGGTAAGGGCGGTTATCAGGAAGATCGGACCAACGGCGTCCGGGTGATAGATTTAGGGGTGATTCTGGCGGGGACAAACCTAGCGGGAACCGACTTGCGCTGGACAGATTTGAGCGAAGCTTATCTAGTCAGAACCAATCTGGAACACTGCGATTTGGTCAAGGCTAATCTCTCTCGCACTGTATTGTACGAGGCGGATCTCATAGGTGCTGACCTCAGGGGAACCCGTTTATTCTACGGCTCGCCGGAAACAGCCACCCCCCGGGATCAAAATCACCCTCCTAACTACTCCACTGGCGAATATACTGGCGCTGTAGTGGAAAAAGCTGACTTCACTGGTGTCAAAGGGTTATCTGAAGAACAGCGTTACTATTGTTGTGCCTGGTGCGGCGAGCGATCGCTCGCTACTATTCCTGGAGGCTGTCAAGGAATTCCTAATAAATTAGGACGATAATTGTCAGTTAGTAGGGTGGGCATTGCCCACCATATCAGTTATTAGTAATAGGTAAAGTTTTATTGGGGCAATTGCTCAATTAACAATTAACAATTGACAATCTGTCCTGTAGCGGCTGAGAGCTGAGCGGCATTGGCAATTTTCAGACTGTATAAACTAGCCTCCGGAAACAAGTATAATGGCGTTCCTGCGATTAAATGATCTAACACCATGCCAGTATCTTTAGCAAATAGACCCTGGCGACTGGCAACTTCTATGGGTGTCGTTTCCTCTCCTCGCACCAGAAAACCCCGATCGCCGCCATCGAAGATCAGCGTTCCTTGGTCTCCATGAACTTCTAGTTTCCGTTCAGCCTGCCAGAAGGTTTCTCCTTTACCATAGAGCACGTCGGCGATCGCCCCATTAGCAAACCGCAACTGCGCAGTACATAGACAAGCGCTATAGTCATCTTCTTTTACTGGCCAATATCGGACTTGACAGCTGACGGTAGCGACTGTACCCAAGGCATCCGTAAGTCGGTGCAGACGGGAGAGAGCAGCAGTCAGGGGAAAACCGAACAGCTTTCGGTTATATTTCCAGCCCGAATGAGCTGGCGGTGTCCTCTGGGTAGTGCGAGTAGCGATCCCAGGGGACACCGGTCTTTTAGGGACGATCGTGGCGTAGCGAAGATAAAAGGGGTCACCAATTGCCGGTAATGACTGCTTAAAAGCCTGATGCAAGCCACCGAGAAGTTCAATATGCTCCACATGCAGCAGCTTACCACCAGCAGCAGCCAAAGCGATCAGTTCTTCAGCTTCGGTTGCATCTAAGCAAAGGGGATATTCTACCACCACATGCTTACCGCTGTTGAGTGCCGCACGAGTTATGACACCATGATCTCGATTCACTGTACAGACGCACGCTAGATCCAAATCGGAACGATTTACCAGATCCTGCCAGTTGCTTAACGCCTCAGCCCCATAGTTAAGAGCGAATTCCTGGGTTTTCTCCAGAGAGTGACCGGCAACAGTAACCAAATCTGAGCGTGGATCGGCTTGCAAGGTTTGCGCCCGCATCTTGGCAGCATAACCAGTCCCAACTATCCCAACTCTGAGAGTCACGGTCCCATGCATGTTATTCACCGGCGGTAACACAACCTCAACCACAACCTTTACTCTTATCATGTCCTGCTCATCGCAAACAGATATAAGCAATCAGGATATAATAAGCAGAACTTATAATAAATTATATTCAATAGCTCTGTAAAAAACTGTAACAAGCCCGAAATTTTCCCGTAATATCAGAGATGGAGCTAACCGAGTTACAAACTGTTAAGCTGATAAGACTTAATAGTTCATGTGCGATTCGTTCAGGCGTAAACCGGTAACGGTGAAAGTCTGACTGGTTCCATCTGCCAGATAACTCTGGATATCATGGGGGTTAAATTCTCTCTCCCCAGGTGTGGGGGTAACGCCGGTCCTTAGTGCTGCGGAGTGACATCGTCGTGGTGCTCCGCTAGGACTTAAATGTAGGGTAGCTGGCAGCCTAAGCCAGTGACACCGCTAGGAAAGATGCTCATGGTTAGAACAAGCGAACCTGTGAAAGCCTCGTTAATAAGAACCAGCGGAATAAGGCTTATACGCTGGCCCAAAAGGGAAATGGTAGTTAGTGTTGGTAGTATTTGCTTACTAGCATCGCACTCGAATAGCTCCCGGGGTATAGCAGGGGCCTAAAAGCATCGGGAAATGATACCAGGGAACGAAGTAACCTCTCGTGTGCTGTTTGGCTCAACGGGGCCGAACCAGTTAGATGTACGTGCGCGTAGCGTGCGCGGAGCGCATAGCGCAAGCCACGAGGGGAAGGATGTCCTAAGAAGCAAATGCCCGGGGTAATGCCCGTGGATAAGCTGACGTCGGACGGATATGGTAAGAAGCCTTTGGTGAAAGTAGCCCTAATATGTCGCAAAACTTAGGAGAAATCCAAAAGTATGAATATGGACTAGAGTCTCAGCCGGGTAAAGTTCAGAGCCCCGATAAATCAGGAATGGGGAAATGTTAGTAAAGAGCGGTTAGACCGGTTTGCTGAACTACCCTCCGCGAACCTTCCGGAGCTGAAATCATTAACGGTCCAATAGGATTGACCATAAGGGGTAAAATTACAGAGGGTAAGGGGAAACGGGGTGACCTAATTATTGATGATGATATGCCTAAGGACAAGCCCCAGCGGTGAAAGTCGCAAGTCCGGTTTCGCTCTTGGAGGGTTGGGAAGTGATTCCCAGCTCGACCCCGACCATAAGTAAATATTATGAACCTAGTGAAAGAATGTTTGAGAGGAATGCGATATGGCAACTTACAAGGTAAGACTGATCGACAAGGATGAAGGTCTAGACCAGACGATTGAGGTTCCCGATGATAAGTACATTCTGGATAAGGCTGAGGATCAGGGACTTGAACTCCCCTACCCCTGCCGCGCCGGTGCTTGCTCGACCTGTGCTGGCAAACTTATAGAGGGCTCAATCGATCAGTCCGATCAGTTCTTCCTGGATGACGATCAGACAGCCAACGGGTATGTCCTGACTTGCGTGGCTTACGCGACTTCAGACTGCACGATCGAAACCCATAAAGAAGAAGAGCTGTACTAAAACTAGCGATAGCGCTGGTGGGAGGGAGTGGGAGGGAGTGGGAGGGAGTGGGAGGGAGCAGTTGTTAGTGGTTGTTTACAAAGATAACCACTAACAAGATTCCTCTGATACAAGTTAGACAAGCCATGCCAGTTCAGAGGATGCTGAAGCATTGGTTGATGGGGGATGCTGCCAAAAGATAATCTCTTCGTGGATCTGCTGGATATGGGTACCGGGAAAGTAGAAGCCGAGAATACGCTCACTTGACCAACCCAGCTTACCCAATCTATGGGATCCAGCTTGAGACATGCCCACTCCATGTCCAAAGCCACCGCCGACAAAGGCATAACCCCTCAGGGTGCGATCGTCTCTGTAAAGAGGCTCGATGTAAAATAGGGTGCTGATGGGAGCCCAAAAGGCATTGCGAATCTGATCCTTTTCAATTTCTATTCTGCCCTTATCCGTTTGCACCTCCATTTTCAGCACTCTGCCAGCGGGCGATCGCTCTACTACCTTTACCCAGTGAATCTTCTGAAAGCCAGCCTGGGGATGCTTGCGCCCCTTGAGATATTTCTGGAGAAACTCGGTCATATCTGACAAGCTAGTTTCGTACCGCCAGCGAAACCAATCCCAGTCCTCTTCGTTAAATCCCTTCTTCAGGTTGATGAAGCTGCGGAAGTTGCTTTCCGATGCCAAGCTTTTGTTGTCCAAATCCCACACATTGCCCACAGAATCCACCACCGCTGTTAGATAAGGTCGCTCCAGTCCATCCCACAGGTCGCTGTAAGGGGCTGTAATGCCGCCGGTGGTAGAAGAATACAGAGCGTCAACTAGCTCGTTGTTGTAGGTTAGCACCAGACCCTTGGTGGCGGCGATCGCCTTGTCTACAGCCCGATATGTTTGGGCCAATCCCTTATACACCTGGCATTCAGGAGTGGCACAAAGTTGATAGTCATCGATGGCAAATCTCCGTAAATTCCGCAGGACATAAGTTCTGGCCAAAATTGCCTGGGCTTTCAGGGCTGCCTCTGGTGCTTCGGCTCCAATTTCGTGAGGAACAACGCCTCGTAGATAGGTCTCTAGAGGCACTTTATTGACTAAAGTATAGGACCCGTAAGCGTTCAGCTGGAGTCGCAGACTGCCCCCGTAAAGGTGCTTGGTGGACTGTCCGTCGAGTTCTCTACTTACCTGAATTAAATCTTTGCCACTGATAATATCCAGCTGGTGCCGGTTGTAGTGGTAGCCATCCAGGATCCAAAATGCTTGGGGAAACTGGCGCAGGACTTTCGTTTCCAGGTAAGAGGTGTCGTCGCCATTCGCTTTCAGACTTTTCAGCAGCAGGCGTCGTAGTAAGGGAGTGTGATAAACCGAGCGTTTTGCCCACACCTGCCACCTATCAGGATGAGCAATCTCCGTCTCAATTCCCCTGGCACGCCACTGACGAGCACTTTGTTCGGCGCTCTCGAAGCTGCGATGGCTGCTTAACACCACCCGTTCCTGTAGTATTGGTTCTGGTAAGGGACGCATCCCTACCTGTAGCTTGACGCTTTCGGTATGGACGATCGCTTCTCCTTCTATTGTCTGATAGCGTAACGCTAGCTTCTCCCCTGAAGTCGCTTTTACCGTTAAGCTGTCATTTGCTTTACTCCCAAACCGCTGCACCACTCCGATCTGAAGTTCGATATCCACAAGAGCACTTTGTCCCCAGGAGGGAGACCCTGCCATTGACACCCAGCCAAATGATATCAGCATCGTACCTGCTAATTTCAAGACAAATTTTTTCCTTGATAGACAAATATCACTGAAGCGACCACTTTTATGTTTGTGCATCTGTTCTTTCATCCAAGAGCACTGCTAGTCAAGATAACTTTATTCCCCATTGATTAACCGGAAGGCTCTATGAGGAGATTTATTTCCGTTATGACAGGTTTTCCGTAAGTTGGTTCTGGGCCTTACCCCATAAGTCATGGTCTGTTGACAAATTCTCACAAAATCGAAGTCATAACGACTATGATTAAGAAAGGAAGGGAGGAAGCAAAGGATGAGAATAGCAGAAATACCCACAAATCAGATACGCCGCCCCCTGCCCAGACAAACGGATCAGGCGAAAGTGGCAGCTTTGATGGCATCTATTCAAGCGGAAGGATTACGAGAACCAATTGATGTGTTAGAAGTGGATGGTGAGTATTATAATTTTTCTGGTTGTCACCGCTATGAGGACCACTAGCGTCTGGGCAAAGAAACCATCCGCTGTCGCGTCCACCGCGCCTCCCGTTCGGTACGGCGGATGCATCTGGCGTGATAATACTAGATCAAGTTACAATTGGAAACTCGAGTGAGATGATGAGTGACAACAACAACAAACAAGGTCTGTATCCAACGCGGCTTGATATCCCCGCAGAATCTAGATCGGGGACGATCGCCATACTCAATCAAACCCTGGCAGCTACTTTAGACTTAAAGACACAGATCAAGCAAGCCCATTGGAATGTCAAAGGAATGGACTTCTATCACCTACACGAAATGTTTGATGAAATGGCTGGTGAACTGGAAGAGTATATAGATATGGTAGCCGAGCGGATCGCAGCTCTGGGCGGACTGGCGATGGGAACGGCTCGGATAGTGGCGTGCTCGTCGATACTGCCGGAATATCCCTTGGATATCTTGGATGGGAAAGACCATGTGATAGCTTTAGCAGATCGTTTTGCTCCCTACGCTAAGCACCTGCGGGAGGCGATCGGCCTTACGGATGATTTCGGTGACGCGGACACTGCTGACCTTTATACTGAGATATCTCGTACCATTGACAAGCGGTTGTGGTTCTTAGAAGCCCATCTGCAAGGAGCGTCCGTAGCAGCTACTCCCGAAAAAGTCAAGGTCTGATTAAACCTACCTCAGTTGTTAATAGTTAATGATGCATGGTGAAAGGCATTCCATGAGCCATACATCATCCGATGAACAATGAACAATGAAGAATCAACAATCAACAATGAACCATCACCCCAGGACAATGAACCAACCTATAACCAAGTGCTCTTGCAGTTAATGCAGCGGGTGGGAGTATCTAGCTTTAAGGCCCTCAGTCGCAAGTCTGGTGTACCTGAGAAGCAGCTGCGACGCCTGCGGAAAGGCGAAATATCCAGGCTACGGTGGGAAATTTTCTGCCAACTGTCTGAGACCTTGGAAGTGCCAGTGACTGAGTTACTGGCAACTTTTGCGGGTGTCGGCGATGCCAATAGTGAAATCAGCCAAGAGTATCAGCGCTTGGCTTCACAGCTAACTTCCCAACGGCAAGAATTAATGCTGGAATTTCAGCAGTCGAGTTTGGCTGTTTTGGAATCTTGGTTGCGACAATGGCCGATCGTGGAAGATAAAGCCAGGGAAAATCCCCAGTTGCCAGCGGTTAATTTGCTGCCTCTAGTACGACCTGTCCAACAGTTGGTGGAACAATGGGGAGTAGAGTCGATCGCCCCTATTGGTTCAGAAGTGCCTTACGACCCCCAGTGGCACCAGCTAGCAGAGGGGACGGCAGAAACAGGGGATCTGGTAAAGGTAGTTGTTCCAGGCTACCGTCATGGTGATAAACTGCTGTATCGTGCCGAAGTTACACCGCTTTGAGAACGCCGATTGTAGCAGGTCTGCCGTAAAATTTTGTGGTCGTGCCATAAATTTCTACATTAATTATACTGCGGTCTTTACGTTCTCCTGGGAAGCGGCCCGAAAGATTTTGGTCGTGACTCCCAAGACAGAGACCGATCTGATCGGCAAGTTCTCCCCGGCGATCGGCTGTGTTAAAATCTAAAATTGACTTGAGGGCAAGTGAACTAAAGGGATAGCCAAAAATCTCTGCTTGGGGTTACTGTACATAAATTTTCCATTCTGATCGATTATGTACATGCCCAGAACATATAATTTATCCCTACTTGACCCTTGGGACTCTGTTTTTCCTACTCTTTGAACTGGCTGTTGGTTTTGGAGCATCGAGAGTCGAGTATTGTCAAGTACCAGAGCGATTTGTGCAGCAATCATCTGGATTACACTGCTCGTAGAAAGGGTAAAATGTTCTGGCACCGAATGCATCATGGTAATAATCCCTACCAACAGCTTACCTTGAAAAATGGGTACGCAGAGTGCAGAGCGAACGGTGTAAGGTTGATTCTTTAGCGTAACCCAGCGCGGATCGCGCCAGTTAGCCTATTAGCAATTTGCACTGTCTGTATTAGTATCGCTCTGAGCATTAGCTATCCAGTCGCCGATTGCTTTATTGCTAATAAGGAAGTAGTTAGCTCATTTTGAGCATCGAAAGCTTGTTTGGTGATTTTCAGTGTGGCTACTTCTCGGCGCAGTGCTGCCAATTCCTCAATTAGCTGTTCTTTGGATTTGTCGCGATCGCTCATTTTTTTGTCTACGCTATCAGGGGGGACTAAGGATAAAATTTTACGCTTCACATTTCACACTTCATACTTCATACTTCATAGTTGGCACAAAACATTTCACAGCTACCTGTAATACCACTGACTTCTGAGGGATAGTGACGCCTGTCTTACACAGGGCTGCGTGTCCTGCGCTGCTGACCACTTGACTAATTCCGATCAAACAGGTAAAACGGGATTTAGCCAGCGGCTCATTTCCCGCAAGAGCTGATTTAACTCTTTATATAAGAATTCTTGCTTTACCCACTGGCCTACCGCATCCAGCGGCGTAAATTCTCTTCCCGCTTGCCAGTTGACATCTTGCCCTAAAGGTGTTACATGGGTTCCGGGTAAGGTCAGACTGGCAACCATACTGCCAAAGCGTTTTTGCAAGAGGTCCATTAAGCTAGCTGTTTGGTCAATATCATCGTTCTGGAATTTTATCAGCAAATTGCGGCCGATGCTGTACTCTTGAGCGATTAGCTGGTTAGTTTCTACCGGTGTTGGAGTAAACTCGATATTGAAAGCTGGGGTTAAGTTGAGTTGCTCGACCAAGGGGATAGCGCGACGGGCGGGGTGATTATTATAGGACATGAGGATATTCCCCGCACGAGATACCTCAAATAGGCTACCAATGAGCAGATGCAGCTTGGAACCCAGGCTGTGTCCGACTCCGTAGATGGGAAGATAGGCTTTCGATAACGTGGCTGATTTTTGTAAGCGTTCGGTGGTTGTCTCAAAGGCTTTGAGGACTTCAAGGGCGATCGCGTTATGGTTCAGTGTCTGCACAAAGGGCGTCGCCACTACCAGATGTCGCTTTTGGGCCAGGGCTTCCAGTAACCAGCGATAGGTGAGTTGGGGAGCTGGGGCGGCGAAGGCACCTCCAAGAAAATGTACTATCCCGATCGGATGACGGGGAATTAATACCCAGTTATCTGCAATTTCTTGCCAATCCATTTTACCTGCACCTGTTTGAATATCTTGCCATACCTCTATTATAGATTACTTAGGTCTGTGATTGACAAAGCGGCAGTATTTTTTACTCCTCTGTAAACTACCTCTCGGTAATGTTTTTGTGAAACTATAAGTAGCCCAGAAAACAGGTTGTTCGATCTAGAACAGTCTAGTCCGCAAATGCTGATACGCTACCGGTTCTCGTTACGGTGGGCACGGTGGGCAGTGCTACCGGGTGAATATTGCGCTCGCCTTTTTCGGGCCAGATCGTTCAGGACCGTATCGTGCTCGACGCGATCGCCTACAATTCATATAGAGAAATCGATCCACGGTCTCATAACTTTACACAAAAAGTGCATGATTTTTTTCCGGAGCCATCGAACAAAGCGAACAGCCTAGCCAGTGCCCACCCTACATAATTCCTTAATATTATAGTAGACCATTCTACAGAGATTGCTACTCGCGATCGAGCCAGTACTGAGGTTTTCGCTGATGATGCGCTACTGCTAAAATACGGATACCTTCATCTGATAAAATGCGATACAGTAGCAAGTATGGGAATCTTTGCAGTACTAAGCGACGAATAGAAGCTCCAACTTTTAAACCTATTGCTGGATAGCGCATCAGTTACGTTAACTGCTTGTTCCACTGCCTCCATAAACTCTAATCCCAGACCTGCTTCTTGTTCTTCGTAGTAGACAACAGCATCTGTCAATTCTTTGTCTGCCAATGGATTAAATTCAACTGTTTTCATTTTAAATATCCGCGCAGCCGTTGAAAAACCTCATTAGCGGGACGACCGATAACTTTGCCAGTAGCCATCTCATGATCGCGTGCTTCAGCTTCTTCGACCCAGTTATGCTATCTGCTGATCGATGTCACTAAGTTGGTCCAACTGCTCAATCAGTCGAGCAAGTAGTTTGACAAGAGAATCTTTTGGGAGAGCAAGAACTTCTGCTTCAAGTTGATCTAGAGTCATAACCTATTGCCTCAATTATTTCTATCTCTGTTATGGAGCATAACATTACATCTGCTTTCGCTCCAAATTTATTATAACTCCCCTGTGCCGAGGTTGTCAAGATCAATTCAGTAACCCAGAAACCTGGTAACTTCGGCGAAACCGGGTTTCTTAATTCTTCTTTCATTGAGATGCTCCTGATCGCCAATCTAATTTAGACCGCAATTCATCTTTGATCCGACTCAAGATTGACGTTTCATCCAAAGAAGCGAGAATGCGGTTCACAACTGCTTTGGGACCATCGGGCCCCCATGCTGCACCATTAGCTAAATAAACTTTGGTCACCTGTCCGATGCCATAGGAGGAAACCCCCGCTACCCCCGCTTGGGCGATCGCCACTGACAGATAGGGAGCCAAAGATGCGCCACCCGTGGCAGGTGCAGCTATTCCTAATAACCCTTTCAGCCCACTTAGTCCTAAGGAAGCTAATAGTTCGCTGGCACTAATTCCTCCCATTGTCAAGGCAATCTTTTGCAGTAGATTAATGGCTCCCTTCTGGGTCATGTTAATACCATAAAGTTTGGATAAGGTGAGAATCATGACAATGTCAATGGTGGCAGAACTGAGGATGTCTAGGACTGTTACCGGGTTGAGGGCGATCGCGAGAGCTTTGACCATCACTCCATTCCAGATAATCTGATTAGCGTTCGCCTCCCGAATGGTCATCTTCCGCTGCACCAACTGATCATTCACTTCATCTGCATAGAGCATAGTATTCAGGGCCACCAGAGACTTACCTTCTCGGTCTAAAATCTCCAGAATTTTCAGCTTCAAATCATCTATCTGGGGTTTACCGCGAGTCAGCTGCACCCCCATACTGCCATCTAGGCGCTTCAGCGCCTGGGCCACCAACGGTGACGCCGAGGCCATCACAATTTCATCGGGGGATAGCAACTCACGCACCCGTTCATCCCGAATCTTGTGATAAATTGCCATCCGGTCAGCATCCGGATATTGGTCAATCTTATTAAACACCAGTACAATTGGTTTACTGGCCGATCGCAATTCTGAGAGGGCCTCGTACTCTACCTTAGTAATATCACCAGCCACAATAAACAGAATCAGATCTGCCTGTTTCGCCACCTGACGGGCCAAGGCCGCTCGTTCTTCACCCTTTACCTCATCTATTCCAGGGGTATCTATCAACTGCACCTGAGATTGTCCTTGACTTTGTAGCGTGACTCGGACAATATCGGACCAGTCCCCTGGTACCGGTTGGAGGTTAACTGTCCAATCCGCCCGGTTAATGGCACGAGTGACGCCGTGAGTGGGACCGGTTGTAAACAAATTTTCACCCAGGAGAGCGTTCAGGACTGAAGATTTACCTCGTCCGACAATGCCAAATACAGCAATATACACGCAACTGCGCTCTAACTTGTCCAGCATGGCTTCCAGACTTTCGATTTGCGACTCCAGTCCCGATCGCTCCCGCTGAGTCAAATCAAGAGAGGCCACTAGAGAGCGCAAAGCATCTTGGGCGTGGAAGTAGTTTAGATCTGCCTGCATTTGTGCAAAGCTAGAAATGGTACTGTCTAGTTCTCGATCGAGATCGGTTGAACTCATGGGCTGGAGGTGGTTTTTACCTAGAATATCTACCATCTCCATGCTAATCCCAACGGCTGACTTAGGGGTAATCAGAGACAGATCGACAGCACCAAAGTTGGCACTCAAAGCCAGATTCACATGTTCAAAGGCTTCGATTAACCACTGTACTGCATCTCGGGTACAGGACTCGTAGTGATTGTACAAAAGCGCCAGTCGCTTTTCCAGGTATGGCTTCACCTTGCGGCAGATCAGCACTATCTTCAGCAGCAAGCCCACTGTCCGGGCCGGTCCATTATTTACCTCTGCGGTTTCGCTAAATACCTGGGCTAAGCGACACAGTGTCAAGTACGGCTCGCTGTTGACAAAATCCTGTACTCTCGCCTGCCCGGAGAAGACCAGATGCGGTAAAACTGTCTCGCGATCGCAATAAATCTCGCCACAAGTGATGGTAATCAAGATTACCAGATTGTCAAGGATACAGTGGCTGGGGATGAATGCACCCGGTGATAATTGTTTTAACAAGAGGCCCGCGATGAGTGACGTAGGAGTAGAGGAATTAGCGGAGATATTGCAGATTCGATTTCAATACCAACAAGTGAAGGGTAGCTTACAGGTGCGGTCAGAGACCACACCCAGGCAGCACCCGTTCTAGGGAGGGTACTTTTACCTCAACCGGCACTATACTAGCTGCTAACCGGTGCCGATCGGTTGAGGTTTGAAACCTCTCAGTTAGGGTTTGAAACCTCTCGGTTGGGGTTTGAAACCTCTCGGTTGAGGAACCTATACCTATGACGATGACAACGATGATGTCACCTGTGCTCGGGCACGGAAGATTCGTGCTCAGGCACGGAAGATTCGTACTCGGGGGACTCTATGTATGGGAAGCGTGAAACAAATAGGACGGGTAGATATAAAAGACCGCTTTTCAGCAAGTGATTCATTTCGTAGACGAATCGTAGACGAAGAAAGCCAGCGTCGTAGGAAACCTGCTGGGGTATGAGGTTGCGAAATATGGGTTAAATTGAGAGATACCCAACTCCGACAGTATAGTAGCAAATAATTGATGATAATTTCCGTAAAATATGTTTTAATGACTGTAGTTAAAGCAGGAAATGCTACTATAGATGGCTAAAAGCTAGCTTCCCTCAAGGTCGCCAGTGACCAACCCCTCCTAAAGTTCATCCTCATCATTAGGAGATCGGAATGGCTCAATTTGACGTCAACACACCAGCACAACTATCCCAAGCCATTACCACTTCCAGTAATAACGGTCAGGCAGATACCATTAACATCACGGGAGATATTACCCTGACGGGGTTGCTACCCCTTATTGAAGAGGACGTCCAACTCACGATACATGGGAACAACAACATTACTTACCGCCTGGATGAGTCAGATAGTAAACAAGTTTTTGGCTTAACTAATTTGAAGGTGCGCGTCAGAATTGAGATTTGATTGATCGCGAACCCGTGCATGGTCCGGCTACACATTCCATACTCGCCGGCGCGGGCTTAATGACGGACACCGAAAGCTCTCCGGAGACATCGAAGCTATGCTCGACGTAAAAAAAGATGACCAAAATTGCTCTACTAATTCAACTACTTTTGAGCCGCACCCATCACTTGACGGGACAAAATGTCTATGTCGTAAGGGCAATACGAGTAGTGCGCCCTTTAGACATCTCAGCCGACTCTGGGCTTTCTCCCTAAATGGCATTGGCCTCCAAGGTCGCAGCCTGCGCTCACGCCCCTTAACAATGGAGATATTTTATCCGGGAATAACTGAGTCACTCAGTTATTCCCGGGAAAACTCAGTCATTTCCAGGAGTAACTGTTCATTTCCAGGAGTAACTGAATCATTCCACCGAGTACGAGAGTCATTCGGTGGCGTCACAACCTTTTGCTTTGACGTGAGACAAGATTACCGAAAGGCAGTTGAGTAACTCCTTGGCCGGAGTAAGCACCTCCTTGGCCGGAGTAAGCACTTCCTTGGCCGGAGTAAAATCGGAGGTGTGGTCTTGCGCCCGTTGGTAAGTAGTTCGTAGTTCGACCTTGCGGGCTATATTACATGCATCATCGATGCACCCGGCTATCAACTATTTATGACCGCACCCTTCTGAGGGCCCAAAACGTCACCGGTTACTACTTATCACCTGTGGCGAACTTGCTGTTCCCAATGAGGAACCAAAAAATGAAGTATAATTAATTCCTTCCCTAACAAAGCAGGAAATGCTACTATAGATAGCTTTTAGCTAGCTTCCCTCAAGGTCGCTAGTGACCAACCCCTAAAAAAGTTCATCTCTTACATCAGGAGATATTATGGCTATATTTGACAACGTAGACACAGCAGCAGAACTATCCCAAGCCATTACCACTTCCGCGAATAACGGTGAGGCAGATACCATTAACATCACGGGAGATATTACCCTGGCAGGGTTGCTACCCCTTATTGAAGAAGACGACCAGCTCACGATAGATGGGAACAACAACACCATTAATGGCAGCAACCAATACCGGCTGTTCTTTGTCAGAAGCGGTACAGTCAATTTCAATAACCTGACCTTTAGCAACGGCCGGGCCCGGGGAGGCGATGGCGGCGGCGGGGCGGCAGGCATGGGCGGTGCCCTGTTTGTCTTTAACGGGACGGTCACGGTGACCGATAGCACTTTCCAGAATAATAGCGCCATGGGTGGCAATGGCGGCACGGGAAGGGTGGGTGGTAATGCTAATTTTACTTCTTTTCCTCGTAATAATGGCATGAACGGCGGCCCCGGCGAGAACGGCGGCAACGGCGCATCCGCGTCCAGACTACCGACGAGACTGGGGCCAGTTACTCGGAGGCCTTGGCTATTGGCATCAACAATGTTGCCGAGCCTCCTACCGACATCAACTTCAGCAGCGGCAGCATCGATGAAAACTCTACATTGGGTAGCGTTGTAGGGACTTTCTCCACTACTGACGACGATAATGAAGATAGCTTTACTTACCAGTTACATATATTAGGGCTATCGCCACTTGGGAGACAAAGATAAATTCGCCGTTGGCTGGGAATTGATGCTACCAAATCTCGCGAGTACTAAATTAGCTAGGATGCTGGCAGAACTCGATCGGAAAACCTACAGCTATGTTAGATAAAGAAACTCCTCAGCTAATTACACTCGTTCCCTGCGAGACACAGGGAACGAAACATCCCTTCGAGGCGGATGCCTCCTGCGAGAAGATTAAACACTCGTTGTTGATTTACTTTGGAGGCAGAGCCTCCGATGAACGTTCCCTGACTCTGGCTGTGTCCCCCGGGTAGTCGCACTACCCGGGGGACACAGGGCAGGGAACGAGAGAACCCGGAAGCACGCTTCGTGCTTACTAAAAACGAATATTCAACTCTTCCAGTTGCGCGAAATGCTCTTGCAGCAAATCATGCCTGAACTGATAGCGCCCACCCCATCGTTGCAACAGCAATCTGCTTGTAGCATAATTGAGAAAGCGCCCATAATTCCAGGGTATTGCTCCACTCCGATATAGCAATAACCGCAGCATCAAATGTTGTATACAAGCTAAACCTGGATAAAGGGCGATCGCCAACCAACTTACCAGTCCCGCCACTAACCCCGCCAACCAACCATGACTCCCACTGCTAAAATATCCCCGCGACAGTCCCGCAACTCCCCCAGCTAGCAACCCCACAGTTGGCGCCACTACTCCAGATATAATTGCTGAATGCTTGATACCCTGATTAGGAAAAGTTCTGCCCCCAATATTAGGAATAGTCAATCTCATTATCTGCCCTAAAATTAGGCTTGCCAACCCCACGACCGGAACAGCAACTAACCCCGTCCTGAGCCCGAAACGCAGCCCTAACCCCAAAACACTTCCCAAAATTAGCCCCGTCACCAGCACCAAAATCCACTTGCAACCGGGCAAATTAATCAACCGCTGCCATAGCTGAACTCCCGGCCATATCGCCCGATCGCTCATGACAATTTTCTCCGGTTTTGACATCATCCCAGCCAACAGGCTAGCCAGCAGGCCAGCGCTTATCCCCGCGATCGACACCTGAGTTATATTAGCAGTTACCAGCCCGACCGATACTCCCGTAATTAGCCCGATCGTCAGCCCGCCGATCGCCCCCACCCCCAGCCGATAAATTCGCCTTTGCGTGGAATTTGGCAACCAAGTAGGTGGCATTTTCTCAATCAAAAACTCGCTTAAATTCTCCTGTTTCATCCTGTTTGCCAGCCAAATCAGCCAATGCCTAGTTAACTCTGGGCGCGGCTGTTTACCTCTCCCATACCACCCTTGGTTAATCTGGACTGTCAACATCCGACGCATATAGGCATTCAACAAGTATTGATGCCGTTCGAGATCGGAAGTAATGCGCCTCCAGGAATGAATTAAAATTTCCTCATCTGCGAGGGTCATCACGCTCAGCAGTAGCGGGGTTTTTGCTAAGGCCAACAACTGCGGTTCATTATAGATGCACTGCCAAAGTTCCCGACTGCTAGCACTGACCAAATAGTCTCTAATTTGAGTATCTTTCAGGGGTTGCAACCAAGCCGCCCCATTTAATCGCAGCTTATTTTTGCAGCATTTAGACTCCTCCAGACAAGAACAAGCTATCATATTGAGCGGTTCGGAAACATTCTCCAGCAGCTGATTTATCGCCTCAATACATTGTTCTTGACGCTCTAACTCTAGTCGTTCTAGCCCATCCAATAGCAGCAGCAACTGACCATTATCCAGCCACATTCTGCCAATCTTCACTTGCAGGCTATAATTGAATTCAAGTTGTCTCACCAACCAGTCGGCAAGTGGCTCCCCTTGCCAAGTTGAAAGGTCGAATAAAACTGGCACGGGTTGGTTCCTTTGGGCATTTGCGATCAGTTCCTGAGCGAGTTCTAGCAGGGTCGTGGTTTTACCAGCTCCTGGCAACCCCAAAATCAGCCAGACACCCTTGTTCTGGTCGAATATTTCCCTCAGACTTGTCTCTGGCGGCAACTGAAAAGTAGGACTACCTCCAATCTTGATATTAATATCCCTTCGGAGCGGTTCTGCTTGCCGATCTCTCACGAGATCCTTCAGTACTGCGCGATGCAAGGACTGCTCTAGACGCCCTTGCACTTGATTTTTCATGGCTTCTAATAGTTGATGCCGACTCTGGAGTAGCAGGCGATCGCTCAAGGTTCGTGTTTTACCCATTAGTAGTTTTGGCGACAATGGAAACAAAATCAATAGGCTGGCACCCCATTCCCCAACTCTTGCCGGTGAACCACCAGTCAGCTGGATGAAAAGATATTATCACAATTATTACTGATTTATCAAGTCAATCTTACGCCCACGTGTCCGAAGCGAGGGGGGGATCCCAAACCGCAATTGTCAGGAACACCAACGCTAGACTCCCCCGAAGCAATCTCCCCTGGACAGCAAGAACTGACGTCCAGGTGTCCGAAGCTAGGGGGGGAGTTTAAACCGCAATTGTCAGGAACACCAACCCTAGACCCCCCCGAAGTAATGACACCTGGACAGCAAGAACTGACGTCCAGGTGTCCGAAGCGAGGGGGGGAGTTTAAACCGCAATTGTCAGGAACACCAACCCTAGACCCCCCGAAGCAATCTCCCCTGGACAGCAAGATAGGAGATTGCTTCGGGGGGGCAACTCATATACAGCACAAGCTAATCTCTCTGAACCCCCCCCTCGATATCTCTGGGGTAGTGCGAGTAGCGCGTCCCCTCTGGGGGATATCGAAGCAATGACAATGACCAATGACAATGACATAAAAGAGTATTAGTACCCTACCGTCAGTCCATTATGTTATATTATCTCTAATAGCGTGCGACGCCGTCGCGCTAGCAATCTCCCCTGGACAGCAAGATAGGAGATTGCTTCGGGGGGGCAACTCATATACAGCACAAGCTAATCTCTCTGAACCCCCCCCTCGATATCTCTGGGGTAGTGCGAGTGGCGCGTCCCCTCTGGGGGATATCGAAGCAATGACAATGACCAATGACAATGACATAAAAGAGTATTAGGGCGTGTCATCAGTTAGAGAAAGAAAGGATAGAATAGATAAACCGAAGAGAGAGAAACACAGAGAAAAATGCGTAGATATGCACTTAGAGATGACCAGTGGGAAAAAATCAAGGATTTGCTACCTGGGAGAGACGGCCATGTAGGAGGAACGGCCAAAAATAATCGACTGTTTGTTGAAGCAGTGTTGTATCGATATAGAGCGGGAATCCCGTGGAGAGACCTACCTGAAAGGTTTGGAGATTTTCGAGTAGTACATACAAGATTTAGCCGATGGAATAAAAGTGGAGTGTGGGAAAGGATATTCAAGCTGTTGGCGCAAGACGCAGATAACGAGTATGGGATGATTGATTCGACAATCGTGCGAGCGCATCAACACAGTGCTGGGGCGCAAAAAAAGATTCCGGGGAGGACAGAGAGGACAATGAGTGGAGAGAGTAACGCTCAAGCCATTGGTAGAAGTCGAGGAGGATTAAGTACAAAGATTCATGCCACTTGTGACGCTCTGGGGAATCCCACAGGCTTCTTTTTGACGGGAGGACAAGCCCACGATCAAGATGGCGCAGATGTCCTCCTTGAAAACCTTGAAGCTGAGGCAATCCTGGCAGATAAAGCTTATGATGCTGATGAGCGGGTCCGTCAAAAACTCCAAGCTCAAAGTTGCACAGCGGTCATTCCCTCCAAGGTGAATCGCCAAGTTCCTTATCCTTATGACAAGCACCTCTACAAGGCTCGCCATCTAATTGAAAACTTTTTTGCCAAACTCAAGCAGTATCGCGCTATTGCTACCCGTTATGATAAAACAGCCCGTAACTTTTTAGGGGCGATTTATCTGGCTGCTTCTGTCGTCTGGCTTAACTGATGACACGCCCTAGTACCCTACCGTCAGTCCATTATGTTATATTATCTCTAATGTAGATGACCAAAGAACTATGCCAGACGCGATCGTCATTGGTAGCGGCATTGGGGGTTAGTGGCAGCAAGCCTCCTGGCCCGCTATGGTAAAGATGTCCTAGTATGCGAAAGCCACAGTATTGCTGAGGGTGCGGCCCACAGCTTCTCCCGTCAAGCCAGTCAAGGCATGTTTCCCGGACCGCTTCGATGCACTCGGGGTGCGCTACTCGCACTACCCCTCGCGCATCGAACGCCCATCCCTGGGTTATACCGCGTCGGCGACAGCACCATGCCCGGCATTGGCGTCCCCGCTGTGGCCGCATCCGGCATTTTCTGTGCTAATAGCCTGGTTCCCCTACAGCAGACAGCCGCCTTAGTCAAGCATATTGGTATGTAGCCTAAAGAATGAATGGGCGATCGCACCGATAAGGGCGATCGCACCGAGGAAATTTTTTCTCGTTCTTTCTCAACCACTAAATATAACCGAACCTTTACCCTTGCTATATTAATTATTGTTAAGTTATGTAACGCAATTATACGACTGTTGTTTGCCTAATCCGACTTCGATATCTCTGCCAGAGCTCTTGTCCCAGGGGACATGGCTGCGCCACCCTACGGGAACGGCACACAGGAGACATCGAGACGACCCCCAGACTCCCTGTAACCCTGTAACCGGGAGCGCTCGTCACCACCGGTTATAGTCAGACTTCCCCTTCAGAACCGGTAGCCCTCTTTTCCTATTACCCTTGGAGGAGTTGTGGGGGCGCATCTCACTTTTGCGTCGCCACCACCGCCGGAACCCGTTCCCAGGCAGAGCCGTGGGAACGAGGGGTGGGGCCAGACAAACAAAGCCCGCCTGCGCGGGCTATATTTTGCTTAGTGAGGTTGGACAATGAGTAAAAAGATAGAACTTCCCGAATCATGTAATTTTTCTGATTATTTCAAATGGAACTACTATCCCGAGGATATCTTAGAGTATTTCGGTTATGGATTTACATCGAAAGAGCTAGTTTTACCGTAATCCCAACAACAACTTGAAGGTTTGTCATCTCGGGAACAGCGGCTGAGAAGAAGCCTTCCTTATATCACGATCGATAATGAGATGGCGAGACGGGAGTTTTTGATTGCGCCTGTTTTAATGTACTTGATCGACTATACAGAAGCGAAATTAAAAGTTTCCTATCCACTGGAAGTAGAACCTCAACTGAAAGGTTATCTGGATTACTTTTTGCAAGCAGGAAATCAGTTATTGGTGATTGCAGCAAAAGATGAAAACCTAGAACGGGGCTTTAAGCAGTTGGCAGTGGAATTAATTGCAGTCGATCGCACTCTAGCAGAAGAAGGGGAAAATCCGTTGTATGAAGCAGTTTCCATTGGTAAAATTTGGCAGTTTTCGGTGCTGTCACGTCTGGAAAAGCAAATTACTCAAGACTTGAACTTATATCGCGTTCCCGCCGACTTGCAAGAGTTGATGCGCATATTGGTTGCTATTTTAACTGGAGAGTAGTTGCGTGACTTAGCAGTACCCATATGATAGCTGTCACGCATCCTACCTAAACTTGGAAATAGTTGCGATACCAAGCAACAAAACGCTCAACTCCTACCTCAATGGGAGTGCTGGGTCGAAAACCCACCGCCTTTTCCAAATCCTCGATATCCGCGTAAGTGATGGGAACATCCCCAGGCTGCATCGGGAGCATATGCTTTTGCGCCTTCATACCCAGACATGCTTCTAGGACTTCAATAAACCTGAGCAATTCCACGGGCTGATTGTTGCCAATATTGTACAGTTTATAAGGGGCGTGACTGCTTCCCGGGTCGGAGTCAGACCAGTTAGGATCGGGTTCGGGAACCTTGTCTAGTACGCACACTACTCCCGTAATGATATCATCAATGTAGGTAAAGTCCCGTTGCATCTTGCCGTGATTAAACACGTTAATGGGTTCTCCAGCTAGAATGGCTTTGGTGAACAAGAATAGGGCCATGTCCGGGCGTCCCCAAGGTCCGTAAACCGTGAAGAAACGCAAACCCGTGGTTGGCAAACCATAGAGATGGCTGTAGGTGTGCGCCATTAGTTCGTTGGCCTTTTTCGTCGCTGCATATAGGCTCACCGGGCGATCGACATTATCATGGACAGAAAAAGGTGTTTTACTATTCACGCCATAAACAGAGCTAGAGGAAGCAAATACCAGATGCTTGACTCCCCCATGACGACATTCTTCCAGAATATTCACAAATCCCACCAAGTTGCTATCCACATAGGCGTGGGGATTTTTCAGAGAATAGCGCACCCCTGCTTGGGCTGCTAAATGAGCGACTTTCTCTGGTTGATGGCGATCGAACAATTCTGGGATGGCCTGGCGATCGGCTAGATCCAGCTTAGCGAACTGAAATTGCTGGTGTTGTTGCAGCTGTTTTAACCGATCTTGTTTTAAGCTAACATCGTAATAGTCGTTGAGATTATCAATGCCAATAACAGATTCCCCCCTTGTCAGGAGATGTTGACAGAGGTGGAAACCAATAAAACCAGCGGCTCCAGTGACTAATATACTTCCCATTGTCGATCGAATTTGAAAATAAGGTTTGTAGTGAGGACTTTGGTCCCTTCGCTGTCAGCCCGCCTTCGCTATCTCGTGGTCGGGAGATGTCCCCGGGGAGCGCTAGTCGCACATGCATAGGGGACATCGTACTCGCACTACCCAGGAGATAGCGAGGGTTCAAACCCAAATGCTAGAGGCTAAAGTCGGTTAAAACCGACTAATACCATAACGCTAAAATTAATTGTAGCATTGTTTTGACAAAATGGTATTAGTCCTCATGTTTTACGAACCGAGAGTCCGCGCTCGTCACCTATATTATATTATACTTGATAGCGGGTCTGGTGGGCGGTGCCCACCTATAGTTCGTAGTAAGCGCTTTAGCGCTTCCGTGGTGGGCGGTGCCCACCCTACAGTTCGTAGTAAGCGCTTTAGCGCTTCCGTGGTGGGCGGTGCCCACCCTACGAAAGCTAAAGACTCCAGTAAGTGATGTGAGGGGGAATGGTATCCGGGTTAAAGGCAGATTTGACATCCATAAAAATACCCTCAGGATGCAGACAGCCGAGCAACTTATCAGGTGGGCATTTCTAGATAGTGGCGATGTCTCACTGCCAATACCATAGCATCTAAATCAAAGAATTGCTGCCAATTAGTCAGCACAATTCCATATTGAGGCTTGACTTCTTCGGCATTAGCCAAGGGGTCGTGAACTAAGAGGGTAATGCCGAACTCTTGCAGGGCATTGACAATATCCGGCACGCGGCTGTTACGGGTATCTGGGACATTTTCTTTAAATGTTATACCCAAAATTCCTACCCGGGCTTTTTTAATGGGAACATCTCCATGAGTCGCGATCAGTTTGATCAAGCGATCGCCCAAATAAGCCCCCATTCCGTCATTAACATGGCGTCCTGCCAAAATTACTTGGGGATGATAACCGATTTCCTCTGCCTTAGCAGTGAGATATAGGGGTTAACGCCAATGCAATGACCGCCCACAAGTCCCGAGGGAGGCAGAGCCTCCAAACCCTCGTTCCCTGGCGGAGCCAGGGAACGAGAAACGAGAAAAACTTTGGAATGAACTCAGACGGTTCTGAGAAAACCTGCATTTATTCATAAGAAACGAGTTCAGAATTGTCAAGGCATCTTTGATTAACTGGTTGTGCTGCAAATCTTACGAATACAGTGTGGTATCAAAGAAACATTTAGATTCTGTCATAAAGTTATTCCCGCTTAAAGTGATAGTCTGGCGGCAGATCGAAATGATGCTGCGCTACCTCGGTTAAAAATTCATCCTTTTGCTTGAGAGCCTCTTGTTTCTCCTCTGATTTTTATTGCAACGACTTTCATCTGTGGCTGTAATTGCGCCAAATTTTGTTGCGTAATCGGAATCATTCCATTTTCAATAGTAGCTTCAAAATCAATCGCATACATCGCATTATTCCTATGTATTCATTCACATTTCATCTTTTTGATGCTTGCGATTTCGTGGCCTTGCCAAGAAATTATTCACACCATTGTTCCACATTTAGTAATGACCCGATCGACAACCGTCGATTATGCCCCCCCTTCAAACCTATCTCCATTATGATAGAAAGTAGGGGCGATTACCCACAATTAAGAACCTCTGATTTTTACCATATAGAGTGTAACGCAAAACTCAGTTGGGTAAGGGGCCTCAACCAAACTTACAGCTAATGCAATTTTTATGTTAGGGCATTTAATCAGACATGATATGAGAGGAAGCTACAGACAATCTCCTCCTGTTCACCGGCAGTCAAATTAGGCCAAAACTTTATTTGTCAAGGGAGGCAGAGTTTCCAAACCCTCGTTCCCCGGGGTTGCCAGTGGGAACGAGAAAACTGGACCGACTCTCTAGGCGCTTTCACGCCTAGTAAGCACGAAGCGTGCTTACTACAAACCTAACTTTAGGCAACCCAGCCAACTGCAGCAGTGCTGACTACAGTATCCAGGCCGGGTGTAAGCTCGATCGTATAATCAAAGAGACAGTCAACAGATCGACCTCGGAGTCCTTGCTGGTGCCATTCATCAGCCAGAATTTATTCTCCCCAGTCGCATAGTTGCGCCACAAGATGTCGATATTACCATCGTTGTTATAGTCTCCCGTGCCACTCATGCGCTAATTACTGTCAGCCAAACTTTCCAGAGAGACTTCATTACCCTCAGTAGTGCCATTCATCAGCTGCACCTTATTCGCGTCAGTAGCATAATTGCGCCAGAGAATATCAGTGTTGCCATCGCTGTTGAAGTCGCCAGTATCGCCAATTTGCCAGTTGAGATCTGTTTCGCTAGAGAGATCGACGCCGACATCATTGCTGTCATCCATCAGCGCGACGATGGCAGTCAAATATATCTCCGCTGGGCAATTCAACCTTGGTACGAACCCGATGGCACGATCGGCGGCATCATCATGGTAACCGACATCATCAACGAATTGGTAAAAGCACGGGAAGCCGCCCTAGAAACCGCCCGCCTCAAATCGCAATTCCTCGCCAACATGAGCCACGAAATCCGCACCCCCATGAACGGCGTGCTGGGAATGACGGATTTGCTCTTGAAAACGCCCCTCAATCAGCAACAACGGGATTTTGTGGAAACTATTCATAGCAGTGGCGAGAACCTGCTGTTGATTATTAACGACATTCTCGACTTTTCTAAACTGGAAGCTGAGGAAATGCGGCTGGATGCCCATGATTTCGACCTCAAAAAGCTAGTGGAAAACCTGCTGGATTTGTTTGCGCCCCAAACCGCTGCCAAAGGTCTGGAATTAGCTGGGGTAGTCGAACCAGAAGTGCCGCGTTTCCTCAAAGCTGATGCCACTCGCCTGCGCCAGGTGCTCACTAATTTGATCGGCAACGCCCTCAAATTCACCGAAACTGGAGAAATTGTCATCCACGTCAAGGTGGATACGGGGAATGTCAACTCCAACCAATGCCATCTTCGGTTTAGCGTCCGGGATACAGGAATTGGCATTCCCAAAGCAGCTCAGCCAAAGTTGTTCAAATCTTTCTCTCAAGTAGACGCCTCCACTACCCGCAAGTATGGGGGGACGGGTTTAGGCCTGGCTATTTGCAAGCAACTGGTAACCCTGATGGGCGGGGAAATTGGCGTAGAAAGTGAAGAAGGGGTTGGTTCCACCTTCTGGTTTACGATCGCCGCTGAATGTGGCATGCCCCTGTCCGAAAGGACGAGGGATCTTTCCACAGAAGTCATCACAGGGAAAAAGCTGTTGGTAGTGGACGATAATGCCACTAATCGCAAGGTGGTCTCTATGTTCGCCAGGAGTTGGGGTATGTTCGTTGCAGAAGCAGAAGACGGCCCTCACGCCCTCACTGCTTTACGGGAGGCAGCTTCGGAAGGCAAACCTTACGAGGTGGCGCTACTGGACATGCAAATGCCGCAGCGGTGTCCCCCCTTTTGTGCGATTAGCGTTCCCCGGGGACACCGAATGAACGGCGAAATGCTGAGGCAGTTAATCGGAAACGAACCTGCTTTGGCCCAGACGAAGTTAATTCTGCTGACTTCTCTCCATGGGGGGGACATCGCCGACCGCGTGCGGGAAAGCGGGTTTGCAGGCTATTTACTCAAGCCCATCAAGGAATCGTCGCTGTACGATTGTTTGGTGAGTTCCCTGGTCAGCAAATCGGTTGTTCGTTCGCGTAGGCGTAGCCCTGTGCGCGCAGCGCAATCGTCAGCGCACTTCAGGGCTTCCGAGGGTAGAAACACTAAAGTGTTTACTACAAACGATGCTGTTAAAATCCTCTTAGTGGAAGATACCCCCATCAACCAAAAGGTGGTACTCAATCAGTTGCGACAACTGGGTGTCGAGGCTGATTGCGTAAATAATGGTCAAGAATTTATTGACAAAATCGAGCAAGAATGGTATCAAATTCTGTTGATGGATTGTCAGATGCCAGTGTTGGACGGTTACCAGGCAACGCGCTTGCTGCGGGAACGCGAAGGTGATGAACGTCATACGGTGGTGATTGGCCTGACGGCAAATGCGATGAAGGGCGATCGGGAAAAATGCCTCGCAGCTGGCATGGATGACTACCTCAGTAAACCAGTATCGATGGCAGATTTGTCCGCCGTTATTTCTCGATGGTCAAAAGAAAATCTCGAACTTCAACAGGAGGCGATCGCACTTGCAGCTTCGGGTTCCCAAGCACCAGTCACCAATCAGGAATCTCCAGTAGATGGCGATCGCCTGGACCTTATCGCCAGAGGAGACGAGGAGTTTAAGTTGGAACTATTGCAGATATTTGTGTCAGATGCCGAAACAGACTTAGGGGAATTACAAACAGCTTTGCTTGCCTTAGATGCCGGGGCGATCGTCTCTCTTGCGCACCGCCTGAAAGGAGGTGCTGCTACAATAGCAGTAAAATTTATCCCAGAGGTGGCGGCTCAACTGGAGGCTCAAGGGAAAGAAAACCAACTCCAGGGTGCAGCAGATTTAATCGCACAAATAGAGCAGAGCTTGTCGCGGGTGAAAGCATATATACAACAACTTTCTCAAGAGGCGATCGCAACCCTCACCCTTTAGGGTGGGGCTATTGCACCTCCGGCTCGATGCACCAGTACCCAAGCACTAGTCACCAATCAGGAATCTCCAGTAGATGGCGATCGCCTGGACTTTATCGCCAGAGGAGACGCAGAGTTTAAGTTATAATTATTGCCAGTCTTCGTGTCCGATGCCGAAACTCAATTAACAGAGGCAAAGACAGCTCTTGCTACCAAAAATTCAGTCACCCTAGCTCAGTCGGTGTCTCCCGACCCCTAGAAGCACTACCCAGGAGACACCGATCGCTCATTGTCTGAAAGGAGGTGCTAGCACCGTAGGAGTGCGATTTATACCAGAGTTAGCAGGGAGGATCGAGCAACTGGCAGAGTCCGACCAACTTGATTAAGCCGCCAAGTTAATCTCTCAGTTAGAGGAAATTATCGCTCAGATGAAAGCTTTCATGGCAAACATGTAACACCGATGCAAGGATTTTAGATTAGGAAACTTACTATCTCCACTTATGATGTCAAAAATTCTGGTGATAGACGATCATGGTGCAACTCGGTTACTGCTCAAAAGAGACCTGAAGCTTGAAGGACACGAAGTCGCGCTGGCCAAAAATGGCTTAGAAGGGCTGGTCTTGGCTAGACATATACGTCCAGCATTGATTATTTGTGACTGGATGATGCCGAACGTGGATGGACTAGAGGTTTGTCAGAGGGTAAAGACCGACCGGGAGTTAGCTAGCACCTTCTTTATTCTGCTTACTTGTAAGGCAGAACTGGCCGATCGGGTGCAAGGACTGGATGCGGGTGCGGACGACTTTCTGTCCAAACCCGTTGACCCTTCGGAACTGCTAGCGCGAGTGCGTGCTGGATTACGATTATATCAGTCACAGAGGGCATTAACTCAAGCCAATCAGCAGCTGAGCAAAACTTTGCAAGAACTGCAAGAAACTCAGACCCAACTAATTCACTCAGAAAAAATGTCATCTTTGGGAAAACTGGTAGCTGGCATCGCTCATGAAATCAACAACCCGATCACTTTTATCTACAGCAATCTTACCTATGCTAGCAGTTACGTCCAAGACCTGATCTAATTTGCCCTCCTCTATCGACAGCAGTCCGATCTAGAAGATATTTCCACCAAAGCGGAGGCAATTGAATTAGACTTTTTGATCGAAGATTTACCGGAAGTATTGGATTCAATGACAACCGGTGCTGAGCGGATTAGTGAGATTGTTCTGTCCCTGCGGAACTTTTCTCGTCTGGACGAAACGGGGATGAAGGCTGTAGATATACATGAAGGCATAGAAAGTACTCTGTTAATTTTACATCACCGACTGGGAAATATTCAAGTCATTAAGGAATATAGCAACTTGCCCAAGGTGGCATGTTATCCGGGACAATTGAATCAGGTTTTTATGAACATTTTAAATAATGCGATCGACGCGATTGAGTCTCGCTGCACTTTAGCGGAGCGCATGCATCAGGGAAAGGACCAGTTCCTGTACGACGGTTGCATCACTATTCGCACCCTGGTGGATAACCAGAGGGTAGCCATTAAAATATCCGATAATGGCACGGGAATCGCTCCAGCTAATATCAACCGGATTTTTGACCCCTTCTTTACTACTAAACCTGTGGGTTCTGGCAAGGGCTTGGGTTTAACTACTAGCTATCAAATCGTTGTTAACAAACACGGAGGCAAATTGCAGTGCTTCTCGGAATTAGGAAAAGGGACTGAATTTGCGATCGCCCTTCCCCTGGGCTAGGGCTCAGTTGTCAGTTGTCAGTTGTCAGTTGTTAATGCAAAAATTTTGAATTTACTGACTGCTCTGTGCTTTAGTTAATTATCGCCGTGTCATAATCTCCCCGATCGAAAGCTGCATAACCTATTCTCATGAATCTTTGATATTTCCGGCGCTTAATCCTTACTTCAGTTTTGCGGGCCTCCTCCAGAGCTAAATGATCGTCGTTTAGCCAAGGCTCTTCTAAAGTTGATTAAAGCTGTGTTATAATCTTGCTTATTGTAATATGAATAGGCGATCTTCATGTATTCTTCATAAGTCAACTTTAGCTCCGACTCCAGTTCCAGCAGAGGAGCCGTCGTTGGTTCTACCGGGACTTTAGACTGCTTAAAACTCAATAAGCTGAGGGGAGTTAACAAATACATAATTCCCGACATGGTTATGAATAAATAACCCAACACCTGCAATACAAAGGGCCATTTTATTCTTTGTCTTCTCCATTTGATTTTCCATTTGATATAGAAAAATGCCAACCAATATCCGGGGATAAGTACATAAGCTAAACCCCAAGATGGATGATCAGCGAAAGCCTGAATTCCCATCCAGACAACTCCCGGTAGCTAAAAGATAATCCCCAGGAAAAGTAGGGTGATAATGACAAACTCCATAGCGGTTTTCCCCTCATTAAGCGTGATATCATAACTAGAGCGATTGGACAAAGCAAGTTAGGGAGACTTGAGCAAACCTAGAGACCTCGTTTGAGTGCTAAAGTCAATCCATCGGCAATTGGCACCATGCTAATGGTCACCCGTTCGTCTTGGTGCAACAAATGATTGAAGGCTCGAATTGCTTGGGTGAGGACGTTATCGATAGCCATTAAGCCGCCAGTGCGCAAGAGTTGGAGCGATCGCTCGTAATATCCCTGATAATTCTCTTTATCGGCATCTATGAAAGCGAAGTCAAAGGTTTGGGCTTCTCCATTTGCCAAGAGTCGATCCAATGTTTCTAGTGCGGGGGCGATCCGTAAATCTATCATGTTCGCAACTCCAGCGGCTTGCCAAGATTGCTGGGCTATATCAGTATATTCCTGGTTGACATCACAGGCGATTATCTTTCCATCTGGAGGGAGCGCCAGCGCCACAGCTAGGGTACTGTAGCCAGTGAAAACATTGACTTCCAGAGTTTTCTTTGCCCCGATTAACTGCACTAACAGGGCCATGAACTGTCCTTGCTCTGGGGCGATCTGCATGCGGGCCATTCGATGACTAGCTGTTTGCCAGCGCAGTTGCCGCAGGCTCTCTGGCTCGCGCAAGGAGCTAGATAGGAGATAATTGTAAAGTTGGCTATCGAGACCAAGAGTCTTGTTGGACATAGGGAGGCATACACAAGCGAAGTTATACGATCGATCATAGTAAATATCCGGGCGCTTTTAAATATCCTTTACTATATGGGAATAGTCAAGATAGTGATGAGATCGGCCTTCATGCACTCAAGAGCAACTAGGATTTGGCGGGTCATTGTACCATTAGCCCTGGCGGGACTGCTAGTCGCCTGTAGCATCAACGGTCCTACGCCGAATAAGCAGCTGGTAGAGAAGGCGATCGCTCTGCAGCTGAGTCTCACCCAGCAGCAGCTTACCCAGCAGCTGCACCTGGATTCACCCACCAGCGATCAAATCGAACGGCTGCGAATTACCAAGCGCGAACCCTTGGTCGTGCAAAATTTAGCCACCTTTCATTTACAGGGATTTTATGATTATACTATTAAGATGTCTTCTGAAGGTAAAGTCACTCAAGGGCAAAACCCCTTTGACTTGTACCTGCAACGGCAGATAGAAGCGAAATCTTGGCGTTTGCTGCGGCGTCAAGCCAATGACAATGGCGAGTCGGCTTGGTACAGTTATTTTCTTCCCTGAAATCATCTGGTCCAGTCCTGAACTTGCCTCATCGTTATCAGTGGTTTAGTAAAATTCCCATTGTCGGGCGCATCGGTAAAAGACTAAAGTTGATTACTCAACTACCAGTCCGAAATCGCACATCGGGTCTTGATTGCCAGCTTTGCGGTCACGGTTATGCTGTTGGGAGTGCGACATTTGAGTGTCCTGCAACCCCTGGAACTGGTGGCCTTTGACCAGATGTGGCGTCGATGTCTAAGCTTTTGTGCGAGTACGATGTCTCCCCTTTTGTGCGAGTAGACACGCGAGCGGTCTCTTGGGTGCGGTCACAAGTAGTTGATAGCCGGGTGCATCTTAGATGCGTGTAAATAGCCCGCGCAGGCGGGCTTTGTTCCTGTAGCCGGACCCTTTAGGGTTCGGGCTGTGCGCCCCGGGTAGTGCGGTTACGATATCTCCCGGGTAGTGCGACTACGATGTCTCGGGGGTAGTGCGATTAGCGCTCCCCCGAGACATCGAGCTCCCGGGAGACATCGAGCGACCGGGGCGCACAGAAGGCGAGGCCTCCTACCAACGGGTTTTGACCACACCCCTGCGCGATCGGTCCGACTCTTGTAAGTGGTGACATCGGACTTTGAATGAGCGCGTCTACCGTTCCGGAAAAATCGGAAGGCCAGGAGCCAGCGTCTCCCCTTTTGTGCGAGTACGATGTCTCGGGGGTAGTGCTGTCCCCCGAGTTTCGCCGTGCGTCGCCATGTTTCTGGTATAGTTGCACAAAAGAGAGTAAATCTTGTACTCGCTTACATGGACGAGGTTGCCCTAGATAAGTTGACCGGGTTATTAATTTCATGGGCAACACCTGCAACCAACTGCCCCAAACTGGCCATTTTTTCATTCTGAATCATCTGGGCTTGGGTTTGCTGCAAAGAGTGCATGGACCAGTTCTTTAGCTTGCTGTCGAGTCTGGTCGAGTAACTCCGCTTGTTGGAGTGCCACGTTGTACTCCCACAGGTTTTGAGCAACTGTTATCGGAGCATCTGCGTGAAAGTCACATGACCAGTATATTAAGTCACGTAACTCTGCAATTAAGCAGCGCTACTCTGCGTTAGAGTTGCGTGACTCTGCGTTAGAGTTGCGTGACTCTGCGTTAGAGTCACGTGACGAACCCCTCACTTAATATTACCTTGCCATAGAGTCACGCTACTTTGTCATAGAGTCCCGTGACTAATTTTTCAATCAATGTGACTTTAATCTAGATATATGTAGCCGAAAAATCTCATTCATGTGAGTTTAATCAATGTTGCTTAGTTCATGTGAGAAAAGCCCTTCATACCTATTCTCCCAGATTTGTCTTCGGGGCCATAAGCATATGCAGTAGGTGACTGCTGGTAAGTTTACGTGGCTTTCGCTCAAACCCTTTTCATGTAATAATTTCAAGCATTATTTACCCAGCTCTCACTCGATTAGCTAATAGTAGGAAGAACTACTTTCGCGGGGACCGTATCACTCATGTGATAAAAGCGAAAAAAATCGTTGTCAGCCGCACAGTTCGATTTCTCGCGCAGGCGTAAGCCGTGTTCCCCTCACTCAAAAACTCACAACACTTCCATAAAAACCCGGCCTTGCTCGTGTTGAGAATGATACAAACCAATAATTTAAGATTGCCGTCCGCAGACCGATCGCGCTTCAATGCCTTAGAATAACAAGTCAAAGCATTGAAGCACAACTAGATCCAGAAAACAGGACGGGTCGCAATTTACCAGCGTCAATGGCAAGAAACCCGCAAGGATATTGACAAGTTGAAAGCCTCGCAAGCAGAACATTCAGCAGTAAATCAAGCCGAACACTAGCGCCTGGAACGAACCCCTGGTGGTATGACAGTGAAATTAAAGTAACCCAGCGGACTCGTACAGACGCCGGAGAAGGGAGAGAATGCGATCGCCATACTGAGTGTCGGCATTCCAACGACCACTCAGCTGTCCGATCAAGGGGGCAATGCCGCGAGTAATAAAGCGAAACCGGGGCGCAACTAACTCTTGCACCAAAGGTTCCGTACTAGCATAGGCTTTTAATTGTTGAATATGGGCTCTCACGCCAATTCTGGCACTGGCAAAAACAGCACCACCCGACCCCGCCCACAGATCTCCCAAACCGGCAAAGTTATTTTGCGAGGGTTGCACTTCCCCACCAAAGCGCAAAAATCCTGTCTCTACACACATCTGACAAAAAGCGATATCATAGTTGACGCCCTCTATGGATGCCTCTTCTCGGTATAGTCGGGGAATGTCGGGAAACTGGTCGAGACCTTCGGGATTGTTCGTTTTGAGAAACATCATCAGCTGCACTTCCGACGTGTTACCATGGCGCATAATTCGATCCAGTTGACCGCCGCAGATCTTCAATACCGAGCGTAAAACTACTGCCCGGGTATTGTTATCCCAGTTGACTGAGATATTGAAATCCCGCAACTCTACCGCTTTGATATAGACTATGTTACGATAATTGATGCGGCGGACATCGTTTGCTTGGGATAAGTTAATCCCCAAACTATCCACTAGGTCGATCGGGATGTAGGCGTTGCCATTGACGATCGCCCCCAGCTCCCCATAGACTTGACCGTTAAGATTGATATTAATCGTGGGATAGGTCTCTGTCTGAGTCGGGGTGGGCCTGGGAGCACCAATGGGGTCAATAGTACGGCTCCAAGCTGCTAGTCCGTCCGCTATTCCCAGAGCAATTTCCCGCCGTCGATTTTGCAACAAGAACCGATCGTCCGGGTTGGTGAGAAAGCCTACTTGAATCAGCAAAGAGGGGGGAATCACGTTGCGACAAAATGCTAAACTACCCACACCTGTAGCTGTATCTGGTTTGGCTCCCCGACTTCGCAGTTGAGGTAGCCTGTGCAACAGAGCCAGCAGCAACAACTCGGCATGGTTCTTGCGCTCCTGGTTATTGGCGATGTAATATATACTCGCTCCCCTGACTGCCGGGTTAGAAAAGGCATCCGCATGCAGTTCTGCTGATACATCCCCTCGTCTCGCACGAATGTTGATCCAGTCTATTGACCGCCGCAAACTCAGGTCGTCTGGCACCACCAGCACTTCAAAATCCCGCGATCGCAAGTCCGCCGCTATCAAGTCTCGCAGTTGGATCATCTCTTTTGCTTCTGTGGTGTTTCCGGCGATCGCCCCTGGATCCCTGAACCCATCACTTTCGATCCCGCCATGACCTGCTGACAGAAAAATTATTCCCATCTGCTATATTTCCCCTCTTATGCACTATTGTAAATTGCGAATTTTAAATTGCTTCCAATTATATTTATGACTGCTAACACCTTTCCATTCTCAATTTTCCATTTTCCATTCTCAATTCTCCATTTTCAAGGATAAATTTCATGATCATTCCGCGCCTGCACCCCGACACTATTGAAGAAGTCAAGCAGCATATTGACATTGTCGATGTGATTTCCCAACGAGTCGTCCTCCGCAAGCGGGGCAAGGATTTTGTCGGACTCTGTCCTTTTCATGAGGAAAAATCTCCCAGCTTTACGGTCAGTTCTACTAAACAATTTTACCATTGTTTTGGTTGTAGTGCTGGCGGCAATGTCATCACTTTCTTGATGGAACTGGATAAGCGTTCTTTCTCTGATGTCGTCCTGGACCTGGCCCGATCGCACCAGTTGCAGATCAAGACCATGGCACCAGAAGAACGCCACGAACTCCAACGCCAAATTACTCTCCAAGAACAGTTATATCAAGTTTTGGCTTTGGCGTCAAGTTTCTATCAACATGCCCTGCGCGAACCTTCCCTAGGAGAGACCCCCCTGGAATATCTTAGATCCGATCGCCAGCTACGGGAAGAGACTATTCAACAGTTTCAACTGGGTTATGCCCCACCTGGCTGGGAAACCCTATACCATTATTTAGTAGAGGTCAAGGGCTATTCTGTCAAGTTGGTGGAACTGGCAGGCTTGATCCTGCCCCGCAAGAATGGTAGCGGTTATTACGATCGATTCCGCGATCGCCTGACAATTCCCATCCAGGACATCCAAGGACGGATCGTCGCTTTTGGGGGCCGCACTCTTGGGGATGACAAACCTAAATATCTCAATTCTCCGGAAACTCCTGTCTTCGATAAAGGCAAAACTCTCTTTGCTTTGGATAAAGCTAAAGATGCTATTGCTAAACTGGACCAGGCTGTGGTAGTAGAAGGTTATTTTGACGCGATCGCCCTCCATGCTGCTGGCATCACCAATGTGGTCGCCTCTCTGGGCACGGCTTTAAGTGCCACCCAAGTTCGGCAACTCTTGCGTTACAGTGCTTCTAAACGCCTGGTGCTGAATTTTGACGCCGATGCTGCGGGCACCACTGCTACCGAAAGGGCCATTGGCGAAGTTGCCGATCTGGCCTATAAAGGACAGGTGCAACTGCGCATTCTCAACCTTCCCGATGGCAAAGATGCCGATGACTTTCTCAAACTCTCTGGTTCTCCTCTACCTTACCAACAACTGTTAGCAGATGCCCCTCTCTGGATAGATTGGCAAATTCAACAAATCCTCAAGGGCAAAAATCTGCAAAAAGCCGATCAGTTTCAGCAAGTCTCCAAGCAGACGATCGCCCTCCTCAGACAGATCCAAGATAGCACGTCCCGCACCTATTATATCAATCTATGTGCCCAACTCCTCTCCTCAGGAGACTCCCGACTGGTGCCCAAACTAGCGCAAGATTTACTCACTCAAGTTAAAAAACCACAACGGCGGGCAGATAAGCAGAAATCTCAGCAGCAGCAAGACAAGTCTGTAGAGTTACCCGTTAGTTCTGATAGCCAACGTTTAGCACAGGCAGAAGCTTTACTCCTACGAGTTTACCTCCATTATCCCCAATACCGCAGTCAAATTCTCCAGGCCCTCAGAGATAAAGCTTTAGACTTTACCAGACAGCAGCATCGCTTTTTGTGGTCTCAAATTCAGCTTGTTCAACAGTCCCTAGAACTTACTTCACCCCACCTCCTCTCTAAATTACAGGACCACTGTCTCCAATTTTCTCAGCAAATGGCGCAAGTGCAACAGCTATTTTATTTGGATGAGAAAACTCAACGGGATATCCGCCGCACTCCTCTGATTATTCAAGCTGTGATCGCCTGTATGGAGAGGGCCATTTGTGAGATTCGTTCTCGCTATTGTCTGCGACGTTGGACAAATACTGACCGAGTTCGCGATCCAGAAGGGTGGCATTATTATTATCAGCAATTCTATCAGGCCAAGCAGCGAATTTCGGAAATAGATCGACTCCGCCAGACTTCTCTGTTAGACTTGGTACAGGTGCCTTGGGAAAGTGATGTTTAGCCGTAAAGCTAAGAAACCGGGTTTCTGGCTGCATAGTAGGAATAGGAAAATCTGTATCTCTATCGGGTTGGACGTCCTAGCTTCAGAAGCAACCGCTTACGGTTATTGATTGCATCTTGGAAGTTAGGATAAATTTTAATGGCCTTGTCATAGGATTCTAGCGCTTCATCGTATCGTTCCAAGTTCTCTAACGACAAGCCTCTGTTATTCCAAGCCATAATGTAGCCTGGCTTTATTTCTATCACTTTTTCATAGGATTTTAGCGCCTCTTCGTATCGTTCTAAGTTAAATAGCGCCACGTCTCTGTTATACCAAGCATCATGGTCGTCCGGCTTGATTTCTATCTTTTTGTCAAAAGGTGCGATCGCCTCTAAGTACCGTAGCATATTATTGAGCTTATTGATTGCATATTGGTTATGATTAATTTTAATTGCTTTCTCATAGGCGATCGCCTCTTATGATAGTTGCAACTTTTCTAGTGCATAGCCTCTGTAATTCCAAGCTTTATAATGATCTGGCTTAATTTATATCGCTCGCTCGTAAGATGCGATCGCCTCTTGGTATTTTCCCAAGTGCCTTAGCCCATAGCCTCTGTGATACCAAGCATCATAATAGTCTGGTTTGATTTTTGTTGCTTTATCATAATCTGCAATCGCCTCTTTGTATTTTTTCAAGTACATTAGCGCCATCTCTCTGCGATCCAAAGCTTCATAGTAGTTTGGCTTAATATCTATCGCTTTGTCGTATAATGCGATCGCCTTTTCATACTGTCCTTTTTGTGATAAGTTATTCCCTTGCATCAAGAAACTTTCCGCCTTATCAATTTGGCTTTTGATTGTGTTGTAGACATTTATCAGAACGTCCCACTTAAGGTGATTAATGGATGCCTCATCCCTGTGACCATGCACCGCAATCACCTTGCCAGCAGCACACCGGTCCCCCACTCATCCCGCTAGCCGTTTTCGCCTGGTAAGATATGCCATAGGGCAGGCTTGGGGGTAGGAGTGGAACAATTTTAGAAACATCACCAGGTGCAGATTCGGAAACCAATCTACCATCTCGCATCAAAAAACCTCTAATATACTCGGATAGGGATCGACTTGCGCTTTTGTGAGAGTTGAGTTATGATAGGAATGCCATCGAATTAGTAATATCTGTAACAATGATTAACATATCATTTACTGCTGAAGAAAAAGAACAATTGAATTATTTAAGATATTATCATCCCAACCCGAGAGTTCGTAAGAAAATGCAGGGTTAGATCAAATCAACTTCCCCGTCACCCCGAATGGTAGGTTGGGTAAGGGACCTCAACCAACCTACCATTCACGATAGACTAATAACAAAAAAGAGTATCGCGAGTTTTCCTGCCAGTTACAGGATTAGTACCTTTCGCTGCCTTACACAGCAATTTTTCCGTAGTTCTCCGGAAGTACACCCCTGTGAAATCGGCACCGTCAACGATCGCGCCTTCAAACTTGGCATTATAGGCTAAAGCATCCTCAAATATAGCATTGGTTAAATTAGCATTGTTAAAGCGAGCTGTGTCGATTATAGAGAATGTGAGATCCGCTCCCTCCAGGTTAGCTCCATCTAGCTTAGCTAAAAACAAACTCACCCCTCGCAAATTTGCATGAGAGAAGTTACTATTTGTCAGATCTGCTCTCTCAAATTTTGAGTCTCTCAGATCTTGACCAGAAAAGTCCGCCCCTTTGAGGATGCGTTCGCTGTAGTCTGTCGCTAACGCAGGGGTCGCGATCGCACTTACCCCTGCGATCGACAATAGCAGAAACAGGCATAAACTCAGTAGCATTTTGGCCAGAGGCCAGTGTCGTCTAGGATTCATCACAGGACAAAAGTTAATAGATATGCGATTATAGTTGTACCATATCGAGCCAACTGAGTAAAGAGGCTGATGAGTTTATCTGCTGATAAAGGGGTTTTGGGAGAAGAACTGGTGGCACAGTGGCTGCAACAGCAATGTTGGGCGATCTTACACCGGCGCTGGCGTACCCGATCGCCTGCGGCGCGCCTACGGCGATCGGGAGAGTTGGACATCATCGCCCAACGGGCCCATGAGTTAGCATTTGTGGAGGTGAAAACTCGCAGTCGCGGCAACTGGGATGCCGGTGGCAAACTGGCGATCGCGGTCAAAAAGCAGCAGTTAATCTGGCAGGCGGCGGAGTTATTTCTGGCCGAATATCCCGCCTATGCCGATCTATCCTGTCGCTTTGATGTTGCCTTAGTGCGCTGTCATAGTTTACCTCAATTACAAAATTATAACCCTCAAGCAAATCAGTCAGAACCTGTTAAACTGGGGCAAGCTGTACGGGTTGGCAATTATCAGTTCATCCTCCAAGAATACATCCCATCAGCTTTCGATTGTTCCTAATTAATTCCCAATTCCCAATTCCCAATTGGGAATTCCTGTAGGTTGGGTAACGTGGGTCGTGGGTAAGCCCAACCATTACTGCGGTTGACCTTGGGTTTCCAGAAGTCAACCCAACTACAGGCAAGCCGTAAAGTGTGTCTTATATCAAGTCGGGATGATTAACCGTAATAAAAAATATCTCTTGCGTTTGTTGGGTAGACTAAGCGCGAAACCCAACAGGGCTTACTTTCGATGTCTCCCGAACGCACGGCGAAAACCCGAGAGACATCGAGGTTGGGTTGAGGCACGAAACCCAACCTACAGGTGATGCAATTTTTATTATGGGCATTTAATCAGACATGATATTACTACGAACGACTCCTCTAGGCGCGAAGCGCCTGGCAAGCACGCTTCGATGCGCGAGGGGTAGTGCGAGTAGCGCGAGTGCATCGAAGTGCTTACTACGAACCGTGTGTCTTACTACGAACGGCTTATCGGCTCCGATGTGCGATCGCCTGGGGATCTGCACCATAATATGCAGTTGCTTGTGACATAGTCATATGCAGTAACTCTTTCTTTCCCAAAGGTTGTTCTTCACAAGGTTTGCAGGGTTCTACTCCTAGAGAACGGATGATCTCTGCTGCTACAGCTTTCGCTAATAACGGCGGTACCGAATTTCCTATTTGCCGAAAGCCGTGCCATTTGGTAACATGAAATCTCAACCAGTCTGGATAGGAATGTAACCTTCCTGCTTCCCTGACTGTAATGCAACGCGGTGTGTACGGATGTATCGGTCTGGGAGATGTATACGCCCCCCGATCGCGTGCCGTTCCCGCCCTCAGAGTATTGCACAAACCTTCGGGATTGAGTTTATGAAATCTACTGACCCGTTCTATTTTACCAGGTCTTGTTGCCTCAAATCTTGCTCTAGATTTCTTCGTATGATTTGTCCTGATACTGGAAGTGAGTAATCTCGGGTCGTACTGGCGGGCATAGGAGTAATCATCTGCTATCATACACAAACCGCGCATCTGTTGACCGTAATCACTTGGTTTGCCGTACTCTGCTACTACCTGGTCCCTTTTCCGCAATACTGAATATTTTTCTGCTTCCGGCAAGTCTCCGATAGCTTGCCATACTGTCGGTGTCAAAGGCAAGTCTTGGTTCTCATCTGGATTTTTATTTGGTCTAGTTATGGGTTCCGGATATTGGGGTAATGGCAGTCCTTGACGGCACCCAAGCATAAATAATCTTTCCCGGTTCTGGGGTACTCCATAGTTAGCTGCATTCAGCACTTGATGGGATAATACTTGATAACCATTCGCCGTAAATTCGGAAATAATGTCATTGAGCAGCTGTTGATGTTTTCCCAGGGCGAGTCCGGGGACGTTCTCCATGACAAAGTACTTCGGTTCTAGTTCTAATACTACCCGCCGAAAGTGAGATATTAAGCAGTTGCGCGGATCGGAAAATTGGCGTTTTCCGATCACTGAAAAGCCTTGGCAAGGTGGTCCTCCACAGACAACATCTATCTCTCTATCCCCAATGCAGTTCCTGATTTGATCTCCTGTCGTGTCAGCGATATCCTGGCATAAGACTGACCAGAAGGGAAAGTTGAATTCGTGAGTAGCACAATGAATTGGATCTAGTTCCACCGCAGCAGGTACGTCAAACCCCGCCTGTTCAAAACCCAGGGTCATCCCACCGGCACCGGCAAATAAGTCAATTGCAATTGGTCGCCTACCGCCCATAGCACTTACTATCCCAGAATACTCACTTACTTTACCCTACTATATTAAGTTGTAGGATGGGCATCGTTTATCGATAGCGAAGGGTAGTGACTGGCGATCGGTGGTGACCGGGGACCAGTGACCGCGTACCAGGCCCAACAGGTACCAGTGACCGCTAACAACTGACCGCTAACAACTGACCTCTAGCAACTGACCGCTAACCTTGGTGAATTCTTATGGTATCTTGGGGATGTTATCCATTGGTGTATAGCCCCGATCGGCCCGCAGACGGTCCGAAAAATCTGGATCGTCAGAAATGAGATCTTCGTCCATAGGCGATCGGGGCTGTTCCTTCTTTCCTACCCGTTCATCCTTATTCGTCAGCCCGATTGAGTTGTTGTAAAATCCGGTTAAGCCGCGAGACCTGTCGGGACTTGCCCTGCTGTTGAAATAAATCCCTAGCAGTCTGAAGAGTACTGCGCGATATCGCCTTGTCGATAAAGACTCAAACCCAGGTTAGCGCGGGCCATGGCTGCGGGGTTTCGCGGGTTGTGGGTAATTACCCAGACTTGATATTAGATGGTAGATTCTTAATTGGCACTTTTCAATTCTCAATTGGCAATTCGCAATCAGTTTTTCAGATAATTTTCCAGGCATCAGGCAAAATCAGCATCGCATCGCCAAAAGAATAGAAGCGATATTGGTGGCCGATCGCCTCACGATACAGGTGCAGCAAGCGGTCGCGTCCCAGCATAGCACTAACCAGCATCAGCAAACTAGAACGGGGCAAATGGAAATTAGTAATCAACCCATCTACCACCCGCCAATGATAGCCCGGATAGATAAACAACTCCGTCTTACCAGTATAGGCTTCCAGTCCTCCTGAATGGGCAGCCCCTTCCAGCGATCGCGCCACCGTCGTCCCCACCGCCAGCACCCGCCCGCCTCTAACCTGAGTCTGATGAATTTGTGCTACAGTTGTTTCCGGTACTGAGATCCACTCCCCATGCATTTGATGGCTAGTCACATCTTCTACCTCCACAGGTCTAAAAGTACCGACGCCCACATGTAGCGTCACATACCGCTGTTCAATTCCCCGCTGTCGCAACCTTTTTAACAATTCTGGAGTAAAATGTAACCCCGCAGTCGGTGCAGCCACGGAGCCTGGTTGCCGTGCATAGACAGTTTGATACTGTTCTGGCAGGGCCTGAGATGCGGTAATATAGGGTGGAAACGGCACATGACCGAAATCGGGCAGCAACTGCTCCAGGTCAGTCCCAGGTGGAAGTTCAAATTGTAATAGCCGCCCCGCAGTATCCGTATCCGTAGCCACCACTGTCGCCTTCAGTCTTCTGTCAATATTAATACAAGGGGTGAAGATAATCGTTGCATCAGGTTTCAGGCGTCGGCCCGGTTTTACCAAAGCTAGCCAGCAGTTTGACTGACGGGGTTCTAGTAACAAAACTTCTACAGGCGTACCCGTATCTTTGCGACCGTAGAGTCGAGCCCGAAGAACGCGAGTATCATTGAGAACTAGCAAATCTCCTGGTTGGAGGAGGTCTGGCAAATCGCGAAAGTACCGGTGCTGATGATGAGTAGGGGAGTCTACCACCAGCAAGCGAGAACTATCCCTGGGCGTCACCGGATTCTGAGCAATCAGATCCTCCGGCAGATCGTAGTCGTAACTGGCTAAAGTTAAGTCCAAATTAGAGCGATCGGGGGACAACACGGGCGTAAAATTCCTGCCATCATACTATATATGCTATTATTGCCCGACCCGGCAGACGCTAAAGCGTTTACTACGAACGGTCAGCGATCTCCAATAGCCAAAATTGGGGGAATCTCCCCATAGGATCCGGGTGCTTTCCCCCAACATGGTGTGACAGCTAGTAGGGAGAATATAAATATGGTGTTAAGCTTGGTCGCCAAGAAAAGAATATGGAATACACTTACTACCTCCCCAACGCCAGTCTAACTCTGAGAATAATTGAGTATCTACATGCTACGCGCCGACTACCAGTAGCCTTCGTCACCGTGATCCATCAGATAGACGGGTGGGTGATGAAAATCAAACTAGCTCAAGTACTAGACGCCCAGGAAGAGGGAGATTTTCGGGCTTACTTGAACGAAGTAGGGTTCCCTTACCAACCGGAAATCCGGGTGCAGATGGCTCTGTGGAGCTTAGAAACAGGACAGTTGCCCATTAATGTGATGCGTCGCTACCAGGTGGCGGTAGTCTCCCACGGTAGTCCCGATCGCTGCGAGATCGAAGAATTTCGCCAGCAGTTTGTGCAAGGATTGGGATATTGCCCGGAAACCCTAGCTTAATGTTCGTAGTAAGCACTCTTCGTGCTTACTTCCTCGCGCCAGGACTGAAGTCCTTACTATGAACTATGCTCAAGAATACTTGCGGGGTAGATTTGCCTAGTAGGACATGAACGTTAATCATCAATAGCGTGTTTCTTCAGATCCTTGAGCGAGACATGTTCTAAGGCTGCTGCATGGGTTGCTGACAAGACTACTGGTGGCGCCACGCCAGCATCCAGTGCCTCCTGCCACCGAGAGGCGCACAAACACCAGTGATCGCCCGATTTGAGACCAGGGAAATTATACTCTGGAACTGGGGTACTGAGATCGTTGCCCTGCCTTTTGGTAAAGGCCAGAAACTCCTCAGTTACTTGGGCGCAGACTACATGCACGCCTAAGTCTCCTGCGCCCGTGTTACATTTCCCCTTGCGATAAAATCCAGTCATGGGAGATGTGCAGCAAACTTGGAGCTTTCCTCCCACCACATTCTGAGCTTCTGTCATTATCCTGCTGTTATACATCAACAAAGAAAATTATAGAATAGCGTAGCGTATTGCCTGGCAACTTACAATGCCTTCCGGACGCACGGCGAAACCCGGAAGGCACCGCATGCGCTGCGCAGCGCAACGGGGGCGGCTCGTGAGGTATCGTGGTAAACTTCAATTTACCATGGCAAAATCATCGCTATTAATCAGGATTGAATTAATCCCCCACAAAGTGGCCATGGTTTTCTCTTCATAGTTAATCACTGTGTTTTGGCCCTGAGGGACGATTTCCAAATCATTGAAACTCAAACTTTCTGCTAGCCGTATCAAGTCCGTGCCATTTTCAAAGTCTACGATGAGATCCGCACCCGTGGTTGGCCTCAGAACAAAAATATCGGCGTCCTCTCCTCCGATAAGGTAGTCTCCTCGGCTTCCGCCGATCAGGGTATCATTTCCACTGCCGCCGACAAGTAGGTTCCTCTCATCTTCTCCTGTTAACCCAATGGAGTCTGTGCGATTCGTTCTAGCCTAACGTGGTCAAACACGGAACGCTAGCCCGGTTTCATTAGCCGGGAACTCTGACCGCATGGGGGTTAAATTCCCCTCCCCCCAGGTACGGGGGTGACACCGGTCCTCGGTGCTACGAAGCGACATCATCGTGGTGCTAAGCGAGGACTCAAATGTAGGATAACTGGCAGCCTAAGCCGGTGACGCCGCTAGGAAAGATATCCAAGGTTAGAGCAGGCAAACATGTGCAAGCCTCGTTATAAGGAACCAGCGAAATAAGGCTATATGCGCTGGCCTAAAAAAGAAATGGTAGCTAGTATTAGTTTTAGACTCTGGCTAATATAGTACTCAAATAGCTCCCGGGGTATAGTGTGGACCTAAAGGTATCGCGAAATGTTGTTAGGGAACGAAGTAACCTCTCGTGTGCTGTCCATCAGGACAAGTTAGATGTTAAGCGCAAGCCACGGGGGGAGGGATGGCCCAAGAAGCGAATGCCCGGGGTAATTCCTGGGATAACATCTACAGTAATGTAGATGATGCTGGGTAGCCAGCGCTGACGTGGGTCGGTGATACTAGGAAGCTGCTGGAATGAGTAATCCTAAAAAGCCACGGAACTAATCCGAAACGCAAGTGGAGGATAAGGTATGGATAACTGGTAAAACTGACTTGAAAATGGTGATACTAACGGTTATCAGAACAACCACTCGCTAAACCAGGAAAGGGAAGAAAAGACAGGCGGCAAGAGCTAACGGAAGTAATTCCTATTAAGTCTACCTATGAAAAGGGCCTAGTACCCAGTAGCCGGATGCGGTGAAAATCGCAAGTCCGGTTCCTCAAGGGATGGCCCAAGAAGCGAATGCCCGGGGTAATTCCTGGGATAACATCTACAGTAATGTAGATGATGCTGGGTAGCCAGCGCTGACGTGGGTCGGTGATACTAGGAAGCTGCTGGAATGAGTAATCCTAAAAAGCCACGGAACTAATCCGAAACGCAAGTGGAGGATAAGGTATGGATAACTGGTAAAACTGACTTGAAAATGGTGATACTAACGGTTATCAGAACAACCACTCGCTAAACCAGGAAAGGGAAGAAAAGACAGGCGGCAAGGGCTAACGGAAGTAATTCCTATTAAGTCTACCTATGAAAAGGGCCTAGTACCCAGTAGCCGGATGCGGTGAAAATCGCAAGTCCGGTTCCTCAAGGGAGGGTCGGGAAGCGATTCCCGGCTCGACCCCATCCATATTATTAAGGTCTATGGTATTTCCATTTACGTTTCCGGCTATATTACCCGAGAACTCTAGGTTATTTCTAAAGAGTACGGTCGGCAGAGCGTCGGGCATGCCTTGGTTGTTCCCGTTGGTATTGGTGAGGCGGTGCAGGGCGAATATGGCGCCCCCCAGACCTTGGCCGGAGTTATAGCCAGTGCCACCAAAGGCGATATTGCTGTTAAAACTGCTGTTGGAAATCTCAAGTGTGCCTGAGCGAATGAATATGGCGGAGCCCATGCCCGCGCCGCGGCCGCCAAAGTTGTCGCTGCCGTCGCCGCCGCCAAAGCAGCCGCCGCCGCCGCCGTTGCCGATGCCGCCCCCGCCGCCGAAGCCGCCGAAGCCGCCGTTGCCGCTGCTGCCGCCGCCGCCAAAGCCGCAGCGGCGGCCGCCGCAAAAGTCTATAAAGCCGCCGTTGCCGCCGTTGCCGCCAAAGCCGCCGTCGCCGCCGTCGCCGAAGCTGCTGCCGTCGCCGCCGTTGCCGCCGAAATCGCCGTCCTCGCCGTCCTCGCTGCCGTCCTTGCCGTCGTCGCCATCATTAGCAGGAATAGGAGTGATAAAGTTAGCATTACCACCTACTAGACTGCCACTAGATAGTGCAGAATCAATCTTGATGATGCAATCGGCGTCGCCACCAATGGCGCTATTATTCTCGAAAGTGCTATTGGTCGCAGTGATGGTCCCGTCATAGATAAACAGGGCACCGCCCATGCCTGCTGCTCCGCTGACGCCATTACCTCCCTGGGCCCGGCCGTTCCTAAAGATCAGCTCGTTGAAATTGACTTTACCGTCGAGGACAAAGAACAGCCGGTGTTGGTTGTTGCCATCAATGACGTTGTTGTCTCCTTCTATCGTGAGACCGACGTCTTCTTCAATATGAGGTAGCAACCCGGTCAGGGTAATATCTCCCATGATGTTAATGGTATCTGACATACCATTATTCCTGGAATCGGTAATGGCTTGGGAGAGTTCTGCTTCTGTACTAACATTGAATATAGCCATAATTTCTCTATGTGCTTTATTAGCGGTTATCCCCTCGCAGGGGCCTACTATTAGTATATATCATATATCCGCTAATTATGGGTGCGGCTCTGAATTTTTTTTTGAGCGGCCCGAACCCTTTAGGGTCCGGCTACATGAACCCTTCGGATCCCTTCGACTTCCCTTGGACTTCCCTTCGACTTCCCTTGGACTTCCCTTCGACTTCCCTTCGACCACGCTCAGGGATCACACTCAGGGATCACACTCAGGGACCACGCTCAGGGACCACCGGCGCGGGCTATATATGTATCTGAGATGCACCCGGCTATTAACTACTTATGACTACACCCCTGGTCAGTGGCCGGCGAGCGCTCCCTAGCGGGGGGTGGTCCCTGAGCGTTAGCCGAAGGGGGGGGGCTGGAGGGGCTCTTTTTGCCAATGGGCGCCAGACTACACTCCTGATCTTACTCCGGCATTGGAGGTGCTTGCTCTGGCCTTGGAGTTACTCAACTGCCCTGAGGTAATCTTGGATTAGGTCAAAGCAAAAGGTTGTGACGCCACTGAATGACTCTCGGACTCGGTGGCATGATTCAGTTATTCTTGGAAATAAACAGTTCCCCCTGGAAATGAATGAGTTTTCCCGGGATTGACTCAGTCAATCCCGGGAGTTCCGAAGTTATTCTTGGATAAAATATCTCTATTGTTAAGGGGCGCGTATTCGCAGGCTGCGACCTTGGAGGCCAAGGCCATTTAGGGAGAAAGTCTGGCTGAGATGTTTAACGGGGCGCTATACTTGTACTGCCCTTACGACACGACATTTTGTCCCGTCAAGTGATGGGTGCGGTGGATAAAGGCGCGGATGCGATCGGCTATTTTTTGTTGACTTTTGCTGCAACTTTTGTAGCGAACAGTAACAGGTACGGGATCGCCCCTTTTCAGCACTATTACTGTGCGGTAGCCAACCCTAGTATGACCTTTGCTGCGGGTTTAGTCGGGGTCGAGCTAGGGGTCACCCCCTAACCCTCCCATTCGGAACCGGACGTGCGACTTTCACCGCATCCGGCTACTGGCAAGTAGGGCATTGTCACTACTAGGATTACTACGGATTGCTCCACTTCTCCCTCATCTCATGCGATTTCACTCCTTTCCTGGTTGGTAAGCGGCGCTGCCAGATAACCTTTAGTATTACCATTTCCAAGTCTGTTTTACCAGTCATCCAACCTTCGAGAGGCCTCCGGCGTCTTAGAGATACTCTTACCCAAGATTTCCTACTTTAACCAACCCGCATCAGCTCGATGAGGAACACCCCATCATATCCATAGGCGTTACCCTAGGCATTAGCTTCTCGGGCTATCTCTCCCCTCGCGGCTTGCGCTTTACATCTAACTTGTCCAATCTAGACAGCACACGAGAAGTTACTTCGTTCCCTAGTATCATTTCACGATGCTTTTAGGCCCCTGCTATACCCCGGGAGTTCTTAGAGTGCGATACTGGCCAAGTGCAAGAACCAGCACAAACTACCATTTCCCTTTTGGGCCAGCGCTTTAAGCCTTATTTCGCTGGTTCTAGATAACGAGGCGTACACAGGTTCGCTTGTTCTAGCCATTAGCATCTTTCCTAGCGGTGTCACTAGCTTAGGCTGCTAGCTATCCTACATTTAAGTCCTTGCTCCGCACCACCGTGATGTGACTCAGCAGCACTAAGGACCGGTGTTACTCCCACACTTGGAGAGAGGGAATCTAACCCCATGAATACCAGAGTTACCAGTTTGGACCTGGCCTAGCGTTCCGTAGTTGTCCACGTTAGACTAGAACGAATCGCACTGTACTGTTCTACTTCTACTGTCCCGATCGCCTTGATCGCATATTCTCTGACTTTTGTACCACACAATCCATATTCTGTCAAGATTACTAATCCCAGAATTTTGTCAATATAGCAGGTTTCGATTTGAGCGACAAGCAGGAGATAGAGAAGTCCGATAAAAAGTGCGATCGCGCCTATAAATATCACAAACAAGAAATAGAGTCCGATAGCAAGCCAAATGCTGCCAACGATCCAGGCACTCCAGGGGTAAGCACGGAGTGTCAGGCGAATGGGCGTTTGCTCAATTACTTTCATGGTTTGCTGGTAGTTTGGATGAATATCCTGTAACTCGATCGGGTCTCAAAGTCCAAGGTACTTACTGCCTTAGATCGCCAAGTTACTTCTTCCCCGCCCCAAAATAATGAAGCCGATCGTACATCGGTCTTGGTATAAACTGGGCAATACTCTCGAAGAATTACATTGCTATGAAAAAGCTGCTTTGGCTTACTCGAAAGCTCTGGAAATGAAACAAAATGACTGTGAGTCTTGGTATGGCTGTGGTTACGTGCTAGAGCGCAACGACATGAAGAGGCGATCCCTTACTATGAAAAGGCAATTGATATTAAGCCTGATTTTAAGTCTGCTATTGATGGTCGCGATCGGATTAAGAGTAAAATTGAGAATGGAAAATTGAAAATGGCAATAGGCGATCGGGTAGAATAGAGAAAAAGTCAAGGATCCAAACCAGATGATTGCGAGTAAAAGCGATACCTACATCTCGCCAGAGGACTATTTAGAAGGTGAGAAAATCAGTCCGATCAAGCACGAGTACAGGCAAGGGAAAGTATATGCGATGTCAGGGGCAAGTGATGCCCATGATAGGATCGCAGTAAATCTGTTTGCAATGTTGAGAAGCCATGTCCGGGGTACTGGGTGCAGTGTATACACGCCAGACATGAAGGTGAGAGTTGAAGCAGCAGATGTATTTTATTATCCAGATGTGAAGGTGACTTGTGATGCACGGGACAAAGATTCTCTATACTTCAAGCGCTATCCCTGCTTAGTCGTGGAAGTCTTCTCTCCCAAAACGCAAGCTTTCGACAGGGATGAAAAATTTGCGAACTACCGACTAATAGAAACTCTCCAAGAATACGTACTCATATCTCAAGAACGGATGACTGTAGAATGTTTCCGCCGGAATGCAGAGGGACGCTGGGTTCTCTATACCTACGGTCCAGGGGAAGAAGTCTACTTGGCAAGTGTTGACTTTCGCTGCCCGCTCGCAGATATATATGAAGATGTACCAGGGTTAAACTCATGATAAAATGAAAAAAGAACGCCGGTTTATGGAGAGTTGAGAAGGAGGTTCTCAGGTGCCCGCCTGGGAACGAGATATTGACAAAGGATGAGGCGATCGGGTAGAATAGAAGAGGAGGCCAACCAGATGATTGCGAGTAAAAGCGATACCTACATCTCGCCAGAGGAATATTTAGAAGGTGAGAAAATCAGTCCCATTAAGCACGAGTACAGACAAGGGGAAGTATATGCGATGTCAGGGGCAAGCAAAGCCCATGATAAGATCGCAGTCAATATGCTAGCAATGTTGAGAAGCCATGTCCGGGGTACTGGGTGCAGTGTCTACTCGTCAGACATGAAAGTGAGAGTTGAAGCAGCTGATGTATTTTATTATCCCGATGTGAAGGTGACTTGTGATGCCAGGGACGACAGAAATCCTGACGAACAGTTCATTCGCTACCCTCGCCTGATTGTGGAAGTCCTCTCACCCACAACTCAAGGTTTCGACAGGGGTGACAAATTTGCCAACTACAGACTCATAGAAACTCTGCAAGAGTATGTGTTGATATCTCAAAAACGGATGAGGGTAGAATGTTTCCGCCTGAATGCAGAGGGACGCTGGGTTCTCTATCCCTACGGTCCCGGAGAAGAAGTCCACTTGGCAAGTGTTGACTTTTGCTGCCCGATGGCAGATATCTATGAAAAGGTACCAGGATTGAACTCATGAGGGAATAAACTTTGCGAAACTTTCTGTCACAAATACTCAGTCTTGAATCGTATCAAACGCAAGTTAAAAACAGAATATAAAATGCCGAATCTCCAATCAACAATATCCAAATATCCTGACTTTTGCGGCCACGGCTATGAGATAATTAGAGAACTGGGGCGCAACTGGTCGGGAGGGCGCATCACTTACCAGGCTTTATGCCCTCAGAAGAAATGTTCGAGCGGGTCCTCACGGCAGCCTCAGACCTCTATAGTTTAGGGGCGACATTAATTTGCTTACTGACGGGCACCGATTCTGTTGACATTACTAACTTAAAGGAATTAGCAGGCCAACTCAGTCCCAGCTTCATTGACTGGTCTAAGATGACCTCTCCCCAGGTGAAACAGCGCTATGCTAATGCTGATATTGCCCTGTCAGCCCTCAAACCAATTAATGTTGTAGGCGATCGCACTATGTCAGAAAAGTCAGAAACCCAACCCAGAAAATTGGCTTCAGTCCTACTGACTACTCTCAGTTTTATCGCCCTGCTGGGCACAAGGAAGGGAATTTACTGGTATAATCTTCCCATCAGTCAGTTACTGCGAATGGGGATCTGTCGAATGCTAACCTGGCGAGTAGCAACCTGGAGGGTGCCAACCTGGAAAGCGCTAACCTGTCCGGAGCAATTATGCCTGATGGTACTATACGTTATTAGTGTGGCTGATGGTCAAGGGCGATCGCCTCACAAAGATCTTGTCCTTTACAGAGAAACAAGCTATAATCAAATCATGAAAACAACTACCAAACAATCAATGGGAAAAGTTACGACGACCCTAGCGGTCACAAATCGGATAGATCAGGCTAATGCTGAAAATGGCCTGATTGCACCTGACCAAGTACGGTCTGTTACCGTAAATAACGTCTTGGTGGATATGGGAGCCACAACCTTGTGCTTGCCAGCGAATATTATTGCTCAACTAGGTGTGACAATACTGAGAGAAGTGGTTGTCCAAACTGCTACTGGCATTAGTCAGGCACGCATTTTTCAAGATGTAAAAATATCCTTACAAGGACGAGAGGGAACCTTTGAATGTCTGGAACTACCAGAGGGAAGTAATCCACTGTTGGGCGTTATTCCCATGGAAGCCTTGGGAATTGAGGTAGACTTGAAAAACCAAAGATTGCAGGTTTTGCCCGATGGCCCGATAGAAACATATTTGACCATCTGAAGTTGTAAGTTGTAGGTTGTAAATTGACAACCTATCTCTAAGACCACTGACTACTGACTACTGACAACTAAATTATTAATTTTTAATTTCAAGTTGGTAATTTTTTAGGAAATTGCTAGAATAGAAGCCGATCGCCCTAAGCTGATAGTCCTAACTATGTCTCAAACAGTCTGGATAGCCCGACATGCCAACCGAGAAGACTTCGTCAACCCCGGATGGTTCAACGGGGCCGAACGTCCCTACGATCCGCCCTTGTCTGCCGATGGTCTAGTGCAAGCACAGCAGCTAGCGCAGCGTCTAAAAGACTCGAGGATCTCTGGGATATTTGCCTCTCCGTTCTTGCGCACCACACAAACCGCACATATAGTAGCAGAAACACTCTCATTACCGCTAAAACTGGAGTGGGGGTTGTGTGAATGGCTGAATCCTGATTGGATGGACTCCGATCCAGAAACCCAGTCCCTCGAAGCTTTAGCCGCCCAATTCCCCAGGATTGACATGGGCTATCATTCTAGGATAAAACCAAAATATCCCGAAACTGAACGTGATTGTATGGCAAGGGCCGGAGAAATTGCCAGAATTTTGGCTGCTGAGTCCACTGGAGATATTCTGCTCGTGGGACACGGGGCCTCTGTGATCGGGATGACAATGGGATTAGTGTCTGCTCTGGCCACCACGGATATCAATGGGACCCTATGTTGCTTGGTGAAAGTGGTACGTCAGGAGGCAAAATGGTTCATGGAATTGAATGGGGATACTTCCCATTTGACTCAAACTGAATCGGTAATCCGGTTTAACTAAAGGTTAAAGGTTGGTAAACAGAAAATATAGAATTGCGTTCCCTGGCGGTCGCCAGGGAACTAGGAGAATTGACAACTAACAAGGAACAAAGGACATGACATTATTACTAGCAGGAGATATCGGCGGTACGAAAACTATTTTGCGACTGGTGAAAGCACCAGCAGATGGGGATGAAGTGCTACATGAAGAGACTTATCCAAGTCAAAATTACCCGGACTTGGTGCCGATCGTCCAGGAGTTTCTGGCGGGGAGGGAAGCAAAGCCGGAAAAAGCTTGTTTCGCGATCGCGGGTCCAGTAGTCAACAACAGGGCGAAGCTGACGAACCTCCCTTGGCTACTGGATAATAAACGCCTGGAAACAGAAATGGAAATTGGCCAGGTGAGTTTAATTAACGATTTTGCCGCGATCGGTTATGGAGTGTTAGGCTTAAAGTCTTCAGATATCGACACTCTGCAAGCAGGAGAACGAGACACAGAAGCCCCGATCGCAGTTATCGGTGCGGGTACGGGTTTGGGAGAAGCATTTTTAATTAACCAGGGAAGCAACCATCGGATTTTTGCCACAGAAGGCGGTCATGCAGACTTTGCCCCCCGGAATGAATCAGAATTCCAACTGTTGAAATACCTGGAGAAGAAATATGATGTAGGTAGGATTTCCGTGGAACGAGTAATTTCCGGTCCGGGGATTGTGGCAATAAATCAGTTTTTGCGAAAGCATCCCCAAGAGATTACATCAGCTCCAGAAATACAGGATGCTGTTCGGAAAGAGGAGTCCGAAGGTGAGGAAAAAAAGGTAGATCCAGCAGATATTGCCAAAGCAGCGACGGAAAAGCGGGATATGCTCAGCGAACGAACGATGAAAATGTTTATCGAAGCCTACGGTGCAGAAGCAGGGAATCTCGCCCTCAAACTTCTCCCCTACGGCGGTTTGTACATCGCGGGAGGCATTGCTGCCAAAAATCACCAGCTGTTAGAGTCTGAAGGGTTTATGCAGGCATTTACCGACAAAGGTCGAGTCAGTAATTTACTAGAAAAAGTGCCAGTGCATATAGTATTGAATCAGCAGGTAGGACTGATCGGAGCCGCCATCTGTGCCGCCCAGTTATAATTGGTGAAACTGTCAGCTCTATCGGGGTACTCAAATACAATATTACCCCGATAGAGCTGACAATTGATGGTGAAGGGAGAAAGTTGACAGTCAAATGAGCAATTAGCGATGAAAAAGCCCGCAATTAGAGTTTTAATCCTGGAAGACTCGCCAGAGGAAGCCGAACTGACGGTGTATGAACTGCGCCGTTGCGGCTTTGAACCCGAATGGCAGCGAGTGGAAACGAAACAAGACTATGAAGAGGCGAGCATTTTTTTTTGCATAGTTGAGGTCAAACGGTTTTCCCGACTTCAAGACCCCATAGGCCAGACACAATAGCTTATGCATGGCCGCACAAATAATGGCTCGCTTCGCTTTACTCCTTTCCAGCAGGCGAATTGCTGACGCCACGCTGCGCGAACGCAAAATACCTCGATCACAGGGTTAAAACGTCGTGCTGACATAGCTGGCATATACAATGCCTTACGAAGTTGAGCATTACCGGTCTTACACAGACGAGTTTTGCCTCGTACCGAAGAGCCAGAAATCTGCTATACCGAGGGCTGGTAGATTCATATGGCCTCCTTTCCTTGACTGGTGATGTTTCCTGAGTTCACTGGTGATGTTAGCAGTTACTACCGGTACAGGGGAGAAATATTTTCCTAGCAACCACCCTTGTGAATACGAGTTCATCTGTGTTACAGAGACTCCAGATCCCATTCGGTTGTCTAGTAAAAACACGAGCGCCGTCGGTGTCTCGATCTGCGCGACAGGTTTAATTGACCTATGGCGGGCGATCGCCATTGCCGATAGCTTTCTACCCTGATGTCCTTCTCTATTCCAACATACAAGGCGGGCTGAGTTCATCTATCCCCAGGCTAAAACAGTGGGGATTACTTGAATCTTTAATTGATATTAAGGTTAGAGAGCATCGGGCATTGGTTTCCTAATATAGGGAGAAAGGTTTAGAACAGGAGGTATGACGGCCTTTGGAGAGGTAAAGCCCCAGGAGGCCATCGCCAGACCAAGTGCCAATCAAGTAGGAAGAAAAAACATGGTAGATACCCATGTAGAGATAGCGGAAGAAAGGGCCCTAGACAGGGATTGCATGACCCTGTCTCGTCACGTACTGCAGCAACTGCATAGCTTCTCGGCAGACGCGCAAGATATAAGTGCGCTGATGAATAGGATCGCCCTGGCGGGGAAGATCATATCGCGCCGCCTGTCGCGATCGGGTTTATTAGAGAATGCCCTGGGATTTACAGGGACGGTAAATGTGCAGGGAGAATCCGTCAAAAAGATGGATGTCTATGCTAATGACGTGTTTATATCAGTGTTCAAGCAGAGCGGGTTGGTCTGCCGCATGGCTTCCGAGGAAATGGAAAAACCATATTATATCCCGGAAAATTGCCCGATCGGACGGCATACACTGATATATGACCCGATCGATGGCTCTTCCAACCTGGACATCAATCTGAATGTGGGTTCGATCTTCGCGATCCGCCAGCAAGAAGGGATGGATATAGATGGAACGGCAGCGGACTTGCTAGCGAATGGACGGAAACAAATGGCGGCAGGTTATATTCTGTACGGTCCCAGTACAATGCTAGTCTACTCGATCGGCACGGGGGTGCATGCCTTCACCCTAGACCCGAGCTTGGGAGAGTTTATCCTCAGTCGTGAAAATATCGAAACTCCAACCCACGGTCCGATATATAGTGTAAATGAGGGCAACTTCTGGCAGTGGGATGAATCGATGCGGGAATATATCCGCTACGTGCATCGCCATGAAGGATATACTGCTCGTTATGGAGGAGCGCTAGTGGGAGATTTCCATCGGATATTATTCCAGGGCGGGGTATTTTTGTATCCGGGGACGGTGAAGAAACCAGAGGGCAAATTGCGATTGCTATACGAATCAGCTCCCTTAGCCTTTTTAATCGAGCAATCGGGAGGAAGGGCTAGCACAGGCACTCAGAATATTCTGGACGTGGTGCCAGATAAACTGCATGCCAGAACGCCGCTGATTATTGGCAGTAAAGATGATGTGGCCCTAGTGGAGTCGTTTGTGCAGAAGGGTGCAGCTGCGAGGATTTAGAAATTAGTTATACTGCGAAAGGTCATGAACTGCGCAAATTCAACTAGCCAATCTGTCATGGGGAGGGATAATTGAGAGATTCTTGTGCTCAATGAGATCCTCTCCCCTCAGCAATCTCCTACTTAACTAACGCGCCTTTGATTGCTAGCCCTCCGGAGCTTGTTGCGAGGCACGAAGCAATCTGCCGCTGCGCTAACGGGGGAGTCCGGCGTGGAGTGCAAGGTAATCTCGGAAATGGCCCCCTTCGCTCCGGACACATTCAATCTGGTAAAAAGCGCAAATCGATACCTTTGGAAGTATAGTGGTTAGTGGTTAGTGGTTGATGGTTGATGGTTAGTGGTTAGTGGTTAGTGGACAACGGACAACGGACAACGGACAACCGAAAAATGTTGTTAGAGAGAGAGGAGTAAACATGGCAACCAATCACCTGTTAGAAATTTCAGCCTACGGTCAGAGTATCTGGATGGATAATCTGAGCCGCGATATTATCAAGTCGGGCGAACTGAAAGAGATGACGGAGACGGGGGGAATTAAGGGGATTACCTCTAACCCAGCAATCTTTGAAAAGGCGATCAAAGGTAACAAAATCTACCATGAGGAGATCGAAGCAGGAATTGGCGCTGATAAATCGGTGCTGGAGATTTATGAATCTCTGGTGTTTGATGATATCCGGGGTGCTTGTGATGTGTTTCTGCCAGTCTATGAGGCGACCCAGGGACTGGATGGTTATGTGAGTATTGAAGTGCCGCCGACAATTGCGAAAAATACAGAAACGACGATCGCCGAAGCGCGGCGGTATAACCAGGCGATCGGACGTCCGAATGTGATGATTAAGATTCCGGGAACGGCAGAGGGTTTGCCAGCAGTGGAAGCGGCGATCGCGGACGGAATAAATGTCAACATCACTCTATTGTTTTCGGTGGAAAGCTACGTGCAGACAGCATGGGCTTACATTCGCGGCTTGGAGAAAAGGGTAGCAGCTGGACAAGACATTAGCAAAATAGCTTCAGTGGCGAGTTTCTTCCTGAGTCGGATCGATAGTAACATCGATAGCCGGGTTGATAAGATGTTGGCGGCTGCTGCTGATGAAGAGTCCAAGGCCAAGCTGCTCTCGATAAAGGGGAAAGTGGCGATCGCCAACGCGAAAATCGCCTACCAAGAATACAAGAAGATTATCCGGAGCGATCGCTGGAAAGCCCTGTCGGCTAAAAGTGCCCAAGTGCAACGGCTGTTGTGGGCCAGCACGAGCACGAAAAACCCCACATACAGCGACGTGATGTACGTGGATGAACTGGTAGGACCGGACACGGTGAACACCCTGCCACCCAGCACGATCGTAGCCTGCACGGACCATTGTGATGTCGATAACCGGGTGGAAAATGACGTAGAGGCAGCCTACAAGTTGATGGAAACCCTCAAGGAAGTAAACATCAACCTAGATGAAGTGATGGCCCAATTGCTGGAAGAGGGGATTGATAAATTCGTCAAGCCCTTCGATACCCTGATGAAGTCCTTAGAAGACAAGGTTAAACAGTTGGTGCCAGCATAGTTGAGCCATGGGAAAGGGTCCATAAATGTTGAATTGACGGGCAGGCGATCTGCCCGCCCTACGTATATTGAGAAAGAAAAGAGATGGTAACGCTATTGGAAAATCCCTTACGAGTGGGACTGCAACATGACCGGATGCCAGAACCGCAAATTCTGGTAATATTCGGTGCATCTGGGGACTTAACCCAGAGAAAGCTCGTTCCCGCCCTCTATCAGATGATGTTAGAGCACAAACTGCCCCCAGAACTGACGATCGTGGGGGTGGCGCGACGAGACTGGAGTCACGATTATTTCCGCAAACAGATGCGGATAGGAGTGGAAGAGTTTGGCGGTGGACTGGGTAGAGAAGAAATCTGGTCGCGATTTGCTAAAGGGCTATTCTATTGTTCTGGGGACATTGACAAACCGGAAAGCTACCAGAAGCTGAAAGCATTCTTGGGGGAACTAGACGAACAACGAGGTACGCGAGGGAATCGGGTATTTTACCTATCTGTGGCACCCCGATTCTTTGGAGAAGCTACCCAGCAACTGGGAAGTGTCGGAATGCTTCGGGATCCCAGAAAGCAGCGGCTAGTAATCGAAAAACCTTTTGGTCGAGACCTGGGATCGGCCCAAGTGCTGAATCAGATCGTGCGTCAGGTATGTGCGGAAGAGCAGATTTACCGTATCGACCATTACCTGGGCAAAGAAACGGTGCAGAATTTGTTAGTGTTTCGGTTTGCCAATGCGATTTTTGAACCCCTGTGGAATCGTCAGTTTGTCGATCACGTGCAAATCACAGTGGCGGAAAAGGTAGGTCTAGAAGGGCGGGCAGGTTATTACGAATCCTCTGGGGCCTTGCGGGACATGGTGCAAAATCACCTGATGCAACTGTTTTGTCTGACAGCAATGGAACCGCCGAACGGCTTGGATGCTGACAGCATTCGGAGTGAAAAGGTAAAAGTTGTCCAGGCGACGCACCTAGCAGATTTGGAAAATTTGGATCGATCGGCCATTCGGGGTCAATACACGGCGGGTTGGATGAATGGCAAGCAAGTGCCGGGCTATCGGGAAGAAGAGGGGGCCGATCCCAATACAACTACTCCCACTTATGCAGCTTTGAAGTTATATGTAGATGTGCGATTCGTTCAGGCGTAAACTGGCGACGGTGAAGTCTGGTCTGGTTTCATTTGCCGGATAACTCTGGTTATCATGGGGGTTAAATTCCCTCTCCCCAGGTGTGGGGGTAACACCGGTCCTTAGTGCTGCGGAGTCACATCGCCGTGGTGCGGAGCTAGGACTTAAATGTAGGATAGCTAGCAGCCTAAGCTAGTGACACCGCTAGGAAAGATGCTCATGGTTAGAACAAGCGAACCTGTGAAAGCCTCGTTAATAAGAACCAGCGGAATAAGGCTTATACGCTGGCCCAAAAGGGAAATGGCAGTTAGTGTTGGTAGTATTTGCTTACCAGCATCGCACTCGAAGAACTCCCGGGGTATAGCAGGAACCTAAAAGCATCGAGAAATGATACCAGGGAACGAAGTAACCTCACGTGAGCTGTCCCCATTTGGACCAGTTAGATGTAAAGCGCAAGCCGCGAAGAGGAAGGATGTTCTAAGAAGCCAACGCCTGGGGTAATGCCTGGGATATGCAGACGTAGGACGGATATGGTAAGAAGCCTTTGGTGAAAGTAGCCCTAACACGTCGCAAAACTTAGGAGAAATCCAAAAGTATGAATATGGACTAGAGTCTCAGCCGGGTAAAGTTCAGAGCCCCGATAAATTGCCAGAATGGGGAAATGTTAGAGAAGAGCGGCTAGAATGGTTTGCTGAACTACCCTCCGCGATCGCGCAGCGTGCGCGCAGCGCATACCTTCCGGAGCTGAAATCATTAACGGTCCAATAGGATTGACCATAAGGGGTAAAATTACAGAGGGTAAGGGGAATACGGGGTAACCCAATAATCCTACTGATGACAACAGCTTACCAACCAGTAGCCGGATGCGGTGAAAGTCGCAAGTCCGGTTCCGAAAGGGAGGGTTGGGGAGTGATTCCCAGCTCGACCCCGACCAACTGGCGCTGGAAGGGAGTGCCTTTTTATCTGCGCACGGGTAAGCGGATGCCCAAGAAGGTAACGGAAATCGCCATCCAGTTCAAAGAAGTGCCGTATATGATGTTCCAGTCGGCGGCGAAACAGATGAATCCTAATGTTTTGGCTCTGCGAATTCAGCCCAATGAAGGGATTTCTATGCGGTTTGAGGTGAAAACTCCGGGTAATTCCCTGCGCACCCGATCGGTGGATATGGATTTTCGTTACGATACGGCTTTTGGTAAACCAAACACGGATGCCTACAGTCGTCTGCTGATAGATTGCATGTTAGGAGACCAGACTCTGTTCACCCGAGGAGATGAAGTGGAAGCTTCCTGGCAGGTACTCACTCCTCTGTTGGAAGTTTGGGATGCCCCGGCCCCTCCGGAGGCGATTCCTCTTTATGAAGCAGGAACCTGGGAACCTGTGGAAGCAGAATTTCTCTTAAATCGAGATGGTCGGCGCTGGCGTAGACTTTAATAGCGAACATTTATCAGCGACCAGCGAACGCTCAAAGCTGACAACTAACAATTAACAACTGAAAACTAACAAAGGAATGGAAAAATGACAGCAACTCCAATTGTTGCCCTGCAAAAACCCAAAGATATCTCCCTGGGGGAAATAGAGGCAGAATTGAGTAAAATATGGCTGACCCAAAATAGCGGTAAAGCTTCTCCCGTTGCCACGAGGGCGGCGACATTTAGCATGGCGATCTATGAGCCAGAAGAATTCCAGCAATTACTGGGAGGTTTGGGATTTTACGATGGTCCGATCGATAGCATTCATGGACCCAAGACCAAGGCAGCGGTAAAACAAGCTCAAAAGGCTTACGGACTGAGAGAGACAGGTCTAGTTAACCGGGAAACATTGGCAAAGCTGCGTGAGAAATTTGCTCAGCAATCGTCCGAGTACACAGAAGTATCTAATCTGAACATGAGGGGATTTAGTCTTAGTGATGCGATCGCATCGCAAAATCCCTGCCGGATCATTACCCTGTGTCCGGAGTTAGGAGAAGATCGAGGAGTAACGGCACAGGTTTCTGCCTATTGCCCGATTCAAAAAAGTAGCAATACCAGTCTGGTATGCTGCGAATACATCACTCTGCGAGGTACTAAGGATGCTCTGGAAAGGGTAAGCGATACAGTTTCCTCCCTGATGATACCGGATCTGCCCAAGTTTGTCTGGTGGAAGGCTACGCCTAATCCCGAACAGCCCTTGTTTGGGCATCTAGCGGAAACGAGTAACTGTATTGTAATGGACTCTTGCTACTTCAGCGATCCCGCCGCCGAATTTCTGAAAATGCAGGAGTTGATCGAGTCCCAAACCTATGTTGCCGATCTCAATTGGCATCGACTTTCAGCTTGGCAAGAGTTGACTGCGGCGACTTTCGATCCGCCAGAACGTCGCGCAGCTTTGGTAGAAGTAGACCGGGTGACTATTGACTATCAGAAGGGGAATACGGCCCAAGCACTGATGTTTTTAGGTTGGCTAGCTAGTCGCTTAGATTGGAAACCCGTGTCCTACAGTGAGGAAGCTGGAGACTATGATATCATACATATCAAGTTGATGGGATCCCAAGGGCGCGCGATCGAAACAGAATTAGCAGGAATTCCCACAGCGGACTGGGGAGAAATTCCCGGAGATCTAGTAGGCTTGCTTCTAGCTTCTAGCAATACTAATGCTGATTGCTGCACGATTCTCTGTTCTGAAACCATAGGATGTATGCGGATGGAAGCTGGGGGAACTGCCCAGAAATGCCGCACAGAACAGGTGACACCTTTGAGCAACCAAAAAGCCGAGTCTCTGATGTCTCAGCAATTAGAACGCTGGGGTCGGGATATGCTTTATGAGGAAAGTCTGGCGGTGACGGCCCAGATTCTGAAATTGCGGAATTGAGAATTGAGGAAGGTAGATTTATTTATTCATGTCCATAGCGCGACGGCGTTGCGCGATCCAGCTAGTTCGGCCTGGTTCGGCACAAATGTCCATGCCACCACGCTACGGGGCTCAGGTGGAGGCGGGCTTGGAGTATTTTCGGACTCAGGCCGGATACAGTTGGGTCTAGTCCGAGACCTGTTAGCAGCAATTGAGAGTGGCAATCTGGAAAGGGCCAAAAATGCCTACGTTGAAGCGCGTCCCCCCTACGAGCAAATCGAGGTTTTGGCAGCAAGTTTTGAACAAACGGACCGAGATATTGATGCTCGTCCCGCTGGTTTTGATGGGGGAGAATTAAACCGAGAATTTAAGGGGTTTCACCGGATTGAGGCCCTTTTGTACCGGGATGAGAACATCGATCGGGCTCTCCGCTATGCACGGAGGCTAGTCAGGAGCGTCAGAACCCTGAGATCCGATTTGAATCAGGGGCAGAACTTCAATGCCACCATGCATTTTGAGGGCATGATGGCCTTGGCCACAGAGGTGTCAGCGAAGAAGATTTGCGGCGAAGAAGAAACCTGGTCTGACCAAAGTCTCCTGATCTCAAAGAAAACTGGAACGGTATAATCAGCCAATATTGGCCCTTTGCAACTGCCGTACAAGCCTCGGATTCCACGGTTGACGATGCGGTCGAACAAGCCTATGAAGCAGCAATGGCAGTGGTCGATCCCTATTTCCGCCCCAACCGCACTGCTGCGGAACCTTATAGTTCCGTGGGGATCCCCGAACAGCGGGCGATCGTCCGGGCTAGCTATCGACTGCGGAACGCTCTCGGGAACGCGATGGAAGTTTTGCGACTGGCTTAAAACTGCATTGCCCAATCGACTGATGCCATCACATCATCATTAGCTCTATCTTGAGACTCCCCCGTTAACTGATGTATAACGGGGGAGTCTTGGTTTACATGGGTTCTAGGGCAGTTTGTTACGATCTACCGCCAACTAAATGCCCCCTCTGGGCATTGTCAAGCTGGATTAAAACCTGTAAGCTATTGTTTGTAGGCATAGCAGGTAGGCACTGGATGAGACAAAAGCTAGTGATTCTGGGGAGTCTCGGGTTTCTGGCGATCGGGACTCTCTGGGGATGCGCGACGCCAGATAATAAAACGGTCCCCAGCGGGACGCTGCAAATTCGCGCTAACGGTGAAGACTTCGTGCGCCAGGGCTTCCTATCGAAGGATGGCTGGAACATCAGCTTCAATCATTTGTACGTCACCCTGGCCGATGTTACGGCAACTCAGAGTAACCCGGAGGTAGACGCCTCTGTCGTCCTCAATACAGTAAAGACTGTGGATCTAGCAGCCGGTGACGCGAACGCCGATCCAATTCTGGTACATGAATTTACAGATGCCCCAGCGGGTCGTTACAATGCTCTCTCTTGGAAAATGGTCAAGGCTACCTCCGGACCTGCCAAAGGTTACGTGCTGGTGATGGAGGGTACAGCTATCAAGAGTAGTCAAGTTATCGAGTTTGCGATCGCCATCGACCGGGAATACGCTTATAGTTGTGGGGAGTTTGTCGGCGAACAGCGCAAAGGGATACTCTCACCAGGAGGCACCGCTGAGGTAGAAGCGACTTTCCACATCGACCACATCTTCGGTGACGGCGACGTGCCACCGGACGAGGAGATTAACATCGGAGCACTAGGCTTCGCACCCCTGGCAGCATTGGCAAATAATGGCAGGTTGGAGGTAGATATGGCGACTCTCAAGCAGAGTCTTTCACCTCAAGATTATCAGAAGCTGAAGAAAACTTTAGTTTCTCTCGGTCACGTCGGGGAAGGTCATTGTCAAGAGTCTCTAACATTAGATTAATTATAAATCCAGTATAAAGAAAGGGGGACACCCTCATTCTTTATTTTGTACGATCGACTATTGTGATTTCTCTTGAGACTCACCTAGAGCAGGAACATGAATTGTCAATTGGTAATCCCACTGATTTTTTGCTCAGTTATGGGTTGGCCGACTGAGGCGATCGCCCATGGCGCGATCGTGGAACATAAAATTATCCAAGCAGTTGAAATTAAGGCTACCTACGACTCTGGCGAACCGATGGCAAATGCCCAAATCACAGTTTATGCTCCTGATGACCCGGCCACCCCCTGGTTGCAAGGTACTGCTGACGAACTGGGTCGCTTTATCTTTACCCCTGATGTGGTAGGATCTTGGCAGGTAAAGGTACGCCTTGCTGGTCACGGTGAGATCGTCAGTATTGCCATCGGCGATGTGGGGCAAAAGTCCCCCTTGTCAACCGTAAATCCTCTCCATAAATTGGCGATGACAGGTGCGGTAATCTGGGGATTTGTAGGCACGGGATTGTTTTTTTCACGGGACAATAAAAATGCACATTCCTGACGGTATTCTGCCCGCAGCTGTGGCGATCGGGGGTTATGGAATGACTGGCGGAGTGACTTGGTTGTCTCTGCGCCAGATCGATCGGGATAAAAATCCCCAAGAGAACATTCCCAAGGCGTCTCTGCTAACGGCAGCTTTTTTTGCAGCTTCATCCATTCACATCCCGGTGCCTCCCACGAGCGTCCATTTGGTGTTAAATGGACTTTTAGGGGCGGTGCTGGGTTATTATGCTTTTCCCGCGATTCTGGTAGGATTGTTTTTCCAGGCGGTCATGTTTGGGCATGGCGGTTTATCTACCCTGGGGATAAATGCTATCTTGATGGGAGTACCAGCATTAATAGCGGGTTACGTTTTCCAAGTCCGGGAACTGCTGGGGCGGGAAAGCAAGCTGTGGACGGGAATTTTTGGCTTCCTGGCCGGGGCGATCGGGGTCGGACTAGCAGCGTCGATCTTTTTCTCGCTGATTATTACCAATATCCCGGCTAATATCGACGGGCAAGCGGAACGGACAGCTATCGGCACCCTGATGTTAGCACAGATTCCCTTGATGGCGATCGAGGGCATGTTTACGGCAATGGTAGCATTGTTTCTGGAACGAGTCAAGCCCGAAATGCTCAGAAGTTAATGAAACTGGGACTAGACTCCTACGCACAGTTAAAATCGCCCATCCATCGGTGGGAACAGAGATGCAAGCTGGTTGGTTTGATGGCGTTAATTTTCGCCTTCTCCGGAGTGCAGCATCTGGGTTTACTGCCAGGGATGGCGGCCTTAGCGATCGCCCTGTACCGGGTTTCGCAGCTACCGATATCTTTCCTGCTGAGGCGACTGCGCTACCCGAGTTTTTTTCTGTTGGGGATGGTGGGACTGTTGCCATTTGTAGCGGGGGATACAGTTATTTTCAGCATGGGACCATTAGCTTTACGGTTAGAAGGATGTCTGGCTGCGGTCTTGATAGCGACGAGGTTTTTATGCATTTTCACAGTGGCCCTAGTTATGTTGGGCACGACACCCTTTTTGACCAGTATTAAGGCGATGCGGGAGTTAGGACTGCCGTCAGTTTTAGCAGATATGATGCTGTTATCTTATCGCTATCTGGAGGAATTGGGCGATCGGCTGCGGATGATGAAGCTGGCGATGAAACTGCGGGGCTTTCGGGAAAACCAACTAAGTTATCGTAATTTGCGGGTGTTAGCGTCATTAGTTGGCACTCTCCTGGTACGCAGTTCCGAACAGTCAGAAAGAGTATATCAAGCCATGCGGTTACGAGGATATGGCCAATCTCAATCTCTAGTTCCGAAGCAGTCCGTAAGTAGTTGGGATCTCGTGTTTCTGGGTGTATCTTTAGCTATTGCGGCTGCTTCGATCGCAGCCTCAATATTATGGTCCTCCTAAATTGACAATGGTGAATTAAAAATGGCGAATTGCGAATTAAAAATGGCGAATTACGAATTGACATGAATAAATATAGCATTTCTCAAATTAATGTGGTGTGGTCAAAACCCGTTGGTACACGGGGGAAAGTGGACAAGGGAGAATAAATTTCTCTTCCTTTTCTTCGGCAGTCTGGCAAGTCTGGCAAATCTGGCAAGTCTCCCTTGTCTTCGGAGTCTTCGGGGTCTCCCTTGTCTCCGGAGTCTCCCTTCTCTCCCTTGTCAAGTCACGGCCTTTTTGTAAAAAACCTACCCTTGTCAGCCCCCCCCCCGAAGCAATCTCCGATAGCATATCACACTAATATGAGAACTGCTATAATCCGCAATTTTCAATTTTCAATGCTGCATCTACCTGTCTTAACAACATTTCTATGCTAAATGAATTATCCAATATTATATCAGCTTGTTGGCACTTCTCCTCTATGGACATCTGAGCATTGATGCGGGCTTGCGCTTGCTCTAGACTGAGGGAGTTACGCTGCATCAGTCTGTCAATTTGCTGTTGGCGATCGCAACATAATACCCAAATTTCGGTCACCAAATCAGTCATCTGAGCTTCAAATAGCAAGGGTACGACTAAGACTAGGGTTTCCGAGAGTTGATGGATGGCTGCCAGAAAGCGATCGCGCACTTCGGGATGAATGAGATATTCTAACCACCGACGTTCGGAAGGGTTGCGAAAAATTATCTCTCCCAACTGGGGGCGATCGAGAGTACCATCAGGTAAGAGGATATTACTACCGTAGCGGGCGGCAATTTTATCCAGTACGAGGGAACCGGGTTGCACGGCATCTCTAGCATAGACATCAGCATCTAATACTGGCAGTTTGTAGACATCTGCCAGATAATTAGAAACAGTAGTTTTGCCAGTGCTAATCCCGCCCGTAAGACCAATAATGCGTTTCATGTTATTGGATAGCTTTGAAATCAGTTACCTTGGAAACGAAAGTAAACAGACAATATTTTTATTCGTAACATTTTGTTGCTTTTGCATAGCTGACCATTTGGTGGAAGTCCCCGCGCGCGCAGCGCGATCGCAACTCTTGTATTTAGTATCCAGGATATAGCGTGCTGCACCTGTTTGAGGGTCAGACAGGATTAAGTCGATCCGATTTTTCCGGAACGGTAAATGCCGATTTTTATCCAGGGCGATTCGCTGTTGCTGCTTGATATAAAAGGCTTTTTGCTGTATTGTACTTCAGCTGGTGACAAGTAGTTCGTAATTGTCCAAGCGAGAAGGGGGCGGGAGGGGATCTTCTTACTAACGGGTTTTTACTACACCTCCGATTTTACTCTGGCTAAGAAAATGCTTACTCCGGCCAAGAAGGCGCTTACTCTGAATAAGGAGGCTCCCGCTCCGGCCAAGGTGGTGAGCAGATACACCTCTGCCAATACAAGCATCAAAATTAGTTTTAGCAACTTCACCTACGGGAGCGCGAACAGACAATATAATGTCTCCATCGTAACATTTTTTGGTAATTTCAGATGTATAGTTTCTAATTACTGCTCTTCTATTTTTAATGTCAGCATTACCTTGAATTAAAGGAAGACCAATTTCTTTTGAATTGTAATATTGAGAACTGGGAGATTGCCCCATCATAATATTTGCAATATCGCCAAGCCGTTTTACTTGCCACTCCTCACCAAACCCCGGCAAGCGTTTCTTGCCGGTGAGGAGTTCCTGCATGGTGGCGGTTTTGATGTTGCGCTTTTTGGCGATCACCTGATCCAGTGCTGCTATCAGGCCATCCACGTCCGATAGCGTTTGGGCGATCGCGCGTTGTTCTTCTGAGGGGGGAATTGCAATTATTAAGTCGTGTACATCATTTCTGTTAAGTGTTGGTACACCTGAACCAGTTCTAAATCGTTCAAATTTTACGGATTGATACAAGTAATAAACGTATTTAGGATAACTGTTTATAAAATTAGTTACCCATAAAGTAGTGTTGTGAGGCCAATAATTTTTAGAAACGTAGTGAACACTGCCAATTGTGCCCGATCTTCCAGTAACGACACCCGGTCCATGAACCATAAACTCAGCATGATGGTTCATTACCCCGTTTGAGTAGACAACGGGATAGTCTCCCTTTTTTAACTGAGATGTAGGTAAGTCAAAACCACGCTGTAACGGAGCAATATTTTTAAGTTTTATGACTTCCCAATCTTCAGGAATCACCCCAATTTCTGTTTGTTTATAACCTTCTGGCACTTGACTATTGTCGATCTCTAATTGATGCTTACTCATTATCATACCCGACTGCTAGAAAAACATTTCACGTCTTTTAAAAATTATTTACTATCTCTAATCCTCTGCAAATCCTGCCAAAACTCCTCTCGCGTTACAGAATCCAAAATATCGCCTCTTTCTTGGGTATAGTCACCATGGCCCCATCCCATCTGTTGTAAAAAGCGAATTGCATCCACTTGTCCTAAATGGCTAACTAAAATATGATAGCCTTTTTCTCTTAACTCTCCTGGTGTCATAATTGATCAATTATCCTCCACCGTTCCGGAAAAATCGGACGGCAACGCTGACTTCTTAAATCGCTGCCAATCGGAATCCGTTGGCAATAGTCCCTGATATACCGTTCCGGAAAAATCGGACGGCACCTGCGGGTTCTGCTGATAGGTTGCTACCCCGCGCCGTAGTTGTTAGTTGTTAGTTCTATATTTTATCTGTTTCAATGTTGCGGTTGTGCTGGCGGTTGTGCCAGGATCCCAGCTCTTGCGCAATTTGTCGTCTTCTCTTCTCGCCATCTCGACATTCCAGAATACTAAAATTGTCGATGAAACCGCCAGCAAAATCAGGACTACATATCCAGCAGCTATCCAATAGCTTAGCTTCCCACTCCGCCTGACTATTGACTACTAAGATTATCCCTGTCCTACTTTGCCCATTGCCCATTGCCCGATCGCCTCTTTGAGCCCCTCCAAAGTATACTCGAGTGCTTCTGCATCCACTCGCCCCAAGAGTTGATGGCAGGTTTGGGAGGTTTGGGGGCCGATCGAGGCAATACAAACTTTATTTAAGTATACCCCATCTGCTGCTGCTATTAACTTACAGAAATTCTTCACAGTTTTGGAACTGGCAAAAGTTATTACATCTACTGCTTGTCGTTGCAGGGCGTCTAACGCTGAAGGCGATATTTTCTCCGGACAGCGAGACTCGTAAGCAGGAACCTCCACCACTTCTGCACCTTTGGCGGTTAATTCCTGCACCAATACCTGGCGTCCGCCGCTTTCTACCCGAGGAAAGAGAACTTTTTTGCACTCTAACTTCTCGGGGAAATGTGCTACCAAAGCATCTGCTACAAACTCGGGGGGGATAAAGTCTGGTTTTAAACCTCGTTGCTGCAAACTCGCGGCTGTTTTTTTCCCGACTACTGCTATTTTTACCCCTGCCTTGGCCCGACTATCTTTTCCTTGTACTTGCAGTCTCTCAAAAAAGTAATCTACCCCGTTAGCGGAAGTGAGAATTAACCAACTGAAGTCCGATAAATGTAATATAGCATTATCCAGTTCCTCCCAACTGGATGGCGGTCCTATTTCCAAAGTCGGCATTTCTATTACCCGTGCCCCCTCCTGTTGCAACATCTGCCGAAATTGAGTAGACTGTCCCGCAGAACGGGTTACTAAGATCGTTTTACCTGTTAATGGTGCATGCATAGTTTTCTGATGAAGCCAATATTCTCGCAGTTTTACCACTTCTCCAATTATTATTACCGCTGGCGAGAGAGATGCTCCCGCCGTTTCTCGGACAATGTTCTGAAGCAGTGCTGTCCAAATCTGCTGCTGCGGACTGCCGCAAGAGCGAATAATCGCGATCGGGGTTGACGGCGATCGGCCATTTGCCTGCAAATGTAGCACAATTTCCTCTAGGCGAGAGCCTCCCATTAAAATTACTAAGGTATCAATCTGGGCTAAGGTATGCCAATCTAGTATAGCGGGATTGTGACCAGTCACCACAGCAAAACAGCGACTCAAGTCCCGATCGGTGAGGGGAATGAGGGCCCAAAGAGGTGCTGCGGTAGCGGCAGAAATACCGGGAATCACCTCAAAAGCACAGCCAGCAGCAATTAAGCTCTCAATTTCCGCCCGACTGCGACCAAAAATCAAGGGATCGCCAGTTTTCAGCCGCACTACCTGTTTCCCTTGCTGACAGTATACTACCAGCAACCGATTAATTTCCCCTTGGCGCGTACTGGGTTGACCGCCCCGTTTCCCCACATGCAGTTGCAGACAATTATTGGGGACTAACTGCAACAACTGGCTATCCACGAGAGCATCATAAACTAAAACTTCGGCTTGGGCAAGTAGTTGATGGGCCCTCATGGTAAGATAGTTAACATCTCCGACTCCAGCCCCTACCAAGTAGACTTTACCATTTTTATCCTTCATAATATAAAGAAGTACAGCAAAATACGGCGATGAAAGTCAAAATTCTGGTCTAACCAAAGATTCATTCTGAATGTAGAAACAGGTATCTGGTTCGACAGCGCGGGCTAAATCTTCTCGCTCTAGCAGCAAGGAACCCAGTTTCATTACCTCGATTTCTAATTCATCTGCGATCGCTTCCACAAAGCTCTCGATCAGTCCTTTAGGTACTTGATGTGCTTGGAGTGGCATTCTAATTTCTAACACACCTTGATCGTAAGCAATTCTACAAGTCCGATCCTCCCCGATCTCTGCCAGCAATGCCTTAAAGGTTTGCCAACTCACATCTCTTAACAGGACTCTGGACTCTGAGGTAAATTGCTCTTGAACACTCGCTAGTTTGGTTGCTGTTAGCACAGAATTTGCCTAATTGACGATCTTCTTCACTCTTGCAAAATTGCTTGAATGCGTCGGCGAAATGCCCGCACTGCCGAACGCTGGCCAATGGTTTGACTTTGGGCGATAAATTCTGGTACTTCCGCGATCGGGAAGAACGGAAAAGCTAAACTGTGATCGCTAGGTTCATATTTTCCCGCGATTAGCTGATAAACTTGCAGAGTTTACCGGCGATATCTCCAGAGTTCGGGAACACCGAGGGATGCATAGATTTCCAATTTGTTCAAAGAAGAGCTCGTGTAGTCCGACTCTACTACCAGGTCTGGTGGCGGGTCAATATTCAAGTCTATTTCTGCCTTACCTCTGACCAAAGATTCATTCTGAATGTAGAAACAAGTATCTGATTCTACCATCCGGGTTAAGTCTGATCGTTCCAGAGTCAGGGAACCGAGTCGTCTGACTTCTATACCGATTTCATCTGCAACTGCTGTAACAAAATCTTCTATCAGTGCTACTGGTTCTTTATGTCCTGCATAAGGAGTCATAATCTCTAATATTCCCCGATCGTAAGCAATTATACAAGTCCGGTCTTCTCCGATCTCTGCCAGCAATGCCTTAAAGGTTTGCCAACTGACACCTGTTAACACAGTTCGTGATTCTCTGATTGTTGCTGTCGGCACAGTCATTAGTTAATAACTCCTTTCTCTACTTGACGAACAAATATTCAGGCACCCAGAAGCGATCGATCGACATGATTATCGCTTCTGGCATAAAGATATCTACCTCTTGGCCTCCCATGTTCTCGATCAATTTTCTTGCTCCTTTGTACAACGCCAGTTCTAGAGTAAATTATACTGTAATTGTTATCTTCATCCATTACTCCAACCCGAGTTCTTTTCTGACTTGCTCATAGGGAATATAGTCTTCGCGTTTCGTCTGAGCCAAAATTTTCTCAGCCTCCTCTGCATAAAACTCGTCTGACAACTTTTCTATCGAACTCTCTAGCAGCCAAAATTACTCTATATGGATGATAGCTGCTACGTCCTTCCCGTCTTGACTCAAAATCACTTGCCGATCGCCGGAGGCCACGCGGTTAACCGTCTGGGCAAAGTTATCTCTCGCTGCCGTTGCGGCCAGGCGCAGCACCGAACTATCTGCGGGTCTCACCCATCCGGACATCATTACAGACTCCATGGCATCTCTCCTAGATCGTCGATAAATATATGCTATATTAACTTAAGAATGATTTAATATTAGATGGGAGTATCCATGAACAGTCCCTTTTTGAAGCACCTCCACAGTCCCGATCGCCCCGTAATCGTCTTCGATGGGGCGATGGGAACCAACATCCAATCCCAAAATCTGACCGCCGCTGACTTCGGTGGCCCCGAGTACGAAGGCTGTAACGAGTACCTCGTCCATACTAAACCAGAGGCGATCGCCAAGGTGCATCGGGACTTCCTGGCGGCGGGTGCAGATGTGATCGAGACCGATACCTTCGGCAATACCTCGATCGTGCTGGCAGAATATGACTTGGCAGATAAAGCCTATTATCTCAATAAAACTGCCACCGAACTGGCAAAAAAAGTTACAGCAGAATTCTCGACCCCGGAAAAACCCCGCTTTGTGGCCGGATCTATGGGACCGGGTACGAAGCTGCCCACCCTGGGACATATTAATTTTGATACCCTCCGGACTGCTTACGTGGAACAGGCGGAAGGACTCTACGATGGCGGCGCAGACTTGTTTATTATCGAAACCTGTCAAGATGTTTTGCAAATTAAAGCGGCGTTGAATGCAGTAGAGGAAGTATTTGAGAAAAAAGGATCGCGCCTGCCCCTGATGGTCTCGGTCACCATTGAAAATTTCGGCACCATGCTGGTGGGATCGGAAATTGAGGCGGCCTTGACAATTATGCAACCATACCCCATTGACATCATGGGGCTCAACTGTGCCACGGGTCCGGATTTGATGGCAGACCACATAAAATATATGTGCGAACATTCCCCCTTTGTGGTATCCTGTATCCCCAATGCAGGTTTACCGGAAAACATCGGCGGCCATGCCCATTATAAACTGACGCCCATGGAATTGCGGATGGCGTTGCACAAGTTTGTGGAAGATTGGGGCGTGCAGGTGATTGGCGGTTGTTGCGGCACTCGCCCCGACCACATTCAACAATTAGCAGAAATTGCTGCTACCCTCAAGCCCAAAGCACGCCATTTCCAGTTTGAACCCGCAGCGGCATCCATCTATAGTACCCAAGCTTACGACCAGGATAACTCTTTCCTGATTGTGGGGGAACGGCTGAATGCTAGCGGTTCTAAAAAATGCCGCAATATGTTAAATGCGGAAGACTGGGATGGGTTGGTTTCCCTGGCCAAAAGTCAGGTCAAGGAAGGTGCCCATGTCCTGGATGTGAACGTTGATTATGTGGGACGGGACGGCGAACGGGATATGCATGAATTAGCATCTCGTCTCGTCACTAATGTCACTTTGCCTCTGATGCTGGACTCCACGGAATGGGAAAAGATGGAGGCGGGTTTGAAGGTTGTCGGGGGGAAATGCATCCTCAATTCTACTAACTATGAAGATGGGGAACCCCGCTTTTTGAAAGTATTGGAACTGGCGAAGAAATATGGCGCCGGGGTGGTTGTGGGCACCATTGATGAAGATGGCATGGCCCGGACTGCTGACAAGAAATTCGCGATCGCGCAACGGGCCTACAACCAAGCTTTGGAATACGACATCCCCGCTCACGAAATATTTTTTGATACACTGGCTTTACCTGTTTCTACGGGAATTGAAGAGGACAGGGAGAACGGCAAAGCGACGATAGAATCGATTCGGCGCATCCGGAAAGAGTTACCAGGGTGTCATATTTTACTCGGTGTATCGAACGTGTCCTTCGGCTTGAACCCCGCAGCGCGGATCGTGTTGAATTCCATGTTTCTGCACGAAGCAATGGCCGTCGGGTTAGATGGTGCTATTGTTAGCGCTAGCAAGATTTTGCCCCTGGCTAAAATTGAACCGGAACATCAAGAAGTCTGCCGCAATTTAATCTACGATCGCCGCACATTTGACGGGGATATCTGCACCTACGATCCCTTGGCAGAACTGACCACCATGTTTGCCGGCAAGACCGCTAAGCGCGATCGCAGCGTAGACGAAAACCTGCCAGTAGAAGAACGGCTGAAGCAGCACATCATCGACGGGGAACGCATCGGTTTAGACGAACAGTTGGCAAAAGCGCTAGAGAAACATCCCCCCTTGGATATTATCAACATCTTCCTGCTGGACGGGATGAAAGTGGTGGGAGAATTGTTCGGTTCGGGACAAATGCAACTGCCCTTCGTGTTACAATCAGCGGAAACGATGAAAGCAGCGGTGGCCTATCTGGAACCCTTCATGGAAAAGGACGAAGCGGGGGATAATGCTAAAGGAACCTTTGTGATCGCGACGGTGAAAGGGGATGTCCACGATATCGGCAAGAACCTGGTGGATATCATCCTCTCCAATAACGGCTACAGGGTGATCAACCTGGGGATTAAACAGCCCGTGGATAACATTATCAACGCCTACGAAGAACATAAGGCAGATTGTATCGCCATGAGTGGCCTGCTGGTGAAGTCTACCGCCTTTATGAAGGATAATTTGGAAGTGTTCAACCAGCGGGGCATCACCGCACCAGTGATTCTGGGGGGTGCCGCCTTAACGCCCAAGTTCGTCCATCAAGATTGCCAGAACACCTATAAGGGGAAAGTGATTTACGGCAAGGATGCTTTTTCTGACTTGAACTTCATGGACAAACTGATGCCCGCGAAAGGCGCAGGAAATTGGGACGACATCCAGGGATTTTTGGATGAAGTAGATGCAAACGGAAATGGAAATGGAAACGGAAACGGAAATGGAAATGGTAAGGTTGTGGATACTCCCAGTCCGGCAAAAGAGGAGAGTAAGGCGGATGTCCCACCTGTAGAGATCGATACCCGGCGTTCCGAGGCGGTAGATGTAGATATAGAACGTCCGACGCCACCTTTCTGGGGAACGAAAGTATTGCAACCAGAGGATATTTCCCTAGAAGAGGTATTCTGGTATATGGACTTGCAAGCATTGATGGCAGGGCAATGGCAATTCCGCAAACCGAAGGGCCAGTCCCGGGAAGAGTACGATGAGTTTCTGCAAGAGAAGGTGTACCCGATACTTTCGGAGTGGAAGCAGCGGATCGTCGAACAAAACCTGTTGCATCCCCAGGCAGTTTACGGATATTTCCCCTGTCTGGCAGAGGGGAATTCCCTGTTAGTCTACGATCCTCAGGCAGTTGTGGACGGACAATACATTGTTTCGGATGCCCAACCCATCCAGACGTTCGAGTTTCCCCGGCAGAAGTCGATGCGCCGTCTGTGCATTGCAGATTTCTTTTTGCCGAAGGAGTTAGCAGTGGAAAATGGCAAAATGCGGGTTGATGTTTGGCCCATGCATGGGGTGACTGTGGGAGAAGTTGCTACGGAGTTTGCCCAAAAGCTATTTGCTGAAGACCAATATACAGATTATCTCTATTTTCACGGCATGGCAGTCCAGACCGCTGAGGCGATCGCGGAATGGTTGCATGCTAAAATTCGCTGCGAGTTAGGGTTTGGCAGTGAAGAACCCGATAACATTCGGGAAATGTTGCAGCAGCGTTATCAGGGTTCGCGCTATAGTTTTGGCTATCCTGCCTGCCCCAATATGCAGGACCAGTACAAGCAGTTGGACCTCTTGGGAAGCGATCGCATCGGTCTGCACATGGATGAAAGCGAACAACTGTATCCCGAACAGTCTACTACCGCGATCGTCACTTATCATTCCGTTGCCAAATACTTTAGCGCTTAATATTGGGTGCATTCCGACGACCACGCCCGAACCCTAAAGAGTCCGGCTACACTCACAAAGCCCGCCTGCGCGGGCTAGATTGTAGGGTGGGCACCGCCCACCTTCCACCTATGGAGCCAATACTTCTCGTTTAAGGATATAGATTGTCATTGCGATTTTTCGCGCAGCGTGGGGGGGGTACGTAGCGATTAACTTATGAACCAACGCTCGTCAAAACCTTCGATTTAACGTTAACAAACGCAATATAAACCAGGTTGAGGGCAAGACTCGATCGATGTTATAGTGAGTAAAGGAAAATCAATCCCTGGCCTGCCAACAAGCGATCGACATTAAGCAAGCTGTACTAGAGAATATGGGAGTCCTGCCGCCTGAGAAGCAACAGGAGGTACTAGACTTTGTGGAATTTCTGCGGCAAAAGGTCAAGCAGAAAGTGCAGTTGACTCGGGAACAACCAGACTCTAGCATAGGAGAAGAGCTATCTCTCCAAGAAATTGCGAGGCTACCTGTGGCAGAACGTCACAAATTGCTAGCTGCATCTATAGCTGCAACCGCTGATCGCGCAGGCGTAGCCGTGTAGCGTAGGCGTAGCCGTGTGCAGCCAGGGATTTCTTGCACGCTCCAGAGTTAACAGAGTTCTCTGTTTTAGATGGAGAAGATTGGTACTTGGAAAATGACTAATCCTATTAATGTTAAACCAAATCCAAAACGAGGGTAAGTCTGGGCGGCATTTCCCCAGTCTTCTGCGAGGGGGCCGCTCCTATTGGAACGGTGGTCGGGCCGTAAAATAAACCAATAGAGCCTGAACCCGCAATGGATGGAATAGAAAGTATATAGCAGTATGCAGTCGAGGGCTGAAAACCCTTATGCTGTCTGCATGTTGTCCTACCACATCAAGAGAGAGAAACCCTATCCACTTTTGACACAGAGGAAAAGAAAATGGTCCAGACAACATTCAAAAAAGTACAACCGGAATTACTACCGGATCACACCCAACTGCCAGAGTCAGACGGTACATTTGTGAAAAACTTCCAAGAACATCCTCAAAGCATAATTCTCACAGATTCCCTCTTGCCAATATTAGAGCAGTTGCACCCGGACGGACAATACGCGATCGGACAAGACTGCGGCATATACTGGAAAGAAACGGAGCCGCCAGAAAGCGGTGCCGAAGCACCAGACTGGTTTTACGTGCCAGGAGTGCCTCCCAGATTAGAAAGGGAGATTCGGCGTTCCTATGTCCTCTGGAAAGAACAGGTAATACCCTTAGTAGCCTTAGAGTTTGCCAGTGGTAATGGGAAACCGGAACGGGACAACACGCCCATGTCGATCGAAGAAGATGGGACACTCATCAAACCGGGAAAATTCTGGGTTTACGAGCAAATGATCTCCATTCCCTACTATGGGATATATATTGTCAAAAATGGCACATTGGAATTTTACCATTTGCAAGGAGGGACTTATTTTCGACAAGCACCCAATGAACGAGGACATTATCCCATACCACCTTTAGGAGTAGAGCTGGGAGTATGGCATGGCGTCTATCTGAATCAAAATCAGCCGTGGATGCGGTGGTGGGACGATCGGGGAAATCTGTTACCCCTAGGCAATGAGCGAGCCGAACTGGAGCGCCAACGTGCTGAACTGGAGCGCCAACGTGCTAAACTGGAGCGCCAACGTGCCGAACAAGAACAGGCACGGGCTGAACAAGAACAGGCACGGGCTGAACAAGAACAGGCAAGGGCTGAACAAGAACGGGCACGGGCAGAACAAGAACGGGCACGGGCTCAAAAAGCTGAACAGTCACAACAGGAGGCAATTCCCCGATTATTGGCTCTCGGTTTGAGCACCGAGCAAGTAGCAGAAGCGCTCTCAATCACTGTTGAAGTTGTCCGGCAGTTTTCCGAGTAAGGCATATCCCTAATATTTGAGAATGCCATCAATAGATAGGTACAAATAAACAAGTGGGTGGTGCTCACCAAAAGGTTTCGCTCGACCGGTGGGCACCGCCCACCTGACACCTATGGGGCTATAATTAAAATACAGATAGCGTTGGTTGTAATCATTCATTCTAGAACATGGAAAAACTGAAGCTGATATCCAAGGCATTTCCTCAGTCTTCTGCGAGGGGGCCGCTCCTATTGGAACGGTGGTCGGGCCGTAAAATCAACCAATAGAGCCTGAACTCGCAATGGATGGAATAGAATAGTATATAGCAGTATGCAGTCGAGGGCTGAAAACCCTTATGCTGTCTGCATGTTGTCCTACCACATCAAGAGAGAGAAACCCTATCCACTTTTGACACAGAGGAAAAGAAAATGGTCCAGACAACATTCAAAAAAGTACAACCGGAATTACTACCGGATCACACCCAACTGCCAGAGTCAGACTGCATGAATGCTATTTTCCGGGACTTGAGGAAACCATTGGAAACAGTCCCCATGCAGGATGAGAGAATTACCTATTTTCTCTGCTTGACAGTCCCATGAATCGGATAATATCCGTAGGTTCAAATTCATCTTCTGATTAGATTAGATTAACCTGCCCTCTGATTATGCCTTGCTTGGGGGTACAAGAAACCGGGTTGATGGCATCGCGAAAGGGTATAAGAAACCGGGTTTTACAGGAGTTACCCGGTTTCTGCGCGATATCGAAGATCTATGTGTAAACCTTGGTAGGAATTTGGATATAGCGATCGGGTGCTTCGGTTTGCTGGTGAATAGCGAATAAAATCTATTTCATCACCGCTGCATCATAGTCAACTATACCGCAATCTACACAAGCTTCAACTGAGGTATTAGGAACTAGCAAATACTCACCTTGATAGAAGAAAAGGTATTCTACTCTGCCTTCCTCATAATGCTTGCTGCCGCCGACATTACATTGCACTTCTCTCATGGGTTTTATCCTCTTACAGATTATTGTTACAAAACTTTATATGATTTTTGCGGAAACAGTAAAAATTTAATGTAGGATATCATTAGAAGTTCAGCACTTCTCCTAAGAACCTGATCTAACCGGCGCAAATAAAGAGAAAAGGAGAAAAAAATGTCAAAAATGACCAAATACGTGTACATTGCGATTATGCTAGCAGTCTTAACACTTAGCATAATTGCGGCAGTATGGACTGTAATTGACCAGCTGATTATCGCTGGGAACCCAGAGTTTAAACGTCATGTTGAAGGAATAGAAAGGGCATTAGAAAATATCAAAAGGATGCAAAAGGAAGAATGAAAGATGGAACAAGGATAAAATAGGAATTTTGGGGGTATCCGGTTTTGGATACCCCTCGGTAGAATACCCCTGTAGTATAACCAAAAGTAACCAAAAGAATGATGGAAGTTAAACACATAATTTTTTTACTTATTCTATAGGCTGAGGAATGCCGCTACGTATACAAGTAAAAATTGCATACCCACAAAAGAGTTTGAAACACTACGGCAGCGTAATTTGATAAATTGTGAAAAAGTATTAGATCATCGAAAAAAATACGTTTCCATTACCGATAAAAGATTACGTATAGTTCTGGGGTTAATAAACTTTGGACGATCGGAAATGTAGACAGATCGCCTCATCTCTGATTAGACATTGCTTGTCTTGATTCGCGATAGAGAAATGAGGCATTGCGGGGGATATAGGAAACCCGGTAACTGCATGCGCTGCGCGCAGGCTCTCTTACCGGGTTTCTGGCGTCGCGCGATTTTTCGCGCAGCGTAGGGGTAGAATAAATCCCGATCGCTCGATTATGCAGATTGCCGTCCCCCCAATGCTACAATTTTTCTAGTCGGTTTCAAGCGGGTTAGAAACAACGCTTTAGTTAACGGTCTGCTGGGCAGTGATAAGACTCGTGATGGGAATGAGATTGAAGCCCTATTGCAATCCTACGACATTTAGTCGGGGGTTCAGCGTGATAGAAAGCCTGGTTAACGGCTAATACATCTTGCTCGTCAGTCATAGTTTGATCGGTGTTTAAAAATTATCTGCGGTCAAGTGGGTAATGTCTATCTTACTGCTTGCTGTCGGGTTTTAGTCTTTGGTCTAGTTTTGGCCGATGAACTTTCAATCCCGCTTTGAGTTTATATCGAACTGTAGCATAAACGACCTTATAGGAGACATCTAGGCCATACTCGGACTGCAACCAAGTTTGGATTTCGCCATAGCTGCTAAAAAAGCTATTAGGGTCTTGCAGTCGCTTTTGCAATCCCGCCATTGCCGCTCCAGGAATCATCGGTTTGCGACCGCCGCTGTGCTTTACCTTCAGCAGTCCTGCAAGTCCCTCAGTGCGGTAGGTGTGCAACCAGCGCTGCACTGTGATCCGGTTTCTACCTAAGGTTATAGCCAGATCCTTGACTGTCTTCACCTGATCGATTTTGAACAAATACAGCGCCTGCAGTTTTTGAAAGTTACTAACGTATTTTTGCTTTTGTAACAAGCTTTTCAGCTCTTCAGTCGTCTCGGTAATCTCTAGTTTGCAAACTCCTGTCATCTTTCTCGCCGCAGAATAGGTTAGCATATCTATAGCTTAGCAAAATGGCGTTGCCTAGTTTGGGATTTCCAATTAACAATTGACGGATAGGCGTTGCTGAATCAAGATATGGAATGGTAAAGAACAGGTATTTCATTCCAATGGAGATAATGGCCCATCTGGCAGAAGCCCTAGGTAATGTTGCCCTTTGTCCCCTAAACCTGCCCGCTGGATGTTGCATCGTGCTGACAGTCCGTGGTATCCTACCATGCAACTGTTCCGCCAACAGAAACTCGGGGACCGGTCGCAGGTATTCCTGGCAGTTTAAAGGGCGCTAGAGTCATTAGGATCTGATCGTGATTTCAGAAGCCATTGACAGCCGGCTTCTAACCATGCTAGTCGATCCACGGACCACAAAGGGAGCAGGGAGAGGTCGGTGCTTATTGGTCGAGTGGTTATCCGCCTTAGCGATAACCGGTCTAGGCTACCAGTCATGGCGCCTTTTTTACCCGCTTCACGTATTGATGCCATCGCTACCATGGGGTAGGTGCTGTCACGAGAGCAGAGTCGGGGTGGACTTTCACCACCATTAATTCTAATTCCCGTGTGGGTGCGATCGTGGGGACTTTCGGAACTAGCGATCCGGACGGGGGAAATACTTTTACCTACGGGTTAATCTCGGGTTTTGGTGACGATGATAACGCTGCTTTCACTATAGTAGGGGACCAATTGCTAATTAATAGTTCTCCGGCTTTGGAGATGAGATCGAGTTACAGCGTCCGCGTTCAGACTATTGACGTTACTGGGGCCAGTTACTCGGAGGCTTTGATTATTAATGTGAACAATGTTGCCGAGTCTCCTACTGACTTTAACTTCAGCAATACTCGTCAACCCCTAACTTTCAACCACAACCCCTAACTTTATCACTCTTTGAGAAGGAGGAGGAGGACACTCTGATCGGCGGGGAGGGAAGCGATCGCTTCTACGGAAACCATGGAAGCGATCGTCTCTACGAAGGATCAGAGGCCAATATTTTTGTTCTGGAGTCGGACATGATGGGTACTATCATAGACTTTGAAGATTATACGGATGCGAATGCGCTAGCAGGAGGTTCTCAGGGCCTCGATACCTGGATTAACTTTGAAGGGGAAACCCTGGCTACCCTGCAGGGGATTGATGAGACCCTGATTAATGTCGATGATTTCACTGTGGTTAATTGAAGTTTACCACGATTGGGGGAACCGCGAGGCCTGAGCGATGCCTTCCGGGTTTTCGCCGTGCGGGAGGAGGGCGCGGTAGGTAGGCATCGAAAGGACGATCTAGTTGAAAGCTCCGACCCTCTACCTCCTACTTTGGTAATCTTCTGCGATGGGGAGGACATCGATAGAAAAGAAGCACGGGGAAGTGCCTGACTACTGAGGTAAAGTGCCGCACTCAGTCGGGGAAGTGCCTGACTCAGTCGGGGGACTCTATGTATGGGAAGCGTGAAACAAATGGGGCCGGTAGATATAAAAGACCGCTTTTCAGCAACAGCAAGTGATTCATTTCGTATACGAATCGTAGACGAAGAAAGCCAGCGTCGGAGGAAACCTGCTGGGATATGAGGTTGCGAAATATGGGTTAAATTGAAAGACACCCAACTCCGACGGTATAGTAGCAAATAAATTTGATAATTTCCGTAAAATATGTTTTAATGACTGTAGTTAAAGCAGGAAATGTTACCAATGTCGCCGGTAACCAACACTTGAGTTATAATAAACAAACGTGCCACTCGTTCCGGCGTAAGTCGAAAATATGACGATAGTCAGGCTAGTATTACACCAGCACCTCAAAATCAATTCAGCAACCAAAAAATGAAGCATAAATCTTTTACCAACACCATCGTAGTAGTGGATGCCTCCCTAGAAAACTACCAGCAGCTTATAGACGGCATCCGGCCTGGGGCCAAATCTTTCCTCTTAGACCTTCGGTCCGATGGCATCAAACAGATCGGCGAACTTCTCCAACAGCATAAAGAAACAGAAGTTCTGCACCTACTCTCCCACGGCAGCCCTGACTGTCTGTATCTGGGAAACTCCCAACTGAGTTTGGATGGGGTCGAGCCGGGAATCGCTTCCCGACCCTCCCTTGAGGAACCGGACTTGCGATTTTCACCGCATCCGGCTACTGGGTACTAGGCCCTTTTCATAGGTAGACTTAATAGGAATTACTTCCGTTAGCCCTTGCCGCCTGTCTTTTCTTCCCTTTCCTGGTTTAGCGAGTGGTTGTTCTGATAACCGTTAGTATCACCATTTTCAAGTCAGTTTTACCAGTTATCCATACCTTATCCTCCACTTGCGTTTCGGATTAGTTCCGTGGCTTTTTAGGATTACTCATTCCAGCAGCTTCCTAGTATCACCGACCCACGTCAGCGCTGGCTACCCAGCATCATCTACATTACTGTAGATGTTATCCCAGGAATTACCCCGGGCATTCGCTTCTTGGGCCATCCCTCCCCCCGTGGCTTGCGCTTAACATCTAACTTGTCCTGATGGACAGCACACGAGAGGTTACTTCGTTCCCTAACAACATTTCGCGATACCTTTAGGTCCACACTATACCCCGGGAGCTATTTGAGTACTATATTAGCCAGAGTCTAAAACTAATACTAGCTACCATTTCCTTTTTAGGCCAGCGCATATAGCCTTATTTCGCTGGTTCCTTATAACGAGGCTTGCACATGTTTGCCTGCTCTAACCTTGGATATCTTTCCTAGCGGCGTCACCGGCTTAGGCTGCCAGTTATCCTACATTTGAGTCCTCGCTTAGCACCACGATGATGTCGCTTCGTAGCACCGAGGACCGGTGTCACCCCCGTACCTGGGGGGAGGGGAATTTAACCCCCATGCGGTCAGAGTTCCCGGCTAATGAAACCGGGCTAGCGTTCCGTGTTTGACCACGTTAGGCTAGAACGAATCGCACAGATCCTCTAGGAGATTACGCCTCTACCCTGCAGAAGTGGAAAGTAAAACAACTCCTACTCTACGGCTGTAACGTCGCCGCCGGAGATGCAGGAGAGGAGTTGATGACTAAGCTACAGGCCCTGACCGGGGCATCCCTCGCCGCCTCTACTACCCGGACAGGGGCAGCAGCCCGGGGCGGAAATTGGAAGTTGGAGTGGCGAACTCCGGGGATGAAAACTCCCTTAGCATTGTCCGCAGAAGCTCAGATGGCCTATGGGGGCATATTGATCCCCCAGCAGGAGTATCATGCCTTAAGGGCTCTCTATCAAAGCACCAATGGGGCTTCTTGGAGTAACAATACAGGCTGGGCTAGCTGGAATTTCGACAGCCTAACTCCCCCCGATGCTTTTGTTGTTAATGATTGGCATGGGGTGAGGGTAGCAGCTAACAGCAGGGTGACTTTGCTCTTCCTGAACGGCAACCAACTGACTGGCAACATCCCGACGGAGTTAGGGAATCTTTCTAATTTGCAACTTCTCCAGCTGAACTCCAACCAACTGACTGGCAGCATCCCGACGGAGTTAGGGAATCTTTCCAATTTGAAGGATCTCCAGCTGGACAGAAACCGACTGACTGGCAGCATCCCGACGGAGTTAGGGAATCTTTCCAATTTGGAGTTTCTCTTGCTGTCCGACAACCGACTGACTGGCAGCATCCCGACGGAGTTAGGGAATCTTTCCAATTTGGAGTTTCTCCAGCTGGACTCCAACCAACTGACTGGCAGCATCCCCCAAGAGGTTCTAGATTTGAGTGCCTCAAAGCGATTGGAAAACTCCCCTTATGTTTTAACCGAGATTCCCGACGTCCAACTCTTGCTAGGTAATAACCTCAACATAGACATTAGCGCAAATTTCGGCGACATCAATAACAACATCGACAATTACACAGCTACCGGTTTACCAGGGGGCGTAACGATCAACTCTCAGAGAGTTATCAGCGGTATCCCTACTACCGCAGACACCTTTACCGTGACGGTAACCGCCATCGACAGAGCGAAATCTGAAGTGACAGATACCTTTGACATTGTTATAGAGAACTCCCCTCCTACCGATCTAGAACTCAGCAACAGCAGCATTGATTCTAACTCTCCATTGGGTGCAGTCGTAGGGACTTTCTCTACTACCGACCCCAACGAGGGAGATAGCTTTACCTACATGCTTGTCTCCGGCAACAATGCCTTTACTATAGTAGGGGACCAACTGCTAACTAACAGTTCTTTGGACTTTGAGACTCAGTCCAGTTACAGCATCCGCGTCCAGACTACTGATGCTGGTGAACTTAGTTACTCGGAGGCTTTTACTATTAATGTCAACAATGTCAACTCCTCTCCTACCGACCTAGTCCTTAGCAGCAGCAGCATTGATTCTAACTCCCCTGATAATGCAGTCGTAGGGACTTTCTCAACTACCGATCCTGACTCTTCCGATACCTTTACCTACCAGTTAGTCGGAGGCGCTAGTGCCGATAATAACGACGCCTTCACCATAGAAGGGAACTCACTGCAAATTAACAGTTCCCCTGACTTTGAGAGAAAATCGAGTTACAGCATCGGCGTCCAGACTACTAACTCTACTGGGAACAGTTACTCAGAAGCCTTGACTATTAGCGTCAACGATGTCGGCGAGTCTCCTACCGACCTAGTCCTTAGCAGCAGCAGCATTGATTCTAACTCTCCATTGGGTGCAGTTGTGGGGACTTTGTCTACTACTGACCCCGACGAGGGAGATAGCTTTACCTACATGCTTGGATCGGGCAACAATGCCTTTACTATAGTAGGGGACCAACTGCTAACTAACAGTTCTTTGGACTTTGAGACTCAGTCCAGTTACAGCCTCCGCGTCCAGACTACTGACTCTGCTAGTAATAGTTTTGAGGAGGTCTTGACTATTAATGTCAACGATGTCGGCGAGTCTCCTACCGACCTAGTCCTTAGCAGCAGCAGCATTGATTCTAACTCCCCTGATAATGCAGTCGTAGGGACTTTCTCAACTACCGATCCTGACTCTTCCGATACCTTTACCTACCAATTAGTCGGAGGCGCTAGTGCCGATGATAACGACGCCTTCACCATAGAAGGGAACTCACTGCAAATTAACAGTTCCCCTGACTTTGAGAGAAAATCGAGTTACAGCATCGGCGTCCAGACTACTGACTCTACTGGGAACAGTTACTCAGAAGCCTTGACTATTAGCGTCAACGATGTCGGCGAGTCTCCTACCGACCTAGTCCTTAGCAGCAGCAGCATTGATTCTAACTCTCCATTGGGTGCAGTTGTGGGGACTTTGTCTACTACTGACCCCGACGAGGGAGATAGCTTTACCTACATGCTTGGATCGGGCAACAATGCCTTTACTATAGTAGGGGACCAACTGCTAACTAACAGTTCTTTGGACTTTGAGACTCAGTCCAGTTACAGCCTCCGCGTCCAGACTACTGACTCTGCTAGTAATAGTTTTGAGGAGGTCTTGACTATTAATATCAACGATGTCGGCGAGTCTCCTACCGACCTAGTCATTAGCAGCAGCAGCATTGATTCTAACTCCCCTGATAATGCAGTCGTAGGGACTTTCTCAACTACCGATCCTGACTCTTCCGATACCTTTACCTACCAGTTAGTCGGAGGCGCTGATGCCGATGATAACGACGCCTTCACCATAGAAGGGAACTCACTGCAAATTAACAGTTCCCCTGACTTTGAGACCCAGTCCAGTTACAGCATCCGCGTCCAGACTACTGATGCTGGTGGGCTTAGTTACTCGGAGGCTTTTACTATTAATGTCAACAATGTCAACTCCTCTCCTACCGACCTTAACTTCAGCAATACTCGTCAATCCCTAACTCTCAACCCCCAACCCCTAACTTTATCACTCTTTGAGAAGGAGGAGGAGGACACTCTGATCGGCAGGGAAGGAAGAGATCGCGTCTACGGAAACCATGGAAGCGATCGCGTCTACGGAAACCATGGAAGCGATCGTCTCTACGAAGGATCAGAGGCCAATATTTTTGTTCTGGAGTCGGACATGATGGGTACTATCATAGACTTTGAAGATTATACGGACGGGGCTGAACGCGATCGGGCTGGACGATTTTTCCGGAACGGTAGATTTGGCTCACGTCTATCAGGGCCTAGATACCTTGATTAACTTTGAAAGGGACACCCTGGTCACCCTACAGCGCATTGATTTGACCCTGATTACTAGCGATGATTTCACTGTGGTTACTTGAAGTTTACCACAATGGGGGGAATCTCAATGCCCCACGAGCCGCCCCCGCATGCGATGCCTTCCGGGTTTTTGCCCTGCGTACCGGAAAAATTAGAAGGCATCGTAGGTTGCCTGCCTTGCATCCCAATTTTCCCGGAACGGTAGGCATCGAAAGGACGATCTAGTTGAAACCTCCGACCTTCTACCTCCTACTTTGGCAATCTTCTGAGATGGGGGGGACATCGATAGAAAAGAAGCATACAGCAGACTGAGGGTGCTAACTATGGCTTCAGAGTTGACCGAAGTAGAAGGTATCGGTATTAGGGTCTACAGCAAAGCGAATTCGTTCTAAGAAGCCAGTCAAACCCAAAAAAGCGGGAAAATCTCCCCAATATTCTTCGACATCTGGAACAAAAGCCGTTGCGTCAACAGTCAAGTTTTCTCCCCGAACGGCTAATAATTTTATACCCATACGAATAATTTCTCCTTCCAGACGCATACCTCTAACTAGCATTGTTAGTATTTCTAGAGGTTCAACTCCTTCAAATCCAGCTTCTTTAGCAACTCTTGGTGGGCAAATAACATAGCACCTGTATCTACAATTGCCTCAGTTGGAACATTTTGTATTTCTACCTGAAGAATGATTCTATTTGAAGTTTCCGTTGATGTTGCGGGGCGATAATCATAATTAGTCGCCCCGATCGTCTGATAGTGACGTCACCTCTATTGAGCAAAGGCTTACGCTGCAAGCCAGAAGGCTACGTACAGTCAAAACGGTCCGGACTATTGCTCGATCGTCATCATCCACCAGCATAATTTTCCAATAGGTCGCCTCTGTCTCTTGATAGGAGTTAGACAACATTAAATCAGATAGTTGGTCAAGGCACCGCTCATCTGACTGACTTGACTCGCACAACTTTTTTTCTTGAACTCACATTAATTAATTATTCTTAACAACTAACAACTAACAGTTAACAACAAACAAAAAATCAGGGCAAAGCGTCGGGCCCTGCCCCTGCAACTTAAAACTCGAAACTCTCTTCACCGGTGCCTTGATGTATGGTTTTTACCCATTTCAGGCGTTTAGGTCTGACTGAGATCCGGGCAGCGGTACTAGCGACAATCACCAACCAGTGCAGCATATATAAAGTGCCGCCCATTGTCTGGAGTGAGGTCAGGAAAATTGTATAAAGACTGGCGCACTCTCCCGACTCTTTAGAGATCCGCCGCAAACCCGTAAACATGGCCACCAATGACATGCCCAGCATCAGAGCAGTCATCGGACTCAGCACCGGCAGTCGGTTGCGAGCGATCGCCATCAAGCAGTCTGGCAGAGCAGCATTGGGTAAGAAATACTGGATCATCCAGAACATGAACATATCCCAAGTTTTGCGCCACCCCATCCGGTTGCTAAAAATCAGCCGCCAGTAGTCCAGATAGCGTTGATATCCCCCTTCGCTCCAGCGGTTGCGCTGATGCCAAAGGGATAGAGCACTGGTAACACCTTCTTCAAGCACAGCGGGTTCGAGCATAAATTCAATATCCCACTGGTTCATATGTAAGCGGATAGTTAAATCCAGGTCGTCAGTGATCGTCTCCTCATTCCAGCCCCCACAGCTATACATTGCCTCCCGACGGACGAACTGACCGTTACCCCGCAGTTCTCCAATGCCCCCGCACGCAATCCGCTGCTGCTGGAAATAGCTATCGAGGCCCATTTCCGAGCTTTGTCCCCGGGTCCAGAAGTTGATCCCCTCATTAGCGATCGCCTTGCGCATCTGCACTGCCCCCACCTGGGACCGTTGAAACATCGGCAACACCCGTTTGAGCATATTCTGCGTCACCTGAGCATCAGCATCAAAGACCGCCAATACCTCCCCTTTTGTCAGGGGCAATACCTGATTTAAGGCCCCTGATTTCCCGCCAGTAGCATTTGCTGCACGGCGGAGCACTTTCAGCTGGTCATATTTTGTCTGCAGCTTTTCCAACACCAGTGCTGTTGAGTCTGTACTATAATCGTCTATCACCCATACTTCATATCTTTCGCTAGGATAGTCCTGATTGCAAAGCATCTGCACCAGCCTACCAATGACAGCTTCTTCATTTTTCGCTGCCACCAGCAAAGATACATAGGGCCATTCACAGAGGGGTTCATCCGACAATGGTTTTAGCAGCAGCAATCTTTGAGCAGTCAACACCCGCACCCCATGAATTGACATGATCGCAGTCATCCCGACCACGAACCAAAAACCCCAAGAAAATAAATGCAGGGCGATCGTCCCACTCCAAATCACGATCAACAACACTGCTGCTTTGCGTCTGCGTCCTGAATAGCCCCGATATTCAACCGATGTCTCGACCATAGGTACTTTTACACTAGAATTATTGACGAATACGCTTTCTGTTTCATCCGCATCGCACCGATTCCCTCTATTATAGTCTGCGGGGACTGTGCGGGACTGGTGATAGGGTACTGCCTAAGACAACAGACAACTGACCACGTACCAGAACCTAGCCAGCTCGACTGACAACTAAGCACTAACAACTGACAGAAGATGGGAGTATGGACCACCTAGAGAAGATCCAGCCAGGCGATAACCGCACCGTGGGTGTATATCTGCCTTACTACCAAGGGAACAAGCGGGCATGGTTACCGAAAGCGATCGGCCTCTATCAAAATGCGTCTTTGGAAGGTGAGCGTAAAATAGAAGGGGGTGAAAGCATCCCGTTCCTGGCAACGTGGTTCGTTTCTACCCTACCAGCAGATATGACTCATTGCCAGCTCCAGTTTGATGGCAATGCGGATCTGACTTACGAAGTGTCACTGGTAAATTTTGAGTTTATCGATTTCCTGATTGAGGTGATGATGAACTACAAGCGTTCTCAGGTGACCGATTTTCCACAAACTTTTTACCGTAAGCTGCTACGCTTGGATGAATAATTCTGTCGGAGAGGAGAAGGTGCCAAAGTACTCTAGATATCTCCTAGTTGGCTCTCTGGAGGCTAACACTGGTAAGTCAGCTACCGTTCTGGGACTGGCGAGTCAGTTGCGCTCGAAGGGACTGCCCATAGTTTACGGGAAGCCTCTGGGAAACAGTATAGGCTCAAAAAATGTCAAAAATGCCCAAGTAGGGGACGCAGATGTTGAGTTTATTGCCTCAACTCTGGAACTGCCACCCGAGAGCCTGCTACCAACAATTCTGTGTGTGGATGAGCAGTCGATTGAAACTGGCCTATCTGTGGGTAAAGTTCAAACGGTAACAGGCAGGTCAGGGTTACTTGAAATTTACTCCCAAGTGCCGTCGGACTCTCTGGTGTTGCTGGAAGGACCAGGAACGTTAGCAGAGGGTAGTTTATTTGATTTGTCTTTGCTACAGATAGCGACGGTGGTAGAGGCAGCGGTGCTACTGGTGGCGAGATTTAACTCAGAAGGGATGGTGGATGGGCTGTTGTCGGCAAAACAGCGCCTGGGCGATCGGTTGGTGGGAGTGTTGATTAACGATATTACTACTGAAAAGCGCGGAAATGTCCAACAAACCATTGTACCGTTTTTGGAAGCTCAGGGGATACCGGTGTTGGGCAGATTGCCCAGAAGCAATTTACTCCAAAGTGTAAGTGTTTTTGAACTGGTGCAGCAGCTAGAGGCTAAGGTACTCTGTTGTTCAGACAGGCTAGGTTTGATGGTCGAAAGCCTGAGAATCGGGGCGATGAATGTTAACTCGGCGCTAAAATATTTCGCGAAAGGGGAAAATATGGCGGTGGTGACAGGAGGCGATCGCACGGATATTCAGCTAGCAGCCCTGGAGACTTCTACTCAATGTCTGGTGCTGACAGGTCTCATCCCACCCTCGGAGATGATCCTCAACCGGGCGGAAGAGTTAGAGGTGCCGATTCTGTCGGTTGACAAAGATACCCTGAGTACAGTAGAAATAATTGACAGGACTTTTGGCAAAGTGCGCCTGCACGAACCGGTAAAGGTAGAATGCATCCAAAAGCTGATGGCATCTCATTTTGATATTGACCGATTGCTAGAACAGCTGGGTATAAAATTGGCTGTGGCTAGGTAGGGCTGAAGGTGAATAGGGAACAAAGACGGAAGGCGGCCAAAAAGAAAGGTAAAGGCGATCGAGGTATCCAGGGTAATAATTTACTAGCGGATATATTGTCTTATGCCCTGTCTCTCCATCAGGGGGGACAGCTGGCAGAGGCAGAATCTGTTTACAAACAAATGCTAAAGTCGCAACCGCAAAATTCCCAGGTTTTGAATCATCGTCCTGAAGGGGGCAAAGGGGAGATATCATAGCGGCGATAAATATGCTAACAGCTGCTGTGGAAATTTTACCCGGCAATGTAGGCTATCTGAATAAATCTGAATAATCTGGGGAATGTCTATCGTGGGGCTGGTCAGCTTGGAGATGAGATCGCTTGTTATCAGCGTGCGGTGGCTTCAAAGCCGGATGGGGCTGATTAGTACTTTAACATGGGCATTGCTTTCACGGAAAAGGGAATGGCAACAGAGGCGATCGGGGCTTTCCAGCAGGCGATCGCCATTAACCCCCGTCATGTACCAGCCTATGTTACCCTGGGAGACCTGTGGCAAGCTTCAGGGGATATGGGGCGATCGCCTCTTATATGCAAGCCCTATCTATGGAACCACATTTGTTGCCAGCCTTGACTTCTTTGGGCATGGCGCTGTATCGTAATGGTAATCTCGCCCAGCGGGCCTACGAACGAACATTGGCAATTAATCCTACTTCTACAGAAGCCCTGGCTAATATTGGCGCGGTATTCTACGAACAGGGGAGAATAAATGTTGCGGAAGCTGAATTCACTGGAAGTGACTAAGCTAGCGCCGAGTTCCCTTGATGCCCAGATTAATCTGGGTTGGCTATTGAGTCAACAGAAAAAAGATGACGAGGCAGTTGCCTGCTAAGTACCTAGGCAAAATTAATTTTATATGGGATCGCCGCCGAGCAAGCGTTGCAGGAGGATTAGATATAAAAATAATTTTGCACGACTACTTATAATCGGGCATTGGCAGCAGACTATAATTCTGTAGGGGTGATCGCAGGTCTGGCAGAACTCGGATGTAAGCAGTCTCGGTGGTCGGAAGCAGTTAAACTCTATGAGAGAATTCTCGAACTAGATATCAACTTGATGTGCGAGGGACAGTCTAAAACGCTTGCTCTGTGAGGATCTTATATAAAAATAATTTTGCCTATGTACTTAGAATGGGCAAAACTATATACAAAGGTCGGCAGACCTATGAGATATCTGCCGATAGCGATCGCCCGATAAAAGCCCTAAGTGAGATGGTGAATAGCAAGCTGCGGGATGATTTCAGCCATTGTGCAAGCAATCCTTTTTCCAGGATATCCCATCAGGCTGGAGATCATTCGTGGTTGGGTTGTGGTACTGGCGCAAGAAGAATTTCAAAAATCCCACATTCACCCAGAAAGTTTTTGCAGCGGGGTATATTATATTCAATGCGACCTGTTTCCAGGGAAAGCAGATCGGGAAAAAAATCGAGAAATACACTAAATAGCCAGCAGCAGGTTTGTTGGTACTGTTTCCTTCCTACTTCTGGCATGAGACAATTCCTTTTGCCGGAAAAAGCGATCGGGTGTGTATTTCTTCCTTTAATGTGTTGCCGACATTCTCCTAATAGCGATCTCTGCTGTGGGAGTGATGATGGAGGATCTGGGGGATGCATCAAAATATTAGCTGTGGCCAGATTTACCAGTAGCCTCTAACCCGGTATGAGGAAAAAACCGGGTTTCTTAATTTAAGTGAGCGTAAAATTGTACCCATAACTCTGCATATGCTAGAATGGCTAGGTTGTTCAGCCAAATAAAACCTACTGGCTTTGATTCAATCGATCGAGCTACCCAAGATTGATACATTAGAGCAAGAGCTAGCGGCCATCCAACAAACAAGCTCTAAGCGAATTGCCTTGTTGGGGTCGCGTCACGTGCCAATCACCCATCAGCATTTGATCGAGCTGATGAGCTATGCTCTGGTAGAGACCGGGAATCGTCTGATCACCTCGGGTGCCACCGGCACAAATGCGGCGGCGATCCGGGGGGCGATGCGGGCAAACCCTAACCTGCTGACGGTGATTTTGCCCCAAAGTTTAGATCGTCAACCCTGGGAATCTCGCACTCTGCTGGAAAATGTGATCCATCTGGTGGAAAAGCCGGAAAACAATGAACTGTCACTGGCAGAAGCTAGTGCTTTGTGCAATACGGAGATCGTTTCTAGATGCCAGCAGCTGATCTGTTTTGCCTTTCACGACAGCACCACCCTGCTGAAAACCTGCCGTGATGCGGAAGACCAGCGTAAGGTGATGACTTTGTTCTATTTTGATTAGGAACATAGATTTATCACAATTGCCGGTGTCAGCCATGCTGCTGTACTCTATTGCCGCAGCAGCGGTGCTCATATCTCTGCCTTTTTTGGTGGTGGCCTATGGACGGGCCCAGGTGGGGTACGATCGGGGAGCACCCCGGGCCATGTTCGATCGGCTGCCGGATTATGCTAAAAGAGCAACCTGGGCCCACCAGAACTCTTTTGAAACTTTCACGATCTATGCCGCAGCGGCACCCATGCCTGCCCTTATGTAACTGGCACCGAGGCGACGGCTGCTGCTGTGGCAGCATTTGTCTTTGTGGGGGCGAGGTTGCTATACTCGGTGTTTTATATTTTGAATGTGCCCTTGGGGCGATCGTTCATGTTTGGCCTCGGCAGTGCTTGCACTGTCACGTTAATTGTCTTGGGCCTGCTGACTCTGGGCAGTGGGACTTCCATACCTTAAGTTAAGCCATTAGTCAAGAGAAAAGGAAAAATAATTATGGCTTCTACCTATTCCTTTGATATTGTCAGCGACTTTGACCACCAAGAATTGGTAAATGCCCTAGACCAGACTAACCGTGAAATTAAAAGTCGCTACGACTTGAAAGATACCAAAACGACCTTGGAATTAAGCGAGGAAGCAATTACGGTAAACACAGATAGCGAATTCACCCTGCAGGCGGTTCACACCGCCCTGCAGACGAAAGCGGCGAAGCGAAATCTGTCGCTGAAAATATTTGATTTCGGGAAAGTGGAATCAGCAAGCGGCGATCGGGTTCGTCAAGAAATAAAACTCAAGAGAGGTATTAACCAGGAAATAGGAAAAAAAATCACCAAATTAATTCGGGATAAATTCAAAAAGGTGCAAGCATCGATTCAAGGAGATGCAGTGCGGGTTTCTGCTAAGTCCAAAGATGAACTGCAACAGGTGATTAAATTGCTAAAACAGGAAGATTTCCCCATTGACTTGCAGTTTACTAACTATCGCTAAGTAGTCAGTTGTAGGTGGTCAGTTGTAGGTGTTAGTTGTAGGTGGTCAGTTGTAGGTGGTCAGTTGTGGGTGGTTAACCACTAGCAACTAGCAACTAGCAACTAACAACTAACTAACAACTAACAACTAACAACTAACAACTAACAACTCTTCCTAATCAATAGAGATTTCAAGGCGACGGTTGCGTTGTCGTTTGCTATCAGTATTATGGCCTACTAAGGGGCGACTTTCTCCGTATCCGATAGCTATCCAGCGATACTTATCGCCCTTCGCTGCGGCGAGATATTGCTTGACAACTTGTGCTCTTTGTAATGAGAGTAGGAGGTTATCTTGGGCGTCACCTACATTATCCGTGTGGGCGGCGATGCGTACAGTGGATCCCTTGTCGGAAGACATCTCGCTAATGATGCTATCTAAGATTGCTTGCTGATTGGGATTAAGAGTGGTCTGGTCTCCTGAGAACAGAATGTCACTGGGTAGGGTAACCATGAAGGTGGGTGGTCTCCGGTCCCAACCGGAATTGTTGGGATCTAGTTGCTCGGAGACGATCTCCAGGCGGGCTTCAATTGATAGCTTGGAACTGGACCCCATGATTTCAGTTTCTAGGGCCGCAGTGCGATTGCGCAAATTCTGCAACTGGGACTGTAGCTGGGTTAACTGTGCTTGTAAGTTTTGCCTTTGTAACGGCGTTAGGGGCGTGATAGGGCCTGATGTATTAGTATACTGGCGTTTAAGGTCAGTGATCGCCTGGGTAAAAGAACGGCGCAGGATTTTTTCTACTAAGGGCATTTTAGCGTTTTTTGCTGGATAGAAATGGGCGAGCGCCACTCCGGAGATAAAAGATAAACTTCCTCCCACCCCTAGAAGCAACAGTCTAAATATCATCACCAGCAACAGCCGCATTAAGCTGCTAGCCAATGTTGGCCTCGATGTTTCCAGGATTTCATCATCTTCAGTCACGGATTGTTTGGTGTAATGGATTAAACTAAGCCAACGGGTCACCCCGCCGACTCGTCTTCAGAACCGGACGTGAGACTTTCACCTCATCCGGCTCCTCAGTTTCGCCATCCTTGTCATGGATACGGCCTTTGTCACCATCTCTGGCAGACTTTACATCATGGCAATAATCATGCAGCAACTGTAGGTTGGTATACCAGTCTTTACCTCCTTTAGAAACTGGTAGAATATGGTCAACCTCCCATTTGTCGCCATCTTTGAATTTCAGTCCGCAGTGCACACACTTACCATCCTGCTCTTTTAGCAGTCTGATAACTCTAGCGCTCACATCCGGGCTTTTTCTCAGTCTTTTGCTCCAATAAACCAGATTACCGTCAAACGGGCTAGCTGTCCCCTTAACCTTTACGTGTCTGTGCGATTCGTTCTAGCCTAACGTGGTCAAACGCGGAACGCTAGCCCGGTTTCATTAGCCGGGAACTCTGACCGCATGGGGGTTAAATTCCCCTCCCCCAGGTACGGGGGTGACACCGGTCCTCGGTGCTACGAAGCGACATCATCGTGGTGCTAAGCGAGGACTCAAATGTAGGATAACTGGCAGCCTAAGCCAGTGACGCCGCTAGGAAAGATATCCAAGGTTAGAGCAGGCAAACATGTGCAAGCCTCGTTATAAGGAACCAGCGAAATAAGGCTATATGCGCTGGCCTAAAAAGGAAATGGTAGCTAGTATTAGTTTTAGACTCTGGCTAATATAGTACTCAAATAGCTCCCGGGGTATAGTGTGGACCTAAAGGTATCGCGAAATGTTGTTAGGGAACGAAGTAACCTCTCGTGTGCTGTCCATCAGGACAAGTTAGATGTTAAGCGCAAGCCACGGGGGGAGGGATGGCCCAAGAAGCGAATGCCCGGGGTAATTCCTGGGATAACATCTACAGTAATGTAGATGATGCTGGGTAGCCAGCGCTGACGTGGGTCGGTGATACTAGGAAGCTGCTGGAATGAGTAATCCTAAAAAGCCACGGAACTAATCCGAAACGCAAGTGGAGGATAAGGTATGGATAACTGGTAAAACTGACTTGAAAATGGTGATACTAACGGTTATCAGAACAACCACTCGCTAAACCAGGAAAGGGAAGAAAAGACAGGCGGCAAGGGCTAACGGAAGTAATTCCTATTAAGTCTGTGCGATTCGTTCTAGCCTAACGTGGTCAAACACGGAACGCTAGCCCGGTTTCATTAGCCGGGAACTCTGACCGCATGGGGGTTAAATTCCCCTCCCCCCAGGTACGGGGGTGACACCGGTCCTCGGTGCTACGAAGCGACATCATCGTGGTGCTAAGCGAGGACTCAAATGTAGGATAACTGGCAGCCTAAGCCGGTGACGCCGCTAGGAAAGATATCCAAGGTTAGAGCAGGCAAACATGTGCAAGCCTCGTTATAAGGAACCAGCGAAATAAGGCTATATGCGCTGGCCTAAAAAGGAAATGGTAGCTAGTATTAGTTTTAGACTCTGGCTAATATAGTACTCAAATAGCTCCCGGGGTATAGTGTGGACCTAAAGGTATCGCGAAATGTTGTTAGGGAACGAAGTAACCTCTCGTGTGCTGTCCATCAGGACAAGTTAGATGTTAAGCGCAAGCCACGGGGGGAGGGATGGCCCAAGAAGCGAATGCCCGGGGTAATTCCTGGGATAACATCTACAGTAATGTAGATGATGCTGGGTAGCCAGCGCTGACGTGGGTCGGTGATACTAGGAAGCTGCTGGAATGAGTAATCCTAAAAAGCCACGGAACTAATCCGAAACGCAAGTGGAGGATAAGGTATGGATAACTGGTAAAACTGACTTGAAAATGGTGATACTAACGGTTATCAGAACAACCACTCGCTAAACCAGGAAAGGGAAGAAAAGACAGGCGGCAAGGGCTAACGGAAGTAATTCCTATTAAGTCTACCTATGAAAAGGGCCTAGTACCCAGTAGCCGGATGCGGTGAAAATCGCAAGTCCGGTTCCTCAAGGGAGGGTCGGGAAGCGATTCCCGGCTCGACCCCATCCACCTATGAAAAGGGCCTAGTACTCAGTAGCCGGATGCGGTGAAAATCGCAAGTCCGGTTCCTCAAGGGAGGGTCGGGAAGCGATTCCCAGCTCGACCCCATCCGATTATTTCAGTTTCAGAGTATCGGTTTAGCTTCATTCCTCCATCTTCTTTAGACTTGCCAGCGAACCTCCACCGGTCTTTCCCGGTCATACCCCAGTACTTACTAGCAATCCATTTGCCCGTTTTGTTAGGATGTCTTCTCTTTGCCCATCGCCATAACAACTTCCATAAGTAGTTATCCATAGAGCTGTAAGTTTCTTTACTTACCACCGTCCTATAATAGTTGCTCCATCCCCTTATCATCGGGTTTAGTCTTGCTATTAAGGCCGTTTGCGGTGCCCCTTTATGGCGGCGAACTATCTCTGATAGCTGCTCTTTATGATTCCTTATGGATTTATCGCTAGGCTTGATTAGGGTCTTGAATCCTAGGGGGGTTCCGTTACAGAGTTTGCCGCTTCTGTGTTTCCCTACTTTATATTGTCGGATATTGAACCCTAAGAAGTCAAATCCAGGGCTCTCTCCTTCCAATGTGTGGGATATCTTCGTTTTCTCGGCTTTTTGCTCCAGCCCTATTCCCTTCAACCACTCCTCAATCACTCCTTGAGCTTCCTCAATCATCGACCGGTCATTATGTATTACCACAAAGTCATCCGCATATCTTACTACGGTTAACTTCTCCTTCTCTCTTTTTGTGTGAGCGAGACCCATTACTACCCCTTCCAGCCCATGTAAAGCTATATTGGCTAGTAATGGAGATATAACCCCACCTTGGGGAGTTCCGGCTTCTGTGGATTCCATCCTTCCCCGGTCCATCACCCCAGCTTTTAGCCATGCCCGTATTTGTTTACGGATTGGTGACGTAGTATTCAATTTCTTTAGGAGCGCGGAATGGTCAATTTCGTCGAAACACTTCGCAATATCCGCATCTAACACCCATTTCGATTTTTGACTGATGCTAGCGAATATCGCTGCAACTGCATCATGACATCCCCTACCTGGTCTAAACCCGTAGGAATTGGCTTCCATATACGCTTCCCATTCAGGCTCTAGCGCTTCTTTAACCAATCCCTGAAGTGCGCGGTCGTGCATCGTTGGTATTCCTAATGGCCGCTTCTCCTCCCTTCGTGGCTTCGGTATCCACACTCTTCGTGTGGCTTTTGCCTTCGCCTTTCGAGTAACTTTGATTTGACCTACCAGTTCGATACGTTCTTTTGGGGTCAGTGCTTTCACACCATCCACACCAGCCGTCTTCTTTCCCTGGTTTTGTTGTGTTACCTGCCGTACCGCTATCATCTTCGCGGACCATGACCTATTTAGTAATCCTTGGAGCTTACGAACCTTCTGCTTATTACCTTCCAGTGCCGCTCTGTAAATTCGCTTTTGCAGCTTAAAAACTATCCTTTCCAGCTTTCGCCAGGCGACAGTCTTCCATTCATACTCTTGTCTTTCGACTAAGTTCCGTGACATATTCACTACTACTTACAACTTCACAATTGACGAGACCGTGAGGGCGTCAGCTTATCCTATCCATTACAGACAGGCATTTACTTCTCCACTCAATCTCCCCCAGTTGCGTCCTGCCTTCCGGAGAGCAGATGTTACGCCTGTGGTGGCTACTCCATCTATCGACCGGTGATGGAGAGTGCTACAACCGGGTTACTTCGTTCCTACAGATGATTGGTCGTAACCTTAGACGGGTTCTGTGCGATTCGTTCTAGCCTAACGTGGTCAAACACGGAACGCTAGCCCGGTTTCATTAGCCGGGAACTCTGACCGCATGGGGGTTAAATTCCCCTCCCCCCAGGTACGGGGGTGACACCGGTCCTCGGTGCTACGAAGCGACATCATCGTGGTGCTAAGCGAGGACTCAAATGTAGGATAACTGGCAGCCTAAGCCGGTGACGCCGCTAGGAAAGATATCCAAGGTTAGAGCAGGCAAACATGTGCAAGCCTCGTTATAAGGAACCAGCGAAATAAGGCTATATGCGCTGGCCTAAAAAGGAAATGGTAGCTAGTATTAGTTTTAGACTCTGGCTAATATAGTACTCAAATAGCTCCCGGGGTATAGTGTGGACCTAAAGGTATCGCGAAATGTTGTTAGGGAACGAAGTAACCTCTCGTGTGCTGTCCATCAGGACAAGTTAGATGTTAAGCGCAAGCCACGGGGGGAGGGATGACCCAAGAAGCGAATGCCCGGGGTAATTCCTGGGATAACATCTACAGTAATGTAGATGATGCTGGGTAGCCAGCGCTGACGTGGGTCGGTGATACTAGGAAGCTGCTGGAATGAGTAATCCTAAAAAGCCACGGAACTAATCCGAAACGCAAGTGGAGGATAAGGTATGGATAACTGGTAAAACTGACTTGAAAATGGTGATACTAACGGTTATCAGAACAACCACTCGCTAAACCAGGAAAGGGAAGAAAAGACAGGCGGCAAGGGCTAACGGAAGTAATTCCTATTAAGTCTACCTATGAAAAGGGCCTAGTACCCAGTAGCCGGATGCGGTGAAAATCGCAAGTCCGGTTCCTCAAGGGAGGGTCGGGAAGCGATTCCCGGCTCGACCCCATCCCTACGCCGGGTTTATTGTCAGTGCTTATTGGTCGGGTATACATCCGCCAATGACCAGTATCCTTTCCCTTTTTGGGCCAGTGTATCAGCCTTATTACACTGGATAGGCTTTACGACGTTGCAAACCTTCGCTTAGTCGGGGTCGAGCTAGGGGTCACCCCCTAACTCTCCCATTCGGAACCGGACGTGCGACTTTCACCGCATCCGGCTACTGGCAAGTAGGGCATTGTCACTACTAGGATTACTACGGATTGCTCCACTTGTCCCTCATCTCATGCGATTTCACTCCTTTCCTGGTTGGTAAGCGGCGCTGCCAGATAACCTTTAGTATTACCATTTCCAAGTCTGTTTTACCAGTCATCCAACCTTCGAGAGGCCTCCGGCGTCTTAGAGATACTCTTACCCAAGATTTCCTACTTTAACCAACCCGCGTCAGCTGGATGAGGAACACCCCATCATATCCATAGGCGTTACCCTAGGCATTAGCTTCTCGGGCTATCTCTCCCCTCGCGGCTTGCGCTTTACATCTAACTTGTCCAATCTAGACAGCACACGAGAAGTTACTTCGTTCCCTAGTATCATTTCACGATGCTTTTAGGCCCCTGCTATACCCCGGGAGTTCTTAGAGTGCGATACTGGCCAAGTGCAAGAACCAGCACAAACTACCATTTCCCTTTTGGGCCAGCGCTTTAAGCCTTATTTCGCTGGTTCTAGATAACGAGGCGTACACAGGTTCGCTTGTTCTAGCCATTAGCATCTTTCCTAGCGGCGTCACTAGCTTAGGCTGCTAGCTATCCTACATTTAAGTCCTTGCTCCGCACCACCGTGATGTGACTCAGCAGCACTAAGGACCGGTGTTACTCCCACACTTGGAGAGAGGGAATCTAACCCCCATGAATACCAGAGTTACCAGTTTGGACCTGGCCTAGCGTTCCGTAGTTGCCCACGTTAGACTAGAACGAATCGCACTACGCTCATCATAGTTACTTGCTCGACGATGACCGGTCTAGGCTCCCAGCCATAGCGCCTTTCCTTCCCGCTTCACGGATTGATGCCATCGCTACCGTGGGGAGGGTGCTGTCACTCCTGCACCTGGAGGGGCGGGCTTTCACCACCATCACCTGTAAGTTCTCGGGACTTACGAAATCCCGGTAGCGGTCCCCCTCCTTGACTTGTGTCAAGTTAGTTTACGCTAAACGAATCGCACATATACCATGCCAATAGCTTAACTTGTTAAATACTGACTCGTCTGAACCTTTCAAAGTATACATGCCAATCCCAATTGTTATCAATTGTCTTTTATCCCCGATTTCTGAGACAAATATAGTCAAAACCTGAGGAAATCAATAATTTCACTGAAGCAGCCAAGCACGATCGAACTGTGGGGATTGTGGTATAATTATGGAGAAACTGGTGACGGATAGCTAGGGAGGGGCTGCTCCTTGGCAAATAAGTATTTTTGTTGATTCTACATGATTGCCTCTGGACGAAGGATGGTGCTGATAACTGACGACCGATGATATAGATAAACTAAAGAAGTCCGTTACGATCGCTGGTGCCCTGGCTTCTCACACAAGATGCCAATTTAGAGAGATGATTATATGTTCAAGCGCCTAATTAATTCAGGTTCGTTTAGTCGGGGTCGAGCTAGGGGTCACCCCCTAACTCTCCCATTCGGAACCGGACGTGCGACTTTCACCGCATCCGGCTACTGGCAAGTAGGGCATTGTCACTACTAGGATTACTACGGATTGCTCCACTTGTCCCTCATCTCATGCGATTTCACTCCTTTCCTGGTTGGTAAGCGGCGCTGCCAGATAACCTTTAGTATTACCATTTCCAAGTCTGTTTTACCAGTCATCCAACCTTCGAGAGGCCTCCGGCGTCTTAGAGATACTCTTACCCAAGATTTCCTACTTTAACCAACCCGCGTCAGCTGGATGAGGAACACCCCATCATATCCATAGGCGTTACCCTAGGCATTAGCTTCTCGGGCTATCTTTCCCCTCGCGGCTTGCGCTTTACATCTAACTTGTCCAATCTAGACAGCACACGAGAAGTTACTTCGTTCCCTAGTATCATTTCACGATGCTTTTAGGCCCCTGCTATACCCCGGGAGTTCTTAGAGTGCGATACTGGCCAAGTGCAAGAACCAGCACAAACTACCATTTCCCTTTTGGGCCAGCGCTTTAAGCCTTATTTCGCTGGTTCTAGATAACGAGGCGTACACAGGTTCGCTTGTTCTAGCCATTAGCATCTTTCCTAGCGGCGTCACTAGCTTAGGCTGCTAGCTATCCTACATTTAAGTCCTTGCTCCGCACCACCGTGATGTGACTCAGCAGCACTAAGGACCGGTGTTACTCCCACACTTGGAGAGAGGGAATCTAACCCCCATGAATACCAGAGTTACCAGTTTGGACCTGGCCTAGCGTTCCGTAGTTGCCTACGTTAGACTAGAACGAATCGCACTACCCAAAGCCATTTCTGTTGCTATTGACAACTGCTCTGCTGCTGGCCAGACCATCTGCTCTCACCGATCGGATGTTCGGGTCTTCAGCACCGGTTAAAGCTAAGGAAGTGTCCGCATCTACTTTCAGCCCAGGTTCATCATTCCAGCAGGAGGATCCTCTCAATAGTCCCTATCCAGTACCCTGGAATTGGGTAATGAAAACACATGCTGAAGTTAGCCAAACCGTTGGTTCGGGGATCCGCCATTACCGTAGTCTCTCATTGGTTTCCCCAGATGGTGAGTATGCTGCCTATAGCCGGATCCAGCTACAAGTACAGCCGGAGTTGTACCGGAGTCGTGTCAGTAGTGTGATGTTTCTGGAAAATCTCAAAACTGGAGATTTGCAGGTGATTACAGCGGCGTCTCCCCTGGCCCATAATCCCTATAAGACTAACAAAGACTCACTTTTGCCCGGAGTGATTACGATGTTGATTCCAGTAGCTTGGTCCCCAACGGGCGATCGCATTCTGGGACGGCAATTTGAAGGTCTGTTTAGTTCTTCCAATGTATCGGATTATGCGGTGATTTGGGACCGGCAGTCTAACAGCACCAGCACTATTACTCCCGATAGTGACCCCTATACCCATGCTATATTGCTGGGGTGGTCTCAAAACTATCCCGGTCAAGTTCTGTTCCGCACTGGCAACTTGGGTGAAGACGACTGGTCAATCTTTGCGGTAGATTCCATGGACAAAACTTTTATGGCAACGGACGATCGACCGCTAATTTTTGGTAATCTAGTCAACCACGCTTGGGCTGGTCCTCAAGTTTATCGCTAAGGAATGAGAATTTAATAACCTGTCAAATTAGTCTGAAATGCCTGTGACAAGACATTATGGCGTCTACGATGAGCATCTTGTTTAATCCTCGTTCCTAAAGGACGCATTGTTCCGAGTGAGAGAGTGGGGGAGTGGGCCCTCACCCCCTCTTTAATATCCTTGCACCCCCTCACCTCCTCTTTAATATCCTTGCCAAGGAGTGATTTGTATGGTTCCGATGGGAGTAAAGACGACTTGAAATTGAGCCTGAGCCTGATTGAATAGTGAGCGTTCTTTCTCGCGTAAGCTGGGGAGGGGGGTCCGATCGAGGTACTTATAAGCGGATTGATTGAGGGGTTCATAGTCGGCGATTTTTCCATCTTCACTCACGCCCACGCGATAGAGCAAGTCTCCATCGAAGGTAGGTGTTGTTTTCCAATTGCGATCGATCAGGTCGTAAAGGTTTTGGTTCAAATTATCTAGTACAGAGGGGTCTGTAATTTGGGAAGTAATTCTAGGGGGTTCGGTAAATCCCCACCACGGACTAACCTCGACAACGCCTGTGGGTGTAAACACTACCTTGAATTGGGCGATGGGTTCTGATTTTTCCGGGACGGTGGAGTTTTTGCTGCTCTTGGTAGGGATGTAAATTAAGTCGGCTAGGGGGGTCTTTTCTACTCCTAGCTCGATCGCGGCAGGATTGACAGGTTTATAACCCAAAATTGCCCCATCACTACCTGTAGTGACGCGGTAGACTAATTCTCCATCTCGATTGGATCTGTCGGACCAGGCCCGGTCAACTTGCTCGAACAGTCTCCAATTCAATCTATACAGTTGGGTAGGATCGGTAATTTCTGGAGGTGAATTGAAAACATCCTCTAACGAAGCTGCTGAAAGGGACGATCGCCTTTCAGTTGGTGGCGTCTGCGAACTGGGTTCGGGAGTAGTCGCGGCCAGGTTTTCTTCCGTTGATTCGCTGGTCTCAGACTGAGACGCTGGTTTGGTTGGGCGTTCGATTTCTGGAACGGGAACGAAGAAAAGTGCGATCGCCGCCAATGCTAAACCAGAGATGCCCAAGGCTGCTGGTGCGGCCCGCTGTACCGCTGGCACACTAGCTTGGACATATCGCCGGGAAACTGGCTTCCAGGCTGGTGATAAATCGGGTAAAGTCTGAGTGTCGGCAAAAAACTGATCTATGGCCTCCACTAAATCGAACAGCTGTAGTGTGGTCAAATCGATCTGAATCGGCTTGGCATCGGTGGACTTTTGGCCATTAACAAGTACGATGGGTTGCGCAATCAACCGATGTTGGTTTTCCTCGTGTCTCTCCAGATGCACCAGCGTGGAGGTCTGGGACTGGCTGTTCGATGTCTTCGGGATGCTAGCTGCTGTGCAGCCGCTGCGCTGGCGCAAAAACCCCTCAGACATCGCGGGTACATGCACCCCACTCAGAAATGCTTGGCCATAGTGGCTGACTGCCGTTACCAAACTGACCAAGAATTCCTTTCCGCCAGTCAAAGACTGCTGTATCCCGGTAAATTGACATTCAGCCTCTGTCAAGTTCGACAGGACTTCTGGTGGACTAGCTGAGGTATTGTCGTTCCAACCCTCTAGTCTCAAAGTGCAATTGGGTAGACTATACAGACGCTGAATGCTCATGCCACCTCTCCATCAAACAAACTGGTCCAAAATCTTTGCATCCCATAGGTGCCAGTACAGAATAACAGCTGGCTCAACATTTTCATCGCTAACCGATTTAACTGGTCATCTTCAGAGTAAACCGCCATACTAGAACTACGTAGATTCATCCGACTCCGGAAATGGGCCCGGAAGCGTTCGGTGTAGTCCGACAGTCGAAAATGGTTTTCCAGCGGCAGCTGCTTGCGCATAAGTTGCTCATAGTCTAATAATAACTGCCGGAGCAATATTGTCTGCCGCCGTGCCAATTGGCATGCGATCGCCACCAGGGCCTTAGCTTCCATGAGGCTTAAACTGCCGCGTGTATGCGATCGCCGGAAAGGGTTGGTGTTGCGTAAGCGCCAAAGAGATACCCGATTTTTAATAATTCCTCGTAGTTCTAACTGCTCGGAGGCTGCTAGCATGGCTTGAGAGCCGCCCAGATCCAATGCCTCAATTGCCAGCAAAATTAGGTCAATTTGCCACCTCGTGCGACAGGGACAGACTCGATCTCTCAGTGGTGGATCGGACAAGCTGGACAAAATGGGTGGGTTTGACTGAGCGGGTGGACTGTTTGTTGGCATTACGCTATGCGTTACATTCATTTTGGCAATGGGTAAAGGTGCAAGTGCGATCACGGCCAGGGGGTTAGGCCAGGGGACCGGGCGGTCTTCATCGTTACCATCAGAGATGGGTGGTACCGCAAGTGGGACTTACTGAGAACTCTTTGGTGATGGATCTCAAACCCTACCTATCTACTGTACGATTTTTAAGCATATCCTGACAGGCTCGACGGAAGGATCTTGCTATATGTGTAACGTTGTTGAGGTAAGACAAACTCTATGGATCTCAAGTCTCTAATTCGCGACATTCCGGACTTTCCCAAACCCGGAATTATGTTTCGGGATATCACTACCCTACTGCGCGACCCCGCAGGACTGCGCTACACCATAGACACTCTTGGTGCTAAGTGCTCTAATTTATCGCCAGATTATGTGGTGGGTATGGAGTCTCGGGGCTTTATTTTCGGCAGCTTGGTGGCTTATCGACTGGGTTGTGGGTTTATTCCGGTCCGCAAACCGGGTAAGCTGCCAGCCGCCGTTTATGCCGCCGAGTACGCTCTGGAGTACGGCAAAGACCGGCTGGAGCTGCATCAAGATGCGATGTCGCCAGGAAGCCGCGTTCTGATTGTAGACGATCTGATTGCTACTGGTGGAACTGCTAATGCTACTGCTGACTTGGTCCAGCAGGCAGGCTGCCAACTGGTGGGCTTTGCTTTTATCATTGAACTTAAGGATCTGGGTGGGCGCGATCGCCTGCCCGCAGATGTGCCGGTGATTAGTATGGTTGAGTATTAAACCTTTTTTTACACTTGCCAAACCATCGATCGGGTTAAGTCCTGTCTGCTTACTCTCGGTCGAGGTAATTTTGCTCAAGATTCATGGATAAGACCTCTCGATCGAGGTAATTTGAGTCTGTTTTCAACTGGTCAGTGCTAGTCTAGACTTTAAGGAGGATGAGGGTAAAGATTCACAGCTGAGGTCGAAAAGTAATAAAATCAAAAATATAGGCAATAGTGGCGTAGGAGGATGATTGAGTTATCAAATTTAATACACTGATGCTGCTATTGAGCATCTAAAAAGCCTAACAACTCGTGAACAAAGGACTGTGTTAGACACTGTAGATGAACAACTCAAATATGAACCCATAGTATAAACCAGGAATCGCAAATGAAACCTAACATTTCGGCAAGTTTGGAACTGCGGATAGGGAATTTACGGGTGGATTACGATGTAGAATAAAACACAGTTTCTGTAGTCTACATTCAAGCAGTTGGAGTCAAGAATCGCAACCAAGTAGCGCTCCTACGTCGCGCACTGCGTATCGGATCTGGAAGGAGGAAATTGAACTATGAAATCAGTAGAACTTGCACAAGCAACTGAATCATTGGGTAAATATATTCAAGCTTTAGGGAAAGCTCCCTTGCTTGTTAATATTAAGGGAACTCCTGTAGCTGTGCTAACACCAATTGCGGACTTAGAAAATTTTCCTTTAGAAAAAAATATAGATTCGCTAACATTAATAAAAAAATCTTGGCAGCGATAACAGTCAAATTGTGCAGCCAGCCGATTATGTTCGCAGTTTGGGAAGAGAACCTGAGATCGCAGCATTTCTAGATCGACCGGTAGCTGTTTGGGTGGCGATCGCAGATATTGAAACGGTTTCTTTAAGTAACAATAGTCGGTTTTTGGAGATTATCGAGCACTCTAGAAAACAGCAAAAAGCTGGTAAAGTTGTGAGTAGTGAGGATGTGAGGAAGAAGTTAGGGTTAGGGTGAAGCAAGAAATGAACTATCAAACATGAACGATAGATTATGACCAATGAAACCTTTCTCTATGTAATAAAAAGGTTGTTGCAGGCGCTGTTGACCCTGTTGTTGGCATCGGCGTTGAGTTTTTTCATTATTCAGCTGGCCCCTGGAGATTATCTGGATACGTTGCGACAAAATCCTCAGATTTCGCCAGAAAGAATTGAGGAAATTCGACAACAGTTTGGCTTGGATAAACCGGCAATTGTACAATATGGACACTGGCTATTGCGAATTGTTACTGCTGGAGATTTTGGCACCAGTTTCGTTTATCAGCGATCGGTGGCCTCTCTGCTGTGGGAACGGATCCCCAATACCCTGCTCCTGGCGATCGCTTCTTTGGCGGTTACCTGGGCGATCGCGATTCCTCTGGGGATAGTAGGAGCTATTAACCAAAATAACAAAATTGACCAATTTTTGCGAGTCATCAGCTACACGGGTCAAGGTTTTCCCAGTTTCATCACGGCGCTGTTGCTGCTGTTTTTAGCCCAGAATCTTTCGCCTCTGTTCCCAGTGGGTGGGATGACGAGCATCGACCACGCTGACTTATCCTGGTTTGGGAAAGTATTAGATATCGGTTGGCATATGTTCTTACCTACCTTGGCCTTGAGTATCACCAGTTTTGCTGGTTTGCAGCGCCTGACTCGCGGACAGTTGTTGGATGTTTTGCGCCAAGACTATATTCGCACGGCCCGTGCTAAGGGATTGCCAGAAAACCGGGTACTCTACGTGCATGCACTCCGCAATGCTGTTAATCCCCTGATTACCCTGCTGGGTTTTGAATTTGCTAGCTTGTTGAGTGGTGCTTTCATTGCGGAAACTTTCTTTAACTGGCCGGGTTTGGGGCGTCTGATCTTGCAGGCGGTAACTGCTCAAGACCTCTATCTGGTGATGGCCAGCCTGATGATGGGGGCTGTAATGTTAATTGTCGGCAATCTCTTGGCAGATTTACTGCTGAAAGTTGTCGATCCGAGAATTAAGCTAGAAGACCTCAAATAATCATTATGTCTTTTCAAGTTCATTATATACTCCGTTCGCAACAAGATGGTAAATATCTGGCAGCTCATCCAGATGAAAGTTCGGGATCGGGCTATTTGCTGATGTTTCGTGAGGACTTCGAGGCCCGCAGCTTTATCAATACTCATGGGGCAGATATGGCCTCGCGCTTTGCTGTGGAGGCAGTTCCGGAAACTCAGTTAAAAAATCTGCTGAAACGTTGGGATTTTACTGGCGTTGACCTGGTTGTTGACCCCCTCATTCCCAAAGTTGAGTTTTTGTCTCAGGATGGGTGAATTGTTAATGGTTAATGGCTAATTGTTAATCTTTCACTTCGCTATCAGCCCGCCGGGGGTTGCAAACCCACGCTATCCCCCGGGAGCTCGATGTCCCCCCAGAGGGGGACGCGTGCACTACCCCCGAGACATCGTAACCGCACTACCCGGGGGATAGCGCCGTCTAATAGCTAAAGTCGGTTAAAACTGACATCTTGCACCATTCTCAATTGGTCTCACGGCCCGCCGTGGGTTTAACCCACGGCTAATAGCTCAAGTCGGTTGAAAACCGACTGAAAGCCTTATTTAACAGGTATTTTCCCCTCGTTCTCAGTCTCAGACACCGAACGAGTTATCGAGGCTCCGCCTCTAGTTTAAAATGGTGCAAGATATGAGTTAAAACCGACTAATACCATTTCTCTCGTTCCCAGGTAGAACCTGGGAACGGTATTCGGAGGCTCCCGCCTCCTTGGCCTCTGTGCCTACTCAAGTTTATCATACCTTTAAAAAAATGGTATTAGTAGTAGGTTGGGTAGAGGCACGAAACCCAACCGAGATAGTAGTAGGTTGGGTAGAGGCACGAAACCCAACCATCCAGATGTTGTGAGGACCATCGCTGGTTGGGTTGACTCACGTCAACCCAACCTACGAAGATCGAATTATTGTTGCCCTAATAAGGTTGCCAAATTTCAATAAAGGTGTCTTGAAATCCGGGATTGTGAGGGTTGCCACCGCCACTGACTAAACTCTTGCCATCGGGACTAAAAATCAAGCTTCTAACTGTACCTTGATGGGCTTCTTTATAAGTCTCGATTTCCTTTTCGTCCCTCAAATTCCAAATTCTGATATTAGAGTCATAACCACCACTAGCTAAAATGCCATCTTTGGAAATCGCGATCGCGTATACTCCACAAATCTTCTTCTCTTCATTTGTCTCATCCAAGCAAGAATATTCTTCGCACCTGTCATTATTATCCGAGTTAGCCTGGCAATAGTGAACCATTCTACTGGGTTCTGGGTTTGATATATTCTTATTATAATTGTTTACATCAAAGACATACATAGCCTTGTCGTGGCAACCGTTACTAACTAAGGTCTTGCCATCTGGGCTAAATGCAACCATACAAACGGGACCGTTGTCTCTCGGATCTAATACATATTTTTGCGTTCCTGCTTGCCAATTCCAGATCTTGACACTTGAATCATGCCCGCCACTAGCTAAAGTCTTGCAATCTGGGCTAAATGCAACAGACCAGACCCGAGAAAGGAGGCGGGATGCCTCCTTCTTATGTCCTGGCAAAGTTTTAATCCGCTGTCTTGTTTCTGCATCCCACAGTTCGATAATGCCACTCTCACCAGCGCTAGCTAAAATCTGACGTTGCGAGCAGCCCTTGGGAAGAAAGGCGACAGACATGACGCTACCCTCATGATTCAGTTCTCCAAGATAGTGTTCCTCCGTATAGCGTTCCTCCGTTTCCAGCTTTTTTGCATCCCAAAATTTAATTGTGCCATCGCCGCTGGCACTAACTAAAATCTTACCATCAGAGCTAAAAGCCATTTCCCAGACGACCCTGTTATGATCTGTCCAGTTATATTTCTCTTTTTTTCTTGACCAATCCCAAAGTTTGATCGTGCCATCTGAACTACCACTAACTAAAATCTTGCCATCCCGACTGAAAGCGAGACTATATACTTCGTCATTATGTTTGCCCAGGGATTTTTTGTTAATGTATTTTTCCCAGCAATACTTCCTTCCTAGTAGCGGAGAGTAGGCTGCAACCTTACAATAACTTCTGTTGAGGATGGGAATCACTGGTAAACAGGTCACTACAGCAGCTATAAATCCAACTACTCCTACTACAGCGCCGACGACCTTTTTTGGGGAGGTATTCCCACCGTTAGAAGGCGGTGATGGTGATGGTGTCATATTTGTTGGACTCCTTGATTGGTTTTGTCATAAGCTGTGATGCATTTAAATTACATAGTCAAAAATGGGGCAGGCTGGGTGGCTGAAACGCTTATGGGTCGAGGGTTGCCACGATTTTATTCTAAGCCCGAATATGCAGTGAGCGATGCGCGACAGCTTACACTATTCGATCCCAAGCTCTGCTTCTTGTCAATATCCTTTTCCCTCTTACTCACTGCCATGCACCAGATGTATCGGTTGGGTTTCGTGGGTCAACCCAACCTACGATCGGACAGGTTTTTCAGACAAAAAAACGATCGCCTTGGGGATGAGAGACTTTTGCCCGAAGCTCTTGGCGATCGCTCTGTAAGCCCGCGAAGCGGACTGGGTTTCCATCAGCCAGGACTGAGCCTGGAACAGGGGATGGGCAATGGAGCTAAGCGGACTCGAACCGCTGGCCCCCTCAATGCCATTGAGGTGCTCTACCAACTGAGCTATAGCCCCACACTCGCTTTTACTATAATGACTTATCTACTTCCAGTTTGTCAAGTCCTAGAGAAAAATTTTTTTTCCGACTTCCCCCACAAGGTAAGGGGCGTGAGAATAAAATCCCTCTGGGAGCGGCTTTCGGCCCTTTATTGTTTTTTGACAACAGATCGGAGGACGATATCAAATGACTGACACTGCACGAGATATGCTGCAAAAGCTCCGGCGTAAGGAAGGTTCCTGGGTGGAATGGGGACAGGCGATCGCCCACCTGCAAAAAGCTGGCTATAAACTGGAGCAAATCTTCGAAGAAACTGGTATTGAGGCCGTCCAACAAAATCAGATCGTCGTGGCCTCCCAGGTTTACACCAGTATCCTGAATGAGGCCGTTCCAGAACCGGTTCTACAATATTTCCAGCAAAAAGGCAGCGATCGCCTGTATGAGTTTCGCATCCTGGCCACCGCTGAACGGGCCGCTGCTGCGGAATTCGTGGTGGCCCAAAACCTGGATGCGGATGAGGCCCACGATCTGGCTAAGGCCATGAAGGAGCTGTCCCGGATGCGGATGCTACCAGAAGGGTTTTCTCGTCAACCGGGGGATGCTATTGCCTACCAGTGCTGGAAAACTGCCCGCCAGCATAACAATCTGCAAGATCGATCGCGTTTAATTGCTAAGGGGTTGAAATTTGCCCAAACTCCGGGGGCCCGAGAGGCGATCGAGCAGCTACTAACGGATTTTACTGTCGTCCCCAAGCGTCCTGCCCCGATTTTACCAGTCTATCGCTTGGAATCAGCAGAAGAATTGCCCCGCGTTATCCCGGTTGTGGGGGAACTACCTCTGAGTACCGCTGACTTGCAAGCGGTCCCCATTACTGACGAGACGGAACCTTTCGGAATGGTGAAGTTTGCTAGTCAGGGGGCTTGGGTACCAGTACCTGGATGGCAAGTTGTGCGCAGTGCCGAAGATCCAGTGGCTATTCTCGGTACTAGCGACCAACTGCCTAATCCAGTTCCCGATCCACCTGAAGCTGTCCTGATTATTGTAGACCGATCGCAGCGTCAGTGGGATGCCGACAGCTACTTCCTCGCGGAAATGGGCGATCGACTGGAAATTCAGTGGTTAGAAACTGCCCCGGATATTCCCCTGCTGGGAAGGGTGCTGCTGGTCGTCCGTCCCAAGCGCATTCTGGATGAAGACTTGACTAAAGACCCCTGGCAAGTAGATGAATAAAGTATATGTGGTAACTCCCGATCGCATTTCCATATAGCTCAGTAATTCCTTCTCTTCGTTGTTAGCCCGCCGGGGGTTCAAAGATACTGTGGGCTAATTACGAGATTTCGACGATCTGGAGTAGGGAGTGGGGAGTGGGGAGTGGGGAGAAATTCCTCTCTTGGTGGGGGTGGGAGTGTTTTGGGGGGTTACACCCCCCAGTTAATTAGCCCACAGTATCTTCAAACCCCCGGCTAATAGCTCAAGTCGGTTTCAACCGACTAATAGGATAATGCTTCAAATTTGTAGCTACCTTTGAGAAAATGTTATTGCTACAACCAGATCTCCAATTCCCTTTTACCTCTTCATTCTCTCACAAGATCCCCCTGATGACTGGCTCTGCACTACCCCCGATCGCTCTTTTTGGCTTCTCCAGGTGCGATCGCCTGAGGAGATGCCCGATCTTCGTAAATACCATCTTTTTTCCCTAATTTGCCTCATTCCCAGGTTCTACCTGGGAATGACTGCTGGAGGCTCTGCCTCCTGTTCCAGGGAATGATACAATTTATAAACATTATCCTCTTAGTCGGTTTTAACCGACTTTAGCATTGAATGTATTGGGAATCGTGAATCGGCACAATTACTTAGAAGCTTGTGTATCTACTCAAAATATTAATGCCGATGTAGTTATTGCTTGTATTGATGCGTTTTTTCCCACCAAAATGGAAAAACCAACAGTAATTGTTGCAGACCAAGCATCGATGTCACTTGACACCCATGAGATTCTATCTTAGAAATGCGTGTCAAGTGACATCGCCTATTCATACCAGTGATGCTATTCAAGATCAAATTGAAGAATGGCAAGAACGCAATATTACACTCTTTCTCCTGCCTACTTATTCCCCTCATTTGAATTTGATTGAAATTTTGTGGCGGTTTATTAAATACGAATGGCTTGAAATCGATGCTTATTCTTGCTGGAAAACTTTAGTTGCCTCCGTTGAAAAAATCCTCAAATAATTTGGGGAGAACTATCTAATTAATTTTGTCTGACTACTTATTGGCGACAAACAGAATGTTAAGCTTGCTGGTCAAATCCTGTCTCAGTAGCTTTTGCTGTTCTGTCACGCGCTAGGCATCTTCAACAGATGATCTGAGACTGTTTGAGTTTAGCTGTTGCTCGCTCTGTTCTGGTTCGCTCTGTAACTGAGTCACTACTACTATCTTAGGAACTCCGATTAAACAAGATGCTCATCTGAGAAGCCATAAAGTATTGTCAGCAAGAGCATTTCAGACGATTTTGACACCTTATTAAATCCTCATTCCTTTTGGGCCCGAGTAGTGATGCCATGGCTACTATCCTCTCTCTCTTGTTGGGTTATCTTCAAACTAGAGCACACATTGCAGGACTGTGCCAGCCTGTTGGGAGTTGGGAGTGCAAGGGCAGAACGGAGTTCTCTCTTCTCCTATTTTCAAGAAGCATGAGACTTTCGCAATAGCATCACCGGGCCCATAGACCCACGGGCGGGCGATCGCCTACCCCAGGGTCTAGAAACCGGGTTTGGACTTTCAACCCTGGGTAAAGACCAGAGGATATCGCAGAAACCGGGTTTCTTGCCCTAACCAGAGTTGATGAGCGATCGCCCATCAACTCTGGAAGGGAAACTCAGCACAGACATGCCAGCGGTTGCTATCGTGAATCAGCAGCGTCAGGTTAGGGGGTGTAAACTGAAACTGTAGCTGTCGGTGCTCGAATTCGGGCCAGGCCGCTTTGAAATTTTGCCGTGTCAAATCTCGAAAGGCTACAGTCATGTGAGGCGCGAAGGGGCGACTCTTGGCCATTGGGTCTACAATTGCTAAAGATGCTTCGGTGTGAGCGATTAACTGTTTCTGCAACCTCATCAGTTCCAGCGTTTTGAGCACGTTAACATAGATGACTTTGGACTTAAACGCGCCAAACCCCTCCAGAGTTACTGGCACTGGCGGGCGGCAGGCTGCAAAAGCCCTCAAGCAGTCTTGCAGCACCTCAAGATTGTCAGTTAACCACTTAAAGGGCGGTTGCAGGGTAACGTGTGGCGGCGAATTGAAGGCTTTGCAACTGGCGTAGCAATCGGCAAAATACTGCTTAATCTGGTTTACCTCATCCTGGATGGACTGGGGTGGTAGGAGAGCAACAAAGAATCGCTGTTCTGATTTGTCCATAGGTCTATCCACCATCTCCTAGGTTTTGGCTTTATACTACATTAAGTAGTATAGGATATTTAGGAGTAGCAGCGAAATTAAACTAGAAGATTGAGGGAAGCAAGCAAATGCCCTGGTTTGCCAAAATCGAAGCAGGTATCGTGGACAAAGCCACCTTTGATAAATACGTGCCTGCTCACAAAGCCTATGTCCAAGACCCGATCGCTAAAGGACACAAGGCCCGTAGCGGCTATTGGAAGCGGCGGGGAGGCGGGATGTTACTATTTGATGCCGCTTCACGGGATAAAGCAGAAGCAATTGTTTCTGAAGACCCGCTAATCAAAAATGGCTGCGTCAAATATGAACTTTACGAGTGGTGCTTGATTGCCGAATAATCGTAGATTCTGAGAAATATTTAGGAGAAAAGAGTAAGATGTCTAAAGAAAGTAAAGGTTACAAGGTTGTAAGTGATAATCGGCAAGCTCGTTATTTGTACGAAATTCTGGATACTTACGAAGCTGGGATTGAATTGAAGGGAACAGAGGTGAAGTCAATTCGGGAAGGAAAGGTTAACCTCCGGGATGGATATGCCTTGATTCGGGATGGTGAAGCCTGGTTGCTGAACGTGCATATCTCGCCCCACCATACCACGAGTCAGTATTTTAATCACGACCCCCGCCGGACTCGGAAATTGCTCTTGCATCGGGAAGAAATCCGCAAGCTGATTGGAAAAGTGGAACAAAAAGGCTTAACCTTGGTGCCTTTGAAAATGTATCTGAAAGATAGCTGGGTGAAAATTAGTATCGGTTTAGGCAAGGGAAAGAAACTGCATGATAAGCGCGAAGATATCAAACAGCGGGATGATAAACGCCAGATGGAACGGGCGATGAAAAATTATTAAGCAATTCAAAATTCAAAATTCAAAATTGGGAAGGGTGCATCTCAATTTTTCCTCGTTCCTCGTTCCTAGGGTCTCCCTGGGAACGAGCAGTCTGAGGCTCTGCCTCTTGTGAACTGAGGCAGCTTTTCTCATTCACAGGAGGCAGCTGCCTCGTGACTGAGCATTCCCAGGGAGACCCCGACGGTAACGAGGGTATGGTTCTACTGCACCGACTCTCTAGTTCTTCAACAGAACGATTTGCTTCATCAAGAGCATCAATAGCATTAGCAAGGATATTTATAAACACTTGGTTTAGTTGTCTAGGATAGCAGGAGCCTGGCGGGATATCACCATATTCTTTAACCACTTTAATCTGAGGACGTTTATTATTGGTTTTCAATCGATGTTGCAAAATCATCAGGGTGCTATCTATCCCCTCATGGATGTTGAATTGTAAGGGATAAACTAAAGGTTTAGTTGTCATCTGTCTGCGGTGGTGGCAGATAATAACTGGCGATCGTGGCCACGGTCAGCCACCAGAGAGTATTGATTTGGGGGCGATACCAGATAGTATCGACTGCGCCGTGAGCCATCATACCTAGTATAGTGGCGATCGCCCCCATCAACCAAAATCCCTGGCGACTTCCCAACTGTCTCAGACGCTGCAATTGTATCCAACCCTGGTTAAAGGTAACAACTAGGAGCCACAAGAAGGCAGTTAAACCAATTAAACCGATTTCTACTGCTATTTCTAGCAAGACGGAATAGGCACTCAAGGCGGTATAGCGAGGACGTTGGAACAGGGGATAGATCTTATTAAAAGCATCATTGCCAGGACCAATACCCAGGAAGGGACGGGCTTTAATCATATCGATCGCCGCCGCCCAAACATTCAGCCGAAAATTATTACTGCTGTCGTTGCGACCTGCAAAGATACTCAAGACCCGATCGCGCACGGGTGCCACAAACAAGACGGTAAAAATGAATAACCCCGCCAAAGTCCCTAGGGCGATCGGCAGGGACAACTTGCGCCAAACAGGAGGCATCTTGATACTGAACCAGTAAACTAGGAATAGTCCCAAAGCAGTAATAGCGACCACAAAACCAATCCAACCGCCGCGACTGAAGGTAAATACTAGACAGAGGGAGGTGCAAATAAATATGGTCAGGGCCAAAGCCTTACGCATAGGGCCGCGCCAGAGTCCTATAGCTGCTAGACTAAAGATGACAGCAGGCAGCAGATAGCCAGCTAGCAAATTAGGATTGCCCAGGTAACTGTAAACCCTGGTAGTATTAGCAGAAGCTGAGGTCGGATCGGTCCAAGTCGCCAGCGCATCGGCACCGAAAAACCATTGCCGCAAACCGTATACACTGACAATTAGGGCAACATGTAAGTAAAGCCCGATCAACCAAGAACGGAGACGGGGCGATCGGAACAACCGCGCCCCTAGAGCAAACAGCAGCAAATAGAGGGTAAGTTTCACCCAACCCGTAAAAGCGGCGGCCTTTACAGGTGATAAAGCCATGGCAATAGTGGCGATCGCCCAGTAAAGCAAAACCAGCAAATGAATAGGAGAGAATGTCCGCCCCTGGGGAGGATCGGATAGAGTCAGCAGCACCCAAAAACCGCCACTAGCAATCAACAGCAGGCCGATCGAGGAATTGGGCACAAAAGGTGCCAGTGCCAAGATCAAACTCACTAACTCAATCCCAATCAGATCCGCCCACTGCATCAAGCAACTACCCTGACGCCAAGCCTCGATCGCACCCACCAACCGATACAAATAGCTGCCATAGTGCCACCGATCCAGTTGCAGTTCGGACAGAGTCACGTTCTGCCACAGTCTCATTTTCCCTCCTCTTTAGTCATCTTGGGCAAGCTTACCACATATCGATAGCCCGAGGACTCATTTCCTTGAATCGAGAACTGCCGGCCATGGATCTGCGCCAAGGTGCGGCACAGCAATATCTTCAGACTCTCACTAGCACCACTAACTTGAGACTTTTCTAAATCCTCTGGTTCTGGGGCCCTAATACCATTATCTAATTCAGCACTCTGTCCATCAGATGTCAAGCTGCTGTGGTCAAGATATTTCTCGGGCGCCGCTTCAGCAGATATATCCACCTGTTCACCTGTTTGAGAACTAACTGGCAGTGCATTCAACTCCCGACGCTTTGTGTCCTCGATACTCCCTGGGGACTCAGTCTTTTGATAGGGGTCAAGTTCTTCATCGGCAAAACCAACACCATGCCGATTAACCCAAACCGCAATATTGAGGGCATTTTTTTTCTGAGAAGCATGCAGACGGACCAGACTTGCTTTTGGAGCCTATTCTATCACATTTGACACCAAGAGATACATAATTTGACGCACCACTAACGGGTGTGTCATCAGTTAGATTAACGATATGGGTCCCACCAAAAATATATAACAAGATGATTGAGTTGACAACCAGGATATATTGGTGTGATATAAGAGGGTAAAGGTTAGAGCAGGAGAATTTGAGAAATGCGTCGCTATGCTTTAAGAGATGACCAGTGGGAGAGAATCAGGGACCTATTGCCAGGTTGGGAGGGTTATGTGGGGGGGACAGCTAAGGATAACCGCTTATTTGTCTATGCTGTCTTGTATCGATATAGAGCTGGGATACCTTGGCGGGACTTACCCGAGCGATTTGGAAGGGGCTGATGTGTTACTTGATAATATTAAGGCTGATGCGTTACTCGCAGACAAAGCTTCTGATGCTGACGAACGGGTTTTGAAACGTCTTGAAGCCCAGCAATGCGAACTAGCACCTCGACAGAAAAATGAATTCAGAACCAAAAATGAAGCATAATACCAATGCCAACACCATGGTAGTAGTGGATGCCTCCCTAGAAAACTACCAGCAGCTTATAGACGGCATCCGGCCTGGGGCCAAATCTTTCCTCTTAGACCTTCGGTCCGATGGCATCAAACAGATCGGCGAACTTCTCCGACAGCATCGAGAAACCGAGGTTCTGCACCTACTCTCCCACGGCAGCCCTGGCTGTCTGTATCTGGGAAACTCCCAACTGAGTTTAGATACTCTAGGAGATTACGCCTCTACCCTGCAGAAGTGGAAGGTAAAACAACTCCTACTCTACGGCTGTAACGTCGCCGCCGGAGATGCAGGAGAGGAGTTGATGACTAAGCTACAGGCCCTAACCGGGGCATCCCTCGCCGCCTCTACTACCCGGACAGGGGCAGCAGCCCGGGGCGGAAATTGGAAGTTGGAGTGGCGAACTCCGGGGATGAAAACTCCCTTAGCATTGTCCGCAGAAGCTCAGATGGCCTATGGGGGCATATTGATCCCCCCCAGCAGGAGTATCAGGTCTTAAGGGCTCTCTATCAAAGCACCAATGGGGCTTCTTGGAGGAACAATACAGGCTGGGCTAGCTGGAATTTCAACAGCCAAACTCCCCCCGAAGCTTCTATTGTTAATGGTTGGCGTGGGGTGACGGTAGCTAACGACAGGGTGATAAGGCTCATCCTAAACTTCAACCAACTGACTGGCAGCATCCCGACGGAGTTAGGGAATCTTTCCAATTTGGAGTTTCTCCGGCTGGACTCCAACCAACTGACTGGCAGCATCCCGACGGAGTTAGGGAATCTTTCCAATTTGGAGTCTCTCCGGCTGGACGGCAACCAACTGACTGGCAGCATCCCGACGGAGTTAGGGAATCTTTCCAATTTGGAGTTTCTCTGGCTGGACTCCAACCAACTGACTGGCAGCATCCCGACGGAGTTAGGGAATCTTTCTAATTTGGAGTTTCTCTGGCTGGACTCCAACCAACTGACTGGCAGCATCCCGACGGAGTTAGGGAATCTTTCCAATTTGCGACTTCTCTTGCTGAACGATAACCAACTGACTGGCAGCATCCCCCAAGAGGTCTTAGATTTGCGGGTTTCCAAGCAATTAGAAAACCCCCCTTATGTAAAAACCGAGATTCCCGACGTCGAACTCTTGCTAGCTTACCAATAACCTCTGACCTTTCACATATGAAAATTATTGCCTATTCCTACTGCGACCCTCTGTTAGAACCGCCCCTGGACCCTGGGGTTTGGGGTTGGGAGGTCGATCGGGTCTATAGAGATGCGGGCGGGCGTCAACAGTTGCAACAAATGTTGAGTGACTGTCGGACGACACCCGCGACTTATCTGTTAATTCGACGCTGGGAAGAATTGGGGGACTCGGTGGAGGAAGTAAATTCACATCTAGAGGAACTAGAATCTCTCGGCATTAATATTATTACCACAGAGTCAGAAGTTAACCGCAAAGATGTCCTGCAACTGCTACGGGAAATACAATATTACCAGCGCAGTCGCCGCATTCGTCAAGGACATGCCCGCAAACGCCTGCAAGGTAAACCGCCACCGGGTAAAGTACCCTACGGATACAAGCGGGGTAAAAATAGCTATGCGATCGATCGGGCGGCGGCGCCAGTAGTGAAGGATTTTTTTGCACAATTTCTGCTGTATGGTTCTTTGCGAGGTGCGGTGCGCTATTTGGAGAAGAGATATGGCAAGAAGATATCGGTTTCTACAGGACGGCGGTGGCTGACTAACCCCGTGTATCGGGGGGATACGGCTTTCCGAGATGGTGAGATTATCTCGGATACCTATGTAGCAATTATTTTACGATAAGAGGCGGCCCAGGTAGTAAATTAGGGGGGCCGAGCTGCGGGAACCGCAAGATTTGACGGCCACAATTCGTCCCCTGCAATGCTGCGGTGCTGAGCTCTAGGTCGGTAGGAGAGGAGTGCTATTCTGATCGCTCACGTAAATCTTTGAAATCCCCTGCAGGGTAGCCAGGGTTTCCCCTTCAAAGTTAATCCAGGTATCGAGGCCCTGAGAACCTCCTGCTAGCGCATTCGCATCCATATAATCTTCAAAGTCTATGATAGTACCCATCATGTCCGACTCCAGAACAAAAATATTGGCTATACTGCGGGCTTTCAAGCACCAGAGGGTGCAACTCCCGACCTCAAGAATGTCGATCATGCGATTATTGCGGAAGTGACAATTGATGCCGACGATGAAGGAATGCTGGTGACTGAAGGGGGGCGCTTTGGCGGCTTCGGTCTGTTTGTTAAGGATGGCAAATTGGTCTACCACTACAATTGGGTGGGGCTAGATCGGTATGAGATTGCGTTCACTATCCCTGGGCCAATTGTGACTTTGCCTACCCATGTGACTCTGAAGGCAGTCTACAAGAGTGACGATCCTAATACGTTCGGGGCGGGTGCAACCGTGACCTCTATGCTGACGGCAAGTCCCTTGGTTCGGGACGAGTGGAGAACAGCATTCCCTACCGCATGACTCAGGACGAGAACTTTGTGGTTGGCTTCGACACGGGAACACCAATTGTCGAAGACTATGCTGACGACATGCCGTTTAAGTTTACGGGCAACCTGAAGCAACTTACCATCACTCTGGATAGTTCGGATGATACCCTGGATTCCCCTCAAGCTTCCGAAGATCTGAGTAATTCTGATTTTTGGGACAGAATCATTCAGGGGGTTACTCGCTAAGTAACTCAAAAGTTACTTAGCTAGCCATTAGAGATTAGGATGTCGGAGTTTTGTATCGCTTCGGCATCCTACTGTACCAAAAATGGTAATGAATTCGATCTGGCTTGACTGCCTGCTTCCACACCACCGGTGGCTGCGGATATCGCACTTGAAATTGAATTAGTAAAGTTTTTTTAAAAACTTTACTTTATGAATCCTGATATCCTACTATGGACTGAGGTCAAGTCATACTATTGACGTAGTCAATAAATGGCCAGATCTAGCGGTTACCTGCAAAAAACCGTAGCGCAGCGTGCATGGGATGATTCCTGGCTCAAACGGTAGAGTCAGATGATTGCAAATAACCCGAAATCTTGACCGCAAACAGATTATGAGGTTTCAGATAATGAGTTTGAATCGTATTTGGCGGCTGGTGGTGGTCGTGGCGATCGCCGCCTCCCTGTTCTTAGGGACAGGCGCCCCGTTCGCGATGGCCGACGGAGACAGGCTGCCCCTCCCGGATCCGGAATTTACCGGCACCATCAGAAAAAGCTACAAGCGCTCGAAAGCAGATTTCAATATCATGGTCGGGCCGCAACCCCCTGAGGGCGCACCCAATATCATGCTGGTGATGCTGGATGACGTTGGTTTTGGCGCATCCTCAGCCTTTGGGGGGCCGATACACACCCCCACCCTGAACAAACTGGTGAAGGAGGGCTTGAGCTACAACCGCTTCCACACCACCTCCCTCTGTGCCCCCACCCGGGCCGCTTTACTTACCGGTCGCAACCACCACTCCGCTGCCACTGGCAATATTCAAGAACCAAAACCTAGATTGCAAAGACAGCTGGGGCAGTCGCACAACCTCTCCCCACTATGCGGTGGGCTGGGCATGGGCCCTGGATAGTCTTTTCCGCTGGACTAAAAAGATCGCCTCTTACTTTGGCGGCACCCGCAATCCCATGGTCATTTCCTGGCCTGCTCATATCAAGGCAAAGGGCGACCGGAAGGAGGATATGCGATCGCAGTTCCTCCATGTAATTGATGTTACCCCAACCCTGCTGGAGGTCACGGGCATTGAAGCCCCCGATGTATTCAATGGCATCCCCCAGGATCCCCTCGAAGGGGCCAGCTTTGCCGATACCTTCGAGCACAATGGGTCAGAGGCATTGGCCAAACGGGACACCCAGTATTTTGCAATGTTCGGCAATCGTGGCGTTTACAATGATGGTTGGATGGCCTCCGCTTTCCATCGGGACCCCTGGATAGGAACTGGCACCGAACCGTTCTACGATGACCCCTGGGAACTGTTCAATATAGAGGAGGACTTTACCCAGAATGACGATCTGTCTGGATACTTCCCAGAGAAGCTAGAGGAAATGCAGAAACGTTTTGAGATCGAAGCCAACAAATATAACGTTTATCCTCTTGACGATCGCGTTTCAGAGCGGGGCGGCTGCCAGAAAGCTCTGCGCCCAACACCAAAAACGTTTCCCATACGATTACCGCAGACCTGACAAAGATCGAGCCAGATAAGGTTCAGGGCGTGATTCTGGCCAATGGGGCCATCACCGGGGGCTATACGCTCTATGTCAATACCGACCACAAGGTAGTCTACGAATATAACTACTTCGACACTGACCGAACTGTTCTTACTTCCCCGGAGCCGCTGGGGGATGGTAAGGTGGAGGTCAAGTTTACCTTTGACTACGACGGCAATGACTGCTCCGCTGGAATTGGCTGTGGCGGCAAGGCGACCCTGTCTGTCAATGGGGGGGATCCAGTGTCAACGCACATTGAGAAAACCGTTCCGGCGCGTTTCGGGATCGAGACCCAGGATGTGGGTATGGATTTGATGTCTCCCACTAGCAACGATAAGGATTACGACCCGCCCTTTGAGTTTACAGGCGGCACCATTGAGAAGGTGACGATCGATCTGTCTCCTGCGTCGGACGAATCTGACGAAGAAATGAGTCAGGAAGGATTAATAACTCAGGAAGGATTTTGGGACAGAATCATTCAGGAGGTTATTCAACAAGTCAAGCTTGAGTTAGACAGCTAGCCATTAGAAATCGGATGTCGAAGCTTGGTATAGCAACGGCATCCGATCGCACAAAAATTAGCCGAGAATCGATTCTGGTTTGTACAAGGAACTGGCATTAATTTTGTATTAGACGTTAACAACCCATAAGATTCAGAATAATATTCAAACTACATGATACTCAGGTTGATAATTTTATCGTAGTTTTTCAATCGCCAAAGGTTTGAATATGTAGCTATTATATGCCAGCAGCAAGAAGACCATTTAGACTTCCCCTGAAACTACAAAAACTATTGAGGATCGTGACTTTGGTTTCCCATTTAATCCATAAATTTACCCTGATTTATCTGGCGGTATCGCTATTTCTGGGTTTCTCTACCCCTGGGAATGCGGCACCGATCGAATCTGCCTCCTCAGATCCCTCTTGTCCCGAAGGCATGGTCTTCATTCCGGGAGGGACTTTTACCATCGGGTCTGATACTCACTATCCCTCCGAAAGTTCTGCGGGAGATGTGACGGTGGATAGTTTTTGTATCGATCGCCACGAAGTCACCAACGCAGAATTCCGGCAATTTGTGGAAGCTACGGGCTACAAAACCATTGCCGAACGCCCCCTGCCGAAAGCCGAATTTCCCGATCTAACCGACGAGCAACTGCAACCCGGTTCCATCGTCTTTCAGCCCCCCGACGAAGGGATACAACAGATTGCTTATTTAAGCTGGTGGCATTGGGTGGTCGGTGCCAACTGGCAACATCCCTATGGTCCAGACAGCAGCATCGTCGGCAAAGATAACCATCCCGTGGTTCACATAGCCTACGATGATGCCGTTGCTTATGCCAAGTGGGCGGGCAAATCTCTGCCTGCGGAAGCCCAATGGGAATATGCCGCCCGGGGTGGCCTGAAAGATAAAGAGTTCAGTTGGGGAGAAAGTTATTCGGCTAAAAAAGCCAATACCTGGCAAGGTCTCTTTCCCTTCTTCAACAGGAAAGAGGATGGCTATTTAGGTCCTGCACCGGTGGAATCCTTTCCCCCCAATGGCTATGGACTTTATGACATGACGGGAAATGTTTGGGAATTAACCTCAGATTGGTATCGGGTGGGGCACTCAGGCAAAAGTCACAGTCTCAACCCCCTAGGACCCGATCGGGCTGAGAGTTTCGATCCGAAAAAACCCACTGAAGGTGCAATGCACGTAATTAAAGGTGGCTCTTACCTCTGCGCCAAGAATTATTGTAGTCGCTATCGACCAGCAGCGCGGGAGTCTCAAGCCCCCGATACTGGCACAACTCACATTGGCTTTCGCTTAGTCAAAAACCTTTAGCTTTCCAGAGGGCGCAGGAAGTAAGTTCCAAAGATGTCCAGTTGTGGGTAACTTTGGGTAAGTATTATGTAACGGCTACTAAAGAAGACTTGACAGACTTTTCGCGCAGCGATCGCGGGTAATGCACCGACAATAACTAAGTATCCCAAGCGGAGTGAGTCAGGAGGGAAGCTATCACCCGCACGCCTCGCAGTTGATTAGATAAAGGTAAATGTCCTCTGGGTGCGGTGATATCCCAGGTAAATTCCTGGGGATATCTAGTCCAATTATTATCGGACTTCCAGCCAATCTTGGGCCAGAGTTTGTCCCAGTTTTTGCCCACCGACAGCCAAAGTTCTCGCTGCACGGAAAAACCAAACTTGCCTTCAGAGTAGACTAACCACAGACTATTGATAGTTTGTAAGTCAGTGATGGGAAACCTTTCTATTTCGGTAAAATACAGCCATTTTCTCTGCACCGCCCCGGCCCCGGCTAATTCACATAGCTTTTGGTTGGTCAGACGATCGGCTGCTTGCCAGTCAAGTTTAGCCAGCAGTTGCTGCAACTGAGTATAGTCTAGGTCGCGATCGGACGCCAGGGGCACGATTCCAGTAGGAAAATCAGCTTGCAGAAACTCCTTGACTTGGGTGTCGGACGCTGCTAGCAGAGTTTGGTATACTTTACCATCAATGGGGGTCGGCTGACTGTCGGGCAGGCGATCGCGCAAAAATTCCATCAACAGGCGCGTTCCATCTGCACCGGCGTCAGCTAGTTGGGGAATCGATTGCAGCTGGGTCTTTGCCTTACCAGATCTTAACTGGGTTTCCAGGCGATCTAGGTCAGGATTTGATGCTAAACTGGTAGCTTGGTCACTCATAAAATTAATAATTCTTGACCGACTCAATTGATCTGAAATTTAAGATTTTGTTAATAATAGCGCTGGTAGAAGTGGGACTTTCCACCTTGACCAATTCCAGGCGGCAACCGCAAGCTGTAACTGCTAGTGCTTCCGGTAAGGTATCAATGGTATAGTCCCCTCCTTTAGCATAGATGTCAGGTTTGAGTGCTTCAATTAATGATACCGCTGTCAGGGTGTCAAAAACGATCGCGGCATCCACCGGTTTTAGTCCGCAGAGGAGTTCCGCCCGCTGCATTTCCGGGACGATCGGGCGCGGCGGTTCTCCTGGCCGGTGCTGCTTCAGCTGGCGGACGGAGCGATCGCTATTTAGGCCCACAATGAGCGATCGGCCCAGGGCTTTAGCAACCGACAAATAATGCAGGTGTCCAACATGCAGCAGGTCGAAACAGCCATTAGTCAGCACCAGGGGACGCCAATTTTCCGGGTAGGTCGCTATAATCTGTTGTAGTTCTTCGAGGCTGTAAATACCAGAAATCATATCCCCTTAATTTTAACAATTGTTACAAATACTTGACTTCTTGGCGTTGCACATTTTGGGGATGATGCCCTTTTTTGCACATAACTGAAACTGGCTTGTAGTCTAGGTTTAAGACTTATGCAACTATGCCCATCATCCCGTAATTGTGCAACGCCGACTTCTTGATATCTATGTGAGGCGTTGCACATTTTGGGGATGATGCCATTGTTTGCACATAACTAAAAGTGGCTTATAGTATACGTTTAAGACTTATGCAAAGAGACCCATCATCCCGTGATTGTACAACGCCCTATGTGATTTTACATATTACCACGTACCTGTCTGATTGCTAGCTGTGACCTGCCTTCTCTTTGTGGTCAAGGGGTGGATGGGGGCTCACGCCAGCTAGCAACATTAACCCCTCAAACTGCCAGAGAGTTTGAGGGGAAGGGACAGCGCCAACAGTCCATAGTTGCCGCCTCATGGTTTATTTAACCTGTTAGCTTTTGTTTTTCTTGTTTTTCAGACCATAAACAGCACCCAAAGCACCCACAGCCAAAAGACCCAATCCAGCCGAGGGTTCCGGCACATCCACAGGAGGATCCGGAGGCAGAGTTTCCACCCAGACCCTCACGTGTCCCTGCCAAATGCCCAATTAGCACCGCTGGTTATTAGTTGACAGTCTCCTCCAGCCTGATGTCTTAACCCAACAGGCCATGTAATGCTGATAATTAGGCACTTCTGCCGTGCCTGCACCTGATATTGCATTGGCATTGGTAGATACCCCTATGGATACCCCTGAGCTCTTTCTGGTAGATGCCCTGATGCCAATCAATTGTGAGATTTTCCCGTCTACTTGACGAGCCCTGATTTTCTCGGTCCGATCGCGCTATTGACTAGGCGATCGTCTCCGATTTGTTACCGATATTTATCTATATTTGAGATTCTAACAAAAAAAATCCCATCTGCAATAATTTGAGGATTTTTTTTTTGAAATGGGTTTTAGGCCCGAATAATGACATTACCGGCGGCCTAATATGCATATCGCCGGCATCCGGCTGTCATATTTGACCAAATCTTGACAATCGCAATATGCAGGATGAAGATTGTCTGAAGTGAAGGAATTTCCACGGTTCTGGGCAATATAGTAGTAGATAATTTGATTAGGTCAGCAGCAGGCAGCCAGTCACGACCAGACCCAGAAATACTAACCCACAAAAATATATGCGTATTCTGATCTATTCCTACAATTACCATCCCCAGAGCCCATTGGCATCGCCCCTATCATGACTGAGTTGGCAGAGGGTCTGGTGAAACGGGATCATCAGGTACGGGTTGTCACTGGTATGCCCAACTATCCCCAGCGCCAGATTTACGATGAATATCAGGGCAAGTTTTATCTGACGGAAGAAAGAAACGGTGTCACAATTGAGCGCAGTTATGTCCGAATCAAAGGCCCAAACCCCAGCCTACTCGATCGATTGCTACTGGATGGCAGCTTTATGGTGACTAGCTTCCCCCTAGCATTCAAGGGTTGGCGACCGGACGTGATTTTCTCCACCAGTCCTCCCTTGCCCATTTGCGTACCGGTAGCTTTATCTGGCTGGTTGCGTGGCGTGCCGGTGATACTCAACATTCAGGATATTGTCTCGGAAGCGGGGTCTCGCGTAGGTTTGCTGAAAAAAGGTGGCCTACTGAGTCGCGCGGTGGACGCTTTAGAAAAATTTGCCTACTGGACAGCCCAGAGGGTAAGTGTGATTGATGATGGGTTCAAACCCAAATTAGTCAGTCAAGGAGTACCCGAGAGCAAAGTTGTCACTATTGCCAATTGGGTGGATGTCAATTTTATCCGACCTTGGCCCCAGGATCTTGAGAACGAATTCCGCCGGGACAATCAACTGGATGGTAAATTTGTAGTGCTCTACGCTGGCAACATTGCCCTCACCCAAGGCCTGGAAACAATAATCAAGGCAGCAGCTGTCCTCAAGCATCTCCGGGAAATTGCTTTTGTAATCGTGGGAGAAAAGTCGGCCCTGGAGAGATTGCAGTCCAGTTGCTCTACCCACAAAGCTGACAACGTCCTGCTGCTACCGTTTCAACCGCGAGAAAAGTTGCCAGAAATGCTGGGGGCGGCAGATGTGGGGTTAGTATTGCAAAAGCAGCGGGTGACTGATTTTAATCTGCTGTCCAAAATACCGGTACTCCTGGCCAGTGGTCGGGCAATTGTGGGATCGGTGCTGGTACGGGGGACGGCAGCAAAAGCAATCAAGAACAGTGGCGGCAGCGTTGTCGTGGCGCCAGAAGACCCCCAAGCCCTAGCGGACCAAATAGAGAAACTATACCACGATCGCGATCTGGTTAAAAGGCTGGGCGAGCAGGGCAGAAATTATGCTATGGCCCACTACTCCTTCGAGCAAGCGTTGCATCAGTATGAGGCGGTGTTTGCCGCGCTGACGGAAAAAAAGCCGAATTCATTGCTAGATCGGATAAGTGAAGGTCGATGATCTGGGTTTTATGATAAAATAAATAAATTCCTCACCAGATAGACCGGTTGCTGCTGTGTCCCCCTGTGCTGCGTCTCCACCGGAGCGCTAATCGCACTTCATAGGAGACGCAGGGCGCTAATCGCACAAAAGGGGGGACACACAGCGCTAGTAAGAAAATGGAATCAAGCTCAGAAGATAGCTTAAAACTAGCGAAGACAATAGCTGCGGCAGCTGACGATCGCAAAGCAGCAGACATTGTCATCCTTGGCGTGTCAGAAGTGTCCTATCTGGCGGATTACTTCGTGATCGTCACGGGGTTCTCGAAAGTCCAGGTGCGGGCGATCGCCCGCTCGATCGAAGAGCGGGTAGTTTTGACTCTCGATCGCTATCCGGTGCGAACGGAAGGGAAAGCAGAAGGGAGTTGGGTACTCCTTGACTACTCGGATGCGATCGCTCACATCTTTATGCCCACAGAACGGGAGTATTATAACCTAGAAGCCTTTTGGGGACATGCGGAACGCATAGAATTTGATAGTAGTGCTAATTGATAGAGGAGGATCTGCATGAGAGAACCTCCGGTCTCAGCTTGCCCCGTGCCATGGGAACAGCTACCAATTAATGAGTATAAAAACTTGAGTGACTCTTGTTTTTTTGGCTGGGCAACTCTCGAACTGCCAGGCTATTTGACTAAAATAGCGGTAATTTGGGGTATCAGTTGGTTGATAACTGGACCAGTGGCAGCAGCAAGCTTTGCACCGGCGAAGGTGCCAGTCCAGTTCCTCCTCTGTGGTGCGGGTGGTGCTAGCTTCTGCTTGAGTTTGCTACTGCTGAGGCTTTATCTGGGATGGAAATATGTCGGCGATCGCCTCAATAGTGAGACAGTATTCTATGAAGAATCGGGCTGGTATGACGGTCAAACCTGGGCGAAAACTCCAGAAATGTTGGCTCAGGACCGGCTGATATTCATCTACCAAGTCCAACCTATTCTCCGACGGGTGGTGCGAACCTTGGGATTACTGGCTTTATGGCTCCTAGTTGAGATGATAACTTGGGTTGCTTGGTCACTACGGCAAAGCTTATATAGTTGAAACATAAAAGTGCCCGATCGTCGGTAGTCCCGGAAATGCTACAGTCAAAGTTATGACCAGAGTAAAACGAACTCAAGCAGCAGAACTTGAAGTCAGGTTGCTGCGCGAAGGAATTACAGAATCGACTCATCGCGTCCAAGCGGTTGTCTGTGACGACAAGGGGCGCGTGCTTTCCGTAGCCGGTGACAAAGAAACCGCCACCTTCGTCCGTTCATCACTGAAGCCTTTTCAAGCGCTAGCCGTGACCACCACAGGCACGATGCAACGCTACGACCTCACAGAGCGAGATTTAGCGATCGTTTGTAGCTCTCACAAAGGGACAACAGAGCAAGCGCGGCAGGCCTTTAACGTGCTGTGGCGCTGTGATGTGGATGCCACCATGCTTCAATGTCCCATCCCAGAAGGGAAAGAAAGTCCCCTGCAACACAATTGCTCTGGCAAACATGCGGGGATGCTGGCTGTCTGTCGGCAACGGGACTGGCCGGTGGAAACTTACTTGTGGCGCTTTCATCCCGTGCAGCAGCTGATTTTGACCAAAGTCGCAGAGCTGCTGCGGATGCCAGCTGATGAGTTTATTGGTGCTCGGGATGATTGTGGTGCCCCTACCTATGTGATGGAACTGAGACAAATGGCTAGTTTGTATGGACAGCTGACCTCCGGTGACAATCTGGATATGGAGCGCATTGTCCGGGCGATGATAAATCACCCGACTCTGATAGCTGGAGTTGGTGAGTTTGACAGCGAACTCATGACGGCGAGTTTAGGAGAACTCGTCAGCAAAGCTGGTGCTGAAGGAGTTCAGTGCATTGGTAGGGTAGGCGAGGGCATGGGATTAGCCATTAAAGTGATGGATGGATCCAAACGGGCTAAACATGCTGTGGCGATTCATTTACTGAAGCAGCTAGGTTGGATAACGCCGGCAGTAGCGGAAAATCTGGCTGAGAAGTTCATGACATTGACTGATTTCAAGCGCTTGGAGGTGATTGGGGAATTATCGATGATCTGAAAAAAAATTTTTTCAGATCTCAGAATCTCTCAAACTCTGTCAGGGAGAGGCTTTCCAGAGGATCGGACCGTATATTTGAGAAATTTTTCACAAAATTTGTTCAAATTGGGTTGCCAGATCTGTTTTTTTTAGTTATAGTAGATTTATCGACGCGGGGTAGAGCAGTCTGGTAGCTCGTCGGGCTCAAACCGCAAGGTTGACTAAGCGCTTGAGAGTTAATCTTGCAGTGGGCGGTACAGGAGGAAACTCCCGTGCGATTACCTGTCAAACTCGGGGAAGCCGGTAGTGCGGTAATCCCGAACCAAGCTCCAGTAATGGAGAAGGCGTAGAGACTGGAAGGCAGGCACCCTAACGGTAAAGCCGAGGGTGAAGGGACAGTCCAGACCACAAACTGGTTCATCCGGGCAGCGAAAGCTGTAGGTGGTATGCATAACCCGAAGGTCAGTGGTTCAAATCCGCTCCCCGCTACCAAATATCAATAAAAGCCAAGCCCTGCAATCAGAAATGGTTGCAGGGTTTTGTCGATCTAGTGTTAGTTGTTAGTTGTTAGTTGTTATAGCAATGGACAAGGTCGTTAGGACGTCAACTAGAGGGTAGTGGGTGGCAGGTAGCGATTAAGGCGCCCGCTCGGGTTTCAAGCCAAATCCCTATATCTTGACAACTATCAACTAGAGGATGTATAGTATACTGGGGCCGGAGTTGTGTAATGGAAATAGAGACGGAACCTCGCGCTTAGCAACTACCCATACGGGACGATTCTCCTGGCCCTGATACTGTTCCTTTCATGTTGGGTAGCGAAAGCCACCGAGGATTGCCCCGACAAGTTTTTGCACAAATGATTTAGACGTGCTAGAGAATTAGGAGAGTCAATATGCCCAAACCTTATAGTTATGATTTCCGCAGGAAGGTTATTGAAGCTATAGAATTGGATGGGATGCCAAAAACTTTGCGCGAGCCAAAGGTTTCGCGTCAGCCGCAATACCATCAAGCTTTGGCGACAATGCCAAGCCCAAACTGGTGACTATCAGGCCATACCCAATAAACCTCCTGGTAATAATCATAAAATTACTGATTGGGACCAATAGTAGATATTCAGTCTTGGAGTCAAATAAGGAAAAGATTGTCTTTGTTTGAGAGCATCGTCGTCTTTGAAAATTATCCTCTAGATATATCTTTAAAACAGCAATATTTTGGTCTAGAAATCAGCAATTTATCCAGCTTTGAACCAACTAACTACGCTCTGACCGTAATTGTGACCCCTGCTAGAGAATTGCGACTGAGAATTATTTACGATAGTAACCGTTTTGAGGAAGATGCTATTCAACGTATGTTAGGTCATCTAAAGACCTTATTAACTGCTATCTCGCAGTACGAAACCCCAGAAAACTTAGAACAAACATTAGCTCAACTGCCAATTTTAACAGCACAGGAACGACAGCAGTTACTAGTAGATTGGAATCAAACAGCTAATGAATATACTCAAGACAAATGTATCCACCAGTTATTTGAAGAACAGGTAGCAAAAACACCAGATGCTACAGCAGTCGTATTTGAAAATGAGCAGTTGACTTACGAGAAATTGAATCAAAAAGCGAATCAGTTAGCTCATTATCTGCAAAGCTTAGGTGTAGGCTCAGAAACACTAGTTGGTATATGCGTTGAGCGTTCTCTGGAAATGGTGGTGGCAATATTAGGGGTTCTCAAAGCGGGTGGTGCTTATGTTCCTCTTGACCCCAACTATCCTCAAGAACGATTGAATTATATGCTCTGTGATAGTGCGGTACAGGTGTTACTAACTCAACAGAATTTACTAGATTCATTACCGCAAAAACATCCAGCCTCCATAGTTTGTATTGATACAGATTGGCAATTAATTAATACCCATAGTCACAACAATCCGGTCAGCGATATAACTTCAGACAACCTAGCTTACGTGATTTACACTTCAGGCTCTACAGGAAAACCCAAGGGAGTAATGGGTATTCACCAAGGTGCTGTCAATCGTTTTCACTGGATGTGGACAACTTATCCCTTTGCTCCTGATGAAGTTTGCTGCCAGAAAACCTCTTTGAGTTTTGTTGACTCAGTTTGGGAAGTTTTTGGTGCTTTACTTCAGGGGATTCCCACAGTTATTATTCCTGATGCTGTGGTCAAAGAACCCGATCGTTTCGTGAAGGCTTTAGCGGAGCATTCCGTTACACGTTTATTGCTAGTCCCTTCCTTGCTCAATGTCATATTAGAAACAGAACTAGATTTGTCGCGAACTCTATCTCGGCTCAGGTATTGGATCACTAGTGGTGAAGAACTCGATACTAAGCTGTGGGAAAACTTTTGTAAGTATATTCCTGAAGGAATTCTGATTAACCTCTACGGCTCATCTGAAGTATCAGCCGATGCTACTAGCTATTGCTCCGGCACTGATTCAGCGTAGTTAATGCCCAGGAATCTTATATAGGTTGGTTTGGAATTAGATTTTGTCTAAGTCCCGTTATAGCACCTACTGACCACTGACCACTGACCACTGACCACTGACATGCTCCCGGCTGCGAGGTCTATTTTCTCAAGTATTCTAAGCCTTGGACTACCCTGGCAGACTTGATGCGATCGCCCTGGACAATTGAGTCTACCACATCCATCCCCTCGGTAACATATCCAAACACAGCATAGTCACCATCCAAGAACGGCAAGTCAGCTAAACAAAAATAAAACTGGGAGGAAGCCGAGTCAGGATAAGGAGAACGAGCCATTGCCACAGCACCGCGAGTATGCTTGAGCACTGGCTTTACAGAAATACTGGCGCTCTTGAAAGTCTGAGAGTAAACCGGTTCTTCCGAGCCTTGAGGCATAATTTCTAAAGGAATGTAGCGAGGCTGAGATGTCGCTGGATCTATATAACTACCAGTTCCCAGTCGTTCTGGTGAAAATTTGGGGTCTTTGCTCTGTGGATCCCCACCCTGAACCACAAACGGCTGGGGTTCCCGCACCACCCGGTGAAACACCAGACCATCATAGACCCCCCGATCGACTAGATCGACAAAATTACCGGCAGTGATCGGAGCCTGAGTTCCATCCAGGTTGATTATAATCGGCGAGTCTTTACCTTCAACCATCATCTCTACCGTGGCCTTACCCAACAGCCTAGGTAAATTGCTATTTTCCTGATTACTTGCTTGTCTCTCGGGTGCCGATGTAGTTGTCGCTTGCGACATACATCCGGCCATGAGCAAAGCAGCAATCACTAAGAGTATAGATAACCAGCGTTTTGCCTCTATCTGCATTTTGACGTCACCTATTTGTTACCAAGTATACATAATTATCTTATCTAAACATGGGATTGAGACCGCGTAGGCGGTCTTTGTTTGTGTAGCCCCACCCTTCAGGGGTAAGACGCTGGCCTCAAAGACCTTCAATGGGCACTTCCAGAAAACGAGCCAACTCGGCGGCCTGATTTTCTAGTGTACTCAGGGCTAGCGGTTGCCCCACCCTCGTCAGGGGAATATTTGCCTTGCCCTTGACACGTATATAAATGGCCCGCCGAGGGTTAAGCCCTTCTTTGAGCTTGACTATTATCGCTTGGACATCTTCTAGAGGACAGCTAATCTCTATCCGGCGATTCTTACCCGGGTATCCCCAGCGGAACACAATGGCCCGGTCGGTCTGGCGATTAAATTCATTGTAACCCCCTCCCAGATCCCAGAGGATCGTTAGCCAGAGGTAAAGTGCCAACAGCAAGCCCGCTATTCCATACAGACTCATCACCAAGCCTTGAGGAACAAACATCAGTTCCTCGGGATTGCTAAACGGTAGCAGGTTGACTTGTAAGTAGCTTGAGAGTCCAGCTAGCAAGAAACCACCGGCTCCGGCGGAGACTACCGTCGTCCACCAGTAGTTACTGAACCGGCGGGAGCCTAAAACTTGCTGACGTAAGATGGCATTGTCGGTCGAGGTTGTCTGTGCTGTCATAAAACTTCTTAAACTCCGAGGGTGACTGGATTTGGCGATGCTCTTAACCTGCTCTATAACCGGCGCGATCGCCCAATTTTATGAGAATTCATGTGAAATATTGTAAATTTTTCAATTTAGATTATTATAGTATTTATCCTGGGAAAGCCAATCCTGTCAAGGATTTGCCTATCATTCCCAGAAAACTGTGTTATGTTAAGAAAAATGAATTAGCCACCGGCTGACTCGTCAGCGGGTAGGGGCTAAGCTCAGGTGGTTGGTCATAGGACGATGTCTCTTGGGTAGTGCGATTACGATGTTTCGGGGGTAGTGCGACTAGCGCGAGGTATCTCCTGGGTAGTGCTCAGATGATGTCCCCCGGGTTTCGACGATGCCTGAGCGATGCCTTCCGGGTTTTCGCCGTGCGTCCGGAAGGCATCGTAGGTTTTTGCGATTTTTCGCGCAGCGTAGCATCCCGATTTTTCCGGAACGGTAGGCATCGAAGTGCGTCCGGGGGACATCAAGCTCCCAGGAGATACCTCGACCCCGAAACATCGAGCTCCCAAGAGATATCGTAAATGGCCAAGGCTCACATAAATTTTGACTGTTTTGTCGATCGCAAAAGTGGTTATGGTACAAACATCCTTTAATAGTTCAATGGTGATGAGCGGTCGTGACCTAGAATCCACTGGGTTTGCCTGGTGGGCGGGTAACGCTCGTCTGATCGACCTGTCCGGTAAGCTACTGGGTGCTCACGTGGCCCACGCTGGTCTGATCGTATTCTGGGCTGGGGCAATGACGTTGTTTGAGGTCGCTCACTTCGTCCCGGAAAAGCCCATGTATGAGCAAGGCTTGATCTTGATGCCTCACATGGCCACTCTCGGCTGGGGTGTTGGTCCTGGCGGTGAAGTAATAGATGTCTTCCCCTACTTTGTGATTGGGGTGCTGCACCTAATTTCATCGGCCGTTCTCGGTCTGGGGGGCCTCTATCACACCCTTCGCGGTCCAGAAACCTTAGAAGAATATTCCAGCTTCTTTGGTTATGACTGGAAAGACAAGAACCAAATGACCAACATCATCGGCTACCACCTGATCCTGTTGGGTTGTGGTGCTCTGTTGCTGGTGTTTAAGGCGATGTTCTTTGGTGGTGTCTATGATACCTGGGCACCCGGTGGTGGTGACGTGCGCGTAATCGCCAATCCCACCCTCAACCCCGCAGTTATCTTCGGTTATTTGCTGGACTCTCCGTTCGGTGGAAAAGGCTGGATTGTCGGCGTCAATAATATGGAAGATATCATCGGCGGTCACATCTGGATTGGTCTGATCTGCATTGGTGGTGGTGTCTGGCACATTCTGACTAAGCCTTTTGGTTGGGCGCGTCGCGCGTTTATCTGGTCTGGTGAAGCTTATCTCTCCTACAGCTTGGGGGCCCTGTGCATGATGGGCTTCATTGCCTCTGCCTACGTTTGGTTCAACAACACGGCTTATCCTAGCGAATTTTACGGTCCTACAAATGCTGAAGCTTCTCAGGCTCAGTCTTTTGTGTTCTTGGTCCGCGACCAGAAACTGGGTGCTAACATCGCTTCTTCCCAAGGTCCTACGGGTCTGGGTAAGTACCTGATGCGTTCTCCGACTGGGGAAATTATCTTCGGTGGTGAAACGATGCGTTTCTGGGATTTCCAAGGTCCCTGGTTGGAGCCTCTGCGCGGCCCCAACGGTCTGGACTTGAACAAGCTGAGGAACGATATTCAGCCTTGGCAAGTTCGTCGTGCATCTGAGTACATGACTCATGCTCCTAATGGTTCCATCAACTCTGTGGGTGGGATTATCACTGAGGCTCAAGGCTTTAACTATGTTAATCCCCGTGCTTGGCTAGCTGGCTCTCACTTCATTCTCGGTTTCTTCTTCTTAGTCGGACATCTGTGGCACGCTGGTCGCGCTCGCGCTGCTGCTGCTGGCTTTGAAAAGGGAATCGATCGGGATACGGAGCCAGTGCTCTCTATGCCTAACCTCGACTAATAATCTATCCATGTAAAGAGAATAATTTCTCTTTAACTTATCTGAGCTCCTGCATCTCACGCAGGAGCTTTTTTGACGACTGTAGAGACTTAGCTGGTTGGGAAAAAGTCGCGCTACAATAAGATAAAATCTAAGCTAATAAGTAAAGGCATTCCCATGCAAGATTCAGATCTAGCAGATGAATTTAAATGGACCGCTGAAGCTAAGGCCAAGCTGAAAAGTATTCCCTTTTTCGTGCGATCGTCCGCCCGTCAACGGATTGAGCAGTTGGCCCGGCAAACGGGGTCCGATGTGGTGACGGTCGAGATTGTCGAACAGGCCCGCGTGGAGTTTGGACAGTAAGGAATTTAAGGGCGATCGCGCCAAGTTGTCAGTAGTTGTAGGTTGGGTTTCGTGCCTCAACCCAACCAATAGATGTTGTTTGCACCATCGCTAGCTGGGTAACAAAGTCAACCAAACCTACTGAGAGCAAAAGAGAGGGGTATCCTCTAAATGCTTGATTGCATAACAGAAATGCTATTAGTATTCTTTGTTAATCACGTAACAGAGACGGGCGATCGCCCCTGTTTGCGATTTCGTCATTTGCTGATTAATTCGCCGCAAATTGTCGAGAAAGGGTAACAAGTTATAAGTCTTAGACCCATCAAAACTTTCTCTTTCGCCTAAATTTTATTCCTTCCACCAGTCGCGACTTTTTAGGTTTTCTATTGCTACATCCACTTGCAAAGTATAAACGCCTTCTTCTAGATTGCGTAAATTTAACACAAGGTTGAATTTTATGCGATCGCCCTCAATCTTCCATTCCTTCAAGTCTATTTTCTGCTTGGAGATTTCTTTCTGTTCAAATTGACCTGTTTGGAAATTAAAAATTTGGCTAGTCCAATTTAGTTGAAAAGGTGGAGCAGCAGACAAGGTGTACCGCTGAGGAGAGTAGGAGACTTCGTAGGGAATCTTTACCTTCTGTTCTCTCTCGCTCTCTACTAGATTGCGATCGACTCCCTCGCGGATCGTTAACCGTTCTGTGGTTTGATTATCGGTAATGTTGACCATTACTTGTCCGTCATTAATCACTACGGAACGTTCAATTCCTTCTATATTGGGTTCTAAAAAATCTGATTCGATGTTCAATCGCGCCGTTTTTTCCTTGACAAGCTGTGAATTAAAAATCACAAATTGTTCTGCTGGCAAGTTAAACTCTTGACTTTTATTACTCTCTTTGAGTTGATCGAAGAAATATTCTACATTGTTGTAGGTGCCCAAGACTATAACGTAGAAGGGATGGAAAGTTTCGGGGTCATCGGGATTGGTTTGATAGAGAAAATACTCGTTTTCTAAACCTACATCGTAAACAACTCCATCAAATTCACTTCTGACTGCCACAATGCCGACAGCATATCCTTTGTCCAAATAGTGGGTTCTCAAATTACGGATAATGGCGATAATTTCTGCATTTTTTTGATACAGATCGGTGACCACGATCGCCAGTTTATCGCCGCTGACGTTATCTAGGGCGGCGATCGCTTTTTCTATTTGAGTGTCTTGGAGTTCTGCGCTGCGACCGTAAAAGGAAGGACTTTGGGCCTCAGTCGATTTTTGTTCTGCTAAGGGCATTATTTCGGTGCCGAAACTATAGTAGCTCGGCGGATTAGATTTCTCAAAGGCGGTAATCGCAGAGTCAATTAGGCATAGGGTGCTGACGTAGTGACTACCGGGGATGTTGACAAACCCTTGCATCGAGGGCGTGCCATCTATGGCCACAATTGGGGTGACTGTGCTGGTTCCCACCTGGTCTAACTGGGGGGAACTGCCGGTTGTAGGCTGGGGACTGGTTGACGGTAGGGTGCATTCTCGTTTTACTTCTACCGGTCCACAGGCAGTCAGGGCCAGGAGTAGGCTACAGATGGCACCTTGACGGATTGCTTTTTTCATCATCACTCACTGGAGAAAGTCAGATTGTCAGTTTTGTAAATTTTTGTAAAATGTATTCTACGCTACCCAAAAACGGCAGTTCTATATGTGATAGTAGATAGAAGTTGTAAAAAAAAGCAAACAATAACGATCAATATAGCAAAGAAAGCCCGACTGGGAACTCCCCAGTTCAGCCAAATTGAGAAGGAGAATTTTAGCACTGGCGGAAAAGAACAACGCAATATCCCCCATTTTCTAGAACTATATGCAGCCCTGGCCTTACGAGACTTTTTGCGGACGGGACAACCCAGCAACAGGGGGTGACGATAATTACGACTAGTCGCAACAGCGCTCAGAAAGTGACTTGGGAAGACCTCCCCGATCGCAATGAGGTGAGGAGTAAACTGGTGAATGCAGCTCGATTTGCCTTTATATGGATTTGGACGATCGTCCCAGATTTGCAGTATGCTCGGGAGAGCGGAAGACTAAATAGAGTGCCTTGGTGTTTGCGCTTTTTTAATCGCCAAGAACTGGAAAGTCCCGAAGAACAGGACCGGTTGCGGGCGGTAGAACAATGGTGCCAAGATTATTTGCTATGGCTGGGAGGGATACATGATATAGACTCGAACAATAGCTCGACAAATGGGGTAGAATTATTGAACACTCATGTATTCCTACAGAAAAAAGCAGATGGGAAATTAGAATTAAAGTCTAAGACAAAAGACAGGCGATTTGAACTGAAAAATTTGGTTGATTTGGGAACGCCAGTGGAAACGAATTCCATCTTGGAGCAGTTGAACCGCATGGCCAGGGAAATAGAGCCGCCAAATCGCGGGACAGTAGGATTAGTAAAAGCCCTATATCGTAGTATTTCCAAACAGCAGTAAGAGATAATGACCAGCAATCAAAGCGTTTCTAAATTATTGCCGCCGGAAAATCCCAAGTCGCGAGTTTTCAGCGGAACACCTGGAGAATGGCAACGCCAAACGGCGAACGCCTTTACAGAGGTGGCAGATAGCCTCGCTTTACTGGCGTCGGCTGACGGGACGAGACTTAGTTCCATCCCCGATATGTGGGCGCGTCCTCTGTTGGTGGAGATGGTGTTACAGCAGGAGGACCATCCCCTGCGTCCCCAAATTAAGAGGGAATGGAAAGGAATGCTGGCGGCGTTCGCCCTGGCGGAAGCTCAAGGATTTCCTTTAAAAGCAAAACTGTTAGACCTAGACGAAAAGAAGGGAGATCGGTTTATCGGTGCCCTGCTGCAATTGATTCCTGCAGCGGAAAAGAGCCTCTACCGGCTTAACGGAAAAAATCCCTGGGAAGAAATATATATATTTTTATTGAAGGGCAGACCTGTAGGTATGACATCCCCCAGTACCCTGATATGTCCAGCGGAAGCCGCAGACTGGACGGGAATTCCTTGGGGGGCAAAAAGTAGTTTGAACTCGCCCATTGACCCGGAAGATTGTCTGACAGATGACGAGAAGGTACAATTATGGCATTGGCTCAAGGATCTCGATCGAGAATTACAGAATCATCCGGGAGATTCGGGTAAAATTGGCGCGATCGTGCGATAATTTCAAGGAGAACTGGCAGATAGTCTGGATTCAGATCCGGCACGAGTGAAACCCAGAGTCAGAAGCAACAGACAGCGTTTTGGAATAGCCATTAATCTGGGAGGCTTGAAAGTATTCAACGAATTGATATCTGTTGGCAAGAAGGACTCCAGCGTTAAGCTAAAGGCTAGGTTAGCTCAAAGGTCTTCACCTGGCAGATAAGTTAGATCGCGAAGAAATTACCCCCGTTCTCATCGGTGGTAATGGTTCTCGCATCTTGCACTGGCTCGATGCCGGTGCAAGATTCGATCCGAACGAGTCCGAAGTGAATCGATTACTCAGTCGGATGTTAAGCGAAGGCTCTGGTTTTGATGATAGTCGAGAAGAGACTAGCTTGAGCCGAAAGCCCAAGGCAGAGGTAGCTTGCGGGTTAGTAGCCGATCAGATAGCAACCCAATTGCGAGGAATTGACCAAGAAGACGAAAATGAGGTATTTGCTGGAGAAGACTGTAAGATCAACGGAGAACCTATCGACGCCTACGACCGAGTGCGATTCTCGGAAGAAATTTTAGAGAGTTTTAAAATTCAGGATTTAAGATATCTCCAGCTTTTTATAGAAGACTTCCACAAGGCATTGAAAGATTTGAAGATAACGAGTATCAAGCCGCTGCCAGAATATAAAGATGACAAGCAAGAAGAACGGAATAAACTATTCAAAGCAATCAAACGCAAAGTAGAAGATAACTTAGACAGTCAGAAGGGGAAGCCGCGAGAAGAAATCAGCTTTGGCGAGCCGCCGTTGATTTTGGGATTGAAGTGGTTACTGCATTTTTTAGCGAGGAGAGACGAATGGAAAGCAAAAGACAAGGACAACGATTAACTGCTTCGTTGAGCGCAGTTTTGATAGCAGCAAGTATCCTCGGTGGTTGTCATCTGCCAGCGGCTGGAGATAATGGCAGTGGCTATCCACCTGAAACTGGCACTCCCAGTCCTACGCCTTCAACATCTAAGTCCCTTCCATCAGAAGAAAAATTGAAAGATATTGTCACGATAGAAATATTGCAAGTAATATTTCTTATTATAATAAGTAGTACATTTTTTATATATGTTACAATATTGATGTAAATATAAGGAAAATAAAACAAAAACACGATTTCAATGCAGAGAACCGGTCAGAGATTCCAGTCATAAAAAACGAACTGTCAGAAAAGGTTCAAGTCATAAAGGATCAAATGAGTGAAGTGATAAAAGATTTGGAAGATATAAAAAATCCATCTAATTTTACTACCACGCCATACTCGCCGCAATATGAAAACCAAATAACTCAAAGAATTACGACTTTGGAGGATAATATAAATCAAAATCTTCGGCGTGTAGTCAACAATACATTTCAGGAAATTCAGAAATTGAATCCCAAAAATCAGAGCACCCCTCCATCATCATCCCCGTCAGACGACAGCGAAGTAAAGGAAAGACTTGTAAACCTAGAGAGTCACATTAGTCAAGAAATATCAAAGCAATTTCAGCAACTTCTTCAAAGCCTCTGCCATCAGATTTCTGATGAGATTCAGAACAGGCTAAATGAAACCTCCGAGTTGCAGTCACAACAAATACGCGAACAATTACAGCAATTAGAAAAGCCAGCTGAAAAGGAAAATGAAATCTCAGATCTGGAAACTCAGAGTATACTTAACAATATATTGGAGGCAATCAGGAAAAACTTGCAAACATAGAGAGTCACATTAGTCAAGAAATACAAAAGCAAATTCAGCAACTTCAAAGCGTCCAAAATCATATTGTTGAAATGATTCAGAACAGGGTAAATGAAAACTCCGAGTTGCATTTACGACTACGCGAGCAATTACAGGAATTAGAAAAGGCAAAAGAAGATGAGATAGCCAATAACAAAGAACTAAGGGAAGAAAACAGCGAACTGGAAACTCAGCTAAACAAGATAAAAGAGAGAGCCAGAGAAGAACAAGATGAGACAGAGAGATTAAGGCGGGAGATAGCTAACTTAACCCAAGAGAACAAAAAATTAAAGCAGGATAACGAGAAGTTATCCCAACCTCCACCACTGCCTCCAGTTGTCCCCAAGGAACTAGCAACTTTGGTAGAGCATTATAACAATAACCCAGAAGCACTGATAAGCTACAAACCGGCGGACGTTTCTCTGACGGAGCAAAGCTTTTCTCAACACCGGAAAGATAATAATCAACCATTATTTTTTGGAGAGGAAACTACTGATAAACAATTCAGGGTAGTTTTTATTGGTTCTGAAACAGGTAATAAGTTTCTATTTCCCAAAAATAACACTTTGCCCAAGGCTGGCCTGTACTCGCAATATAAGTACATCTTTGAATGTCGCGGATACCAAGAAAAAGTGACAACTAAATTTAGGCTGGTCTACCCTGCTAAAGTGACTAAGAGTGGAGTGATGTGGGAACTGAAAGAACGAGGAGAATTGGAGTTTCTTGGTGGGGGAGAGTCTTAGTAATGATGCCAAGTAGGTGGCAATGAATAAGCTGTGATGCATTTAAATTGCATAGTTAAAAATTGCCATTCTCGCTGAAACACTTATGGGTCGAGGGTTGCCACCATTTTATCCGATCTCCAAATATGCAGTTTAGATGCGCGACAGCTTAAAAAGCTGGTTACTCCGGTGCTGATTGCAAACCAGAGAAATAGCCATCTGCTACCAACGGTAGAGCGCAAATCTTAGACGCCCCTTATAGTCTTATGCATTGAAGCCCTCCTAAGTCTCAGGATGGGGTGCTGTCTGATCGCGTACCTTGGTCTGAACTAGCGCTAAAAAGCTGTCAGGGGGCGATCGCCCGAAGCATGAAACCCTTACTGCTGAGAACTTACCCAACTCTCAAACGCTTACATAGTAAGGTATTGAGGGCGCACAAGTCTCAACTCATAGCCATAGCTGAGCATCACCTCAGACATCCGCAAACCAGATTACATTGGGTGGAAGTCGCGCGTCGATAATGAAACTGCGAGTTCGCAGTACCGGTGATTATTAAGTTTTCCAGGTACGGCAATCCTGCTGTCAACCGATCTTTTACCATCTTAATGGCTGCGAATTCCATTGTCAACCCTTTTGGGAAAATTTTTTTCGCCCAGAAACCACTGGTTGGCACCGGTGCTTGCTAAGGGTTGCCCCAATACTTCTCAGTTAATAACCTTTCCTGCGTGAGGGGGAACCTACATGTCGGGTACGACTCTTCCGTTCCCGGGTACGACTTTTCCGTTTTCGGGTACGACTCTTCCGTTCTTGGGTACGACTCTTCCATTTTCGGGTACGACTCTTCCGTTCCCGGGTACGACTCTTCCGTTCCCAAATACAAGGTGTGGTCATGCAGACCGTTGCATCTGGAAGCGGGTGTGGTCATGCAGACCGTTGCTCCCGGGCTCCCCCCCAAACCCCCTCACAAGGGTAGGTTTTTCATCTTTGGGTGGAAGTCGCGCGTCGATAATGAAACTGCGAGTTCGCAGTACCGGTGGTTATTAAGTTTTCCAGGTACGGCAATCCTGCTGTCAACCGCTTTTTTACCATCTTAATGGCTGCGAATTCCATTGTCAACCCTTTTGGGAAAATTTTTTTCGCCCAGAAACTACTGGTTGGCACCGGTGCTTGCTAATGGGGGTGCAAGTGTAATCAGTTATTTGACAGCAAGACCGAGTCGCGATCTAATAGTAGCAGCCCATCAACAGATTACCCGGGATTGGTGGGAGACAGCATTGCCGAAATATAAAGCAGTCATTTCCCCGACTGTTTTAGAAGAAATTGCCAAGGGAGATAGTCAAGCAGCACATGCAAAGACTCGATCGCGTTTCATACTTTACAATATTAGAGTTGACACAGGAAGTGCGCACCATTGCCGAAATATATTTTGCAGCAATTCAAATACCAGAAAAAGCCAGATATGATGCTTATCACTTAGCATATGCAGCGTGGCATGGAGTTGATTTTCTGGTATCATGGAACTGTACCCACATCGCCAATGGAAGAGTTATCAAAATAATTGAAAATATCAATACGGAAAATGCAATTCGCACCCCGGTAATATGTACGAAGAGTTAATGGAGAGTTAAAATGGTGAAAGACCCAATTATTGAAGAAATCCGTCGTATCCGTCTGGAAATAGAAGCCGAATGTCAACATGACCCGGATCTTCTCTACGAACATATGTGCCAGTTTCAGGAACAATATCGCGATCGCCTAGTCCGGCGCAGTCCCCAACCGGCACTGATTCCATCATCAATGCCTCTTCCCGATCCTAACAGAAAGGAGATCCTAAAGCAAGAGCAACTTAGCTAGAAATGCTTTCCATCGAGGAGATCGCCCTTTATCCTGGGAGAAGAGGTGCGATCGCCTCTGCGCTGTAACAATCGCGTTACATAAAGCAATAGTTATCGAACCTTGTTATAATGATATCAGCAAGTCAGGATAAAATACCATGCTCATAGCCATTGACGATGACATATTCCAAGCCAGCGGGATGTCGGAAGCCGAGTTCACCCTATAAATTATCATTATGCTGTTCCAAAAAAAGAAAATCAGTATTGGAAAAGCTGCCCACTTTGCCCGCATGCACTTACTTCAGTTTCAACATGAACTCGCAAGTCGAAAAATTCCCGTCCATTACGACGTTGCTGATTTTGAAACCGACCTGGAAAACCTACGGGAGATGGGTCGCTTATGATTGTCGTCAGTAACACCTCGTCTATCACTAATTTAGCAGCGGTAGGACAGCTACACCTTGTACAACAACTCTACAACAACATCATTATTCCCTCCGCAGTTTACCAGGAATTGACTCGCCAAGGCGATACAATTCCTGGTGCAATAGAAGTACAGACTGAAAATTGGATTCAGACGCAAAATATTACCAACTTAACACTGGCAACTTACCGGCAAAATCAACTGCATGAAGGAGAATCAGAAGCTATTGTCCTGGCGATCGCATTAAACGCGGACTGGTTGCTAATAGATGAAGAATTGGGCAGAAAAGTCGCTGCTGAATATGGACTGAAATTCACGGGAATTTTAGGAGTATTGATTGAAGCAAAACACAAAGGTTTGATTTCGGCTGTCAAACCGATTCTGGATGATTTAATTACCATAGCAGAATTTTGGGTGAGCGATCGGCTATACGATCTCGTCTTGCAAGCAGTAGGAGAGTAGCGATCGCCCTTTATCCTGGCAGTTTTGCAGTCAGGTTTGCAAACTCAGGCCCATCAAGAATTTGTCCTAGGTCTGGAATCTTCTGGAAATGTCATAGACCCCGATCGATAGCCCGGCACTGGTTCAGTCTAATTAACAGGATCGTCTGAAACCCTCATCCAGCAAGGAATATAGCCCTTCGATCCTCAATGAACGAAACACCTGCCCTGTAAGGGTTTCAGCAGTTTTCTTGAATCTTACGCTTCGTATGTGTCGTCTCAGGACGTTTTGGAAAAATGAAATAGCCCTGGTGAGATGCACCCCCCAACCTACTCCTTTATATCCTGCACCAACTGATAAAACGGCTGCCAATTATCCTCCGCTACAATTTGCTCCCACACAGATTCGATCGCCGGTCTGAGTAACACCGTTTTCGGATTATACTTTTCTAAGCGACTCGCAACATTATCCATCTCCGCAGCAGGTAAACTCTGCAAAACCCCCTGATATAATCTTCGCCATTTCTCCCAAGGAACTGCCGAGGTGCGATGCGTAGTGCGAATAGCGCGCGCAGAGCACATCGGAGAGGCAAAATTGGGAATCCGATCGGCATCATCCCGCCAGCTGGGCTCGAACTCCTCACTCAAAGCCATGAAAAACTGCTGATAACCTACCTGCGTATCTTTTAACACCTCAATTGTTAGTTTCAGTAACTCCTCTGCTTCCCCTCCTGCCACTGACTCTAACCCCAGTCTCTTCATCATTAATTCTCGATAGCTACTCTGATAATACTCATCAAATCTTGCTAAAATACTGTCCATCTCTGCGGCAGGAATTACCTTTGATAATGCCACCTGCAACATTTCTAAATTCCACTTGCAGACTTGCGACTGATTACCGTAACTGTAACGTCCGTAATAATCGAAATAGGCAGCAGTAAAATTGGGATTGTAATGGGGGATGAAAGCGTAGGGACCGTAATCAAAACTTTCCCCAGTAATCGACATATTATCCGTATTTAACACCCCATGGCAAAACCCAGCTGCCATCCACTGCGCTACTAAGGCAGCTACCCGTTGCACTAATTCTTCATAAAATCGCAGGTATCTGTCAGCTGCACTCTCCTTTATAACCAAGGGAGGATGGGGAGGATAATAAATATCAATTACATGGTCTAACAGCTTCTCGATCAAATCGCTACGCTCAAAATAACGCAACCTTTCAAAGGTGCCAAAGCGGATGTGGGAACGACTGAAACGCACCATTACACTGGAACGAGTCGGAGATGGTTCGTCTCCTCGCCATAGCTGTTCCTCCGTTTCCACCATGCTCAAACAGCGGGAAGTACAGACTCCCAGGCGATGTAATGCTTCAGCTGCTAAAATTTCCCGCACTCCACCTTTGAGGGTAAGTCTGCCATCAGCGCTGCGAGAATAGGGCGTCCGGCCAGAACCTTTCGTGCCCAAGTCGTATAATTCCCCATCCATACCCCGTACTTGTCCGTAGAGAAAACCTCGGCCATCTCCCAGCTGGGGATTATATGTCCCAAACTGATAGCCGTGGTAACACAGTGCCAAAAAGGGACGCACTCCTTGCAATTTGCCAAAGGCTTCGATAAAATCTTCATCGGTCACGTGTTTGGGGTCTAACCCCAGCTGGGATAGCAGGTCGTCATTCCGCCATCTCAGGATATATTGGGGAAATTCCGCCGCTGCGACTTCATCGTAGTAGTCGTCTCCCAAGGATTCCAGAGCGGGTTCGTAGTCGAGACTTAGTAAGGGATTGGGTGAATTATGCTTGCTGTTAGTTTCAGTTGGCGTCATTTGGACTACAATTTATAGGTGAGTAGCCACCACAACTATCATACAGAAATTTGATGCCAGTTTTAACAGATGCTAAAGATGAAGATTGGTGACGAGGATGAAGAGAAGAGCGATCTGATCTCCTCTCTCCCTTTTCTAGCGCATATGCGCTGGCAAGCACGCTTTGTGCTTACTACGAACGCAAGCACGAAGCGTGCTTACTACGAACGGCCTTTACTCCATCTGACCCAGGCGGCGGATATTCAGGATATCGCTCATCTTTTTAATTTGGTTACAGATTCGCTCAAATTGCCGCAGGTTGCAAATATCCATTCCCAAGTCGATCGTCGCTGGCTTACCCCGGTTCGTGTTTACCTGGGCATTACGGACATTTATGCCGTGCTCGCTCAAGTGCAATAAAATGTCTTTCAGTACGCCCACCCGATCGATCGCTTCAATTTGCACCTGCACCGTGTAAGTTAGCGCACGCCTTGTCTCGCTAGTAGCCTTCCAGCTCATCGGGATCAGCCTCTCGCCCTCTACCCGATCTAAATTCGGACAGCCTTGCTTATGTATAGAAATTCCCCGCATCCGCGTCACCACTCCCATAATTGCTTCCCCTGGAATTGGGTTGCAGCACCCAGCTAGATGATGCAACAATCCTTCTACACCCGCGATCGGGCAAGCATGACTGGACTTGGCATCTTGCTGAGGAGGGGATGATGCTAGGAGATTGAAAATCTTGGACTCTGTGGACACAGTTTCCACTGGTTCTTTGGCTTTATTCCCATCCCCGATCCGATTTACTACCGTATTCAGCGTTACCTCACCGTATCCCAAACCTGCCAGTAAATCTTCCACCCGCTGGTAATTGCAGCGCTCTGCTACCGCCTGCATCTGTTCGGATTTTAGCAAAGCTTCCAAACCATTTTTCCCCAACTCCTTCTCCAGCATTTCCCTGCCGCGAGCGATGTTCTCTTCCTGGTGCGATCGCTTGTACCATTGGCGAATGCGGTTCCGCGCCCCCGCAGTTTTGGCAAAATTCAGCCAGTCCAAGCTCGGGTGGCTATTTTTCTGGGTGATAATCTCCACAATGTCGCCATTTTTCAGCTCCGTATCCAGAGACACCATCCGGGAGTTCACTTTTGCACCCGCACAATGGTTCCCTACCTCCGTGTGAATCCGATAGGCAAAGTCTACCGGTGTTGATCCTCGCCTGAGGGAAAGCACATCCCCGAGGGGTGTAAACACATACACCTCGTCTTCAAATAAATCATCCCTGATATGCTCCAGATATTCCTGAGCATCCTTGAGGTCTTTCTGCCAGTCTAGCAGCTGCCGCAGCCAAGTAAACTTTTCCTCCACTCCTGTCAGCTGGGTATTGCTCGACCCCGTTTCTTTATATTTCCAATGGGCCGCAATCCCATATTCTGCTATATAATGCATGTCTTGGGTGCGGATCTGCACTTCCAGGGGACGACCTGTTGGACCTATCACTCCCGTATGCAATGATTGATAGCGGTTTGGCTTCGGTAAACCGATGTAATCTTTAAATCGACCCGGAATGGGACGGTACGCATCATGGACGATCGCCAATGCCCTGTAACATTCATCCTTTGTCTGGGTCAGGATCCGCACCGCAGCGATATCAAAGATTTCCTCAAATTGCTTCTGCTGCCGCTGCATCTTCTGGTATATGCTGTACAGGTGCTTGGGACGCCCGCTAATCTCGGCTTTGGTGATGCCAATTTGCTCTAGACGCAGTTGCAGAATTTCGATCACGTTTTCCAGTCTCTTTTCCCGGTCTGCCCGCTTTTCTGCGACCAACTCCTGTATAAGCCGGTAATAATCCGGTTCTATATACTTAAATGCCAGGTCTTCCAGTTCCCACTTAAACCGTCCGATACCTAGTCTGTTTGCCAGCGGTGCAAATATTTCTCGGGTTTCCAGGGCTATGATCCGTTGCTTGTCTGAGGACATATATTGCAGGGTCCGCATGTTGTGCAGTCTATCTGCCAGCTTCACTACGAGCACCCGGATTTCTTGTGCCATTGCCAGGAACATGCGGCGGAAGTTCTCCGCTTGGCGTTCTGTTTTACTGGAGAACTTCAACTTGGAGAGTTTGGTCACCCCTTCCACCATTTGCCGCACTTCTGGGCCAAACCGAGCTTCGATCTCTTCTGCCGTCACCTCGGTGTCTTCTACTACGTCGTGCAGGAACCCGGCGGCAATCATTACTGCACTACCGCCTAATTCCCGCAACAGTCCGGCCACGGCAACCGGATGGGAAATGTAGGGTTCTCCTGATTTCCGGTTTTGACCCTTGTGCAGTTGGTAGGCAAATTCAAACGCCTCACATATTAATCTCCTATCTGTCTGGGATATTTCTGCTGAGTCCGGACTGGCGACCTCCGGTACGATCATACATGAGTGTAGCCAGTCAGGAATAACAGATTCAGCTGGTGTAATAGCGGGTGCGGTTGGAGCCATTAAGTTCATGTTATTAGTCCTATTAGGTTTCTATATTAGTGACTTCAATATCTGCCCTCTTTCCTTTTATTAGGTTGCCTCTATCAAAATTATGCCTAGCAACTTAATTGATTTCAGATAGTAATCTTTGTTTATGCCTTTTTATCAATATATACAAATTTCTTTACATGCGGGAAAAATAATGACGACGCTCATGTTGCCTAACAGCCATCGCCAATGCTATCAGGAGTTTAAACAGGCCCTGGAGGAGTTACAGGTGACCGTATCCTCCGATCGGTCTGAGGGAGTGCAACGGTTTTTTCAGGAGCGGGTGGCCAGTTTGACTGCTGATGGTATCGATCCCTCCCTAGTCTCGCGATGGCAGTCGGTACAAACGGAAATGCACAAACAAATGCGCTTGTTGACTGTCGATCTGACGTTTTTCCAGGCATCCCGCCAGCTATCTACCATAGAACAGCGGCAAAAGCAAATAGTCTCACGCCTGCAAACCTTGATCGGCTACTGCGAGGTGCTGGTGACTGGTGAAACCTGACTGGTGAAAGGCGATCGCCATCCATCGTCCCACTGTTGAGGTTTTGGACTTCTCCGTTGGGGTTTAAAACCTCTCCGTTGGGGTTTAAAACCTCAACGGAGAGGTTTTGGACCTCAACGTTGGGGTTTAAAACCTCTCCGTTGGCCTACCAGGGCAGGGCGGTTTCATTCTTCCGGGCCACTCACGACTGATATCATACAGTCAAAATGTTTGCACTCCGATCCCAGGAAACTTAGTCCCATGGAGTTCGGCAATCGGAAATCTCAAATCCTTGCATCTTTAATGATATGACTCAGATCGATTGGCTAATTGTGCTGCTGTACCTGATCTTGACCCTCTCTTTGGGGCTGTACCTATCCCGCAAGGCATCCCGGAATTTAGAAGAGTTCTTTGTCAGTGGGCGAAGTCTCCCCTGGTGGTTAGCGGGGACGAGTATGGCCGCTACAACTTTTTCCATCGACACGCCCCTTTACATTGCTGGCGTGGTGGCCACTAGGGGCATTGCGGGTAATTGGGAATGGTGGAGTTTTGGGGTTGCCCATGTGGTGATGATCTATATCTTCGCCCGCATGTGGCGGCGTTCCCAGGTTGTCACCGATGCCCAGTTAACGGAAATTCGCTACGGTGGTCACATGGCAGCGGTACTGCGGGGCATCAAGGCGTTCCTGTTTGCCGTACCCATTAACTGCATTGGCATCGGTTACGCCATGCTAGCAATGGTAAAGGTTGTCGATGCCCTGGAACTCTGGCAAAGTCTGGGAATTAATCCCGAAGATAATGTCAAGCTGGCCAGTGTGGTCGGCGTTAGCTGCTTGGTGCTAGTTTATGCTGGTTTCTCCGGACTTTGGGGTGTCGTTGCTACGGACTTTCTCCAGTTCTTCTTGGGGTTGACAGGGGCGATCGCCGTTGCCATAGTTGCAGTTAACCATGTCGGTGGCATCCGAGAGTTACTTCCTGCTGTCCAGGAGACCACCTCCCAAGATGTCCTCTCCTTCTTTCCCCTGGATAGTCAAACTGCTGGCATTACTGCCAGTACATTTTTGGCCTATATCTTTATCCAGTGGTGGGCCTTTCGCCGCAGTGATGGCGGTGGGGAGTTCATTCAGCGCCTGATCGCTGCCAAGGACGAAGCAGAAGCTGAAAAAGCGGCTTGGTTTTTCAATATCCTCCATTATATTGTCCGTACCTGGCCCTGGATCCTGGTGGCCTTGGTGGCCATTGTCATCTATCCCGACTTAGCAGATAAAGAGTTGGGTTATCCCAAACTGATGCTTGACTTTCTCCCACCTGTCATGCTGGGTTTGGTAGTTGCTTCCCTGTTGGCCGCTTTTATGAGTACTGTCTCTACTTCTATTAACTGGGGTGCTTCTTATCTGACCAACGATCTATATCTACGCTTTGTTAACCCCGATGCCAGTCAGAACTCCCTGGTATTTGTGGGACGAGTATCTTCTATTCTAGTCACAGTCTTAGGTGCTGTGGCTGCCTTTTTCGCCCAAGATGTCGCTACCGTGTTTCGCTTGGTGATTGCCATTGGCACTGGACCTGGGTTAGTGTTAATTCTGCGCTGGTTCTGGTGGCGAATCAATGCTGGGGCGGAACTGGCGACTATGACTGGAGGATTTGTAGTCGGGTTAACTACCAGTGTAGTGCCCGTGCTGACAATTTCTGACTTTGGTTTACGTCTGATGGTAACTTCTGGCATTTCTGCCATTCTCTGGGTGACGGTCATGCTATTGACGCCTCCAGAGTCCGACGAAACTTTGGATAATTTCTATCGGTTGGTGCGTCCGGGTGGTCCGGGCTGGCGGCGTCAGCAGCAACGCACTGGTTTGTTACCAGTCCAAGACTTGGCTAATGACATGACAAAGGTCTTAGCTGCGATCTTACTATTATTTGGTGCGATGTTTGCGACAGGTGGCTTTTTATTACTTCAGTCAGGGACGGGTTGGGTGTCTCTGAGCGTGGCTGTGGTAGGTTGGTTATGGTTGCGTCAACTGCATAAAAAGCCTGTCAAGCCCATGCCCGGACCCGGATTGGATGATGATGACAATCAGTTTTAGTAGCGATTTGTTTTCATCCGGACAGGTCGATCTTCTAACCACTGGCAGGCGATCCGCCCTAGGCTGGTGGGCCTGATACCTGTTCGCTGGTCACAAGCTTGACAGAGTAGGCAACCATGAGTAATAATAACAGATTGTCTACTCTTACCTGCTCGGATCAGGTTGAGAAGTTCTAAAAGCTGGGGCCTTCAAAGCCCAGCTACCTGTACGGCATCCTTTAGGAGACAATTGCATGAGTTACGCAATCATCGAAACTGGCGGCAAACAGCTGCGCGTAGAAGCTGGTCGCTTTTACGATATCGAACGGCTGCCAGTGGAAGCAGAAGAGAAGGTCTCGATCGACAAAGTCTTGTTTGTGCAGCATAATGGGGACGTGCATATCGGTCAGCCCCTAGTAGCAGGCGCAACGGTGGAAGGCACGGTGCTGCGACAGTTCCGAGGGCGTAAAGTTCTGGTTTATAAGATGCGCCCGAAAAAGAAAACTCGCAAGAAGCGGGGACATCGCCAGGAAATTACGCGGCTGATGATTGACTCGATTAATCTCAATGGTACAGTACTAGCATCAGCGGAAACGACAGCTGAGGTAGTAATAGCTGAAAAAATACTGCATCCAGCACCAGAGTCAGCACCAGAGTCAGTACCAGAGTCAGCACCAGCGGAAACTACAGTAGAAGTGGCATCAACTGAAGTAGCCTCAACACCCACTGAAGCAGCAGTTGAGACACTAGCAGATCCAGGGGCTGAGACACCAGCAGATCCAGGGACTGAGGCACTAGCGGAAACAGCAGAGGCTGAAACTCAGGAACAATAATGACAAGTATCAATTGACATGACGCGATCTAATACATTATCACCCATGTCAAGTGATACTTGAGGCGGGGTAACTCCCAAACCTGGTGCCGTGGCTCAGCCACGACACCAGGTTACAGGGCTTGTAAGATGTGAATGTAAGAATATGGGAGGAAAATCATGGCTCACAAGAAAGGAACGGGTAGTACTCGTAACGGACGGGACTCGAATGCTCAACGCTTGGGCGTTAAACGCTATGGCGGTCAAGTGGTCAAGGCTGGTAATATATTGGTGCGTCAGCGCGGCACCAAGTTTCACCCAGGTAACAATGTCGGTATCGGTTCGGATGACACTCTGTTCGCCCTGATCGATGGGGTTGTGACCTTTGAGCGCAAGAGAAAAAGCCGCAAGCAGGTGAGTATTTATCCTGTGGCAGCAGACGCATCTTAACTGAGTAGCACTGTGGTTGGTGGACCGAAAATGTAACGAAACTTGTAGAAGCACCTATTCCGGGTGCTTCTTTGTTGCCGATCGGCTATAAACTATTCTCGCTGCAAGTAGAAAATCGCGAGAAGAAAATTATGTTTCCAATACATCGCCCTCGCCGCCTCCGGAGTACGCCCCAACTACGGCGGATGGTGCGCGAGACATCTGTTACTGCTAGCGATCTGATTTCCCCTCTGTTTGCTGTACCGGAAGAGGGAGTCGCTAATGAAGTTAAATCTATGCCTGGAGTCTACCAACTGTCGGTAGACAAAATTGTCGAAAAGGCAAAACAAGTCTACGATCTGGGCATCCCGTCGATTATCCTATTCGGCATTCCTGAAAGTAAGGATGATAAGGCCACGGGGGCTTGGCATGATTGCGGGATGATCCAAAAAGCTACTACTGCCATTAAAGAAGCGGTTCCCGATCTGGTAGTTATTGCCGATACCTGCTTGTGCGAATATACCAGTCACGGTCACTGCGGCTATCTGGAGGTGGGGGACTTGACGGGTCGAGTTTTGAACGATCCTACCCTGGAGTTGCTGAAGAAAACAGCGATATCCCAAGTGCAGGCGGGTGCTGATATTATCGCTCCTTCGGGGATGATGGATGGGTTCGTCCAGGCCATTCGTGCGGGTTTGGATGAGGCGGGTTTTCAAGACATCCCCATTCTCTCCTATGCTGCTAAGTATGCTTCCTCTTATTACGGTCCGTTCCGGGATGCAGCGGATGGCGCACCCCAATTTGGCGATCGCGCCACCTACCAGATGGATCCGGGAAATAGCCGGGAAGCCTCAAGGAAGTGGCCCTGGACGTAGCGGAAGGGGCAGATATGATCATGGTCAAGCCAGCTTTAGCCTATATGGATATTATCTGGCAGGTGAAGCAGGCAACTAACAGGCCTGTTGCCGCTTACAATGTTTCTGGGGAATATGCTATGGTGAAGGCGGCTGCTGGCAATGGCTGGCTGAATGAAGAACGGGTGGTGATGGAAACTTTAACTAGCTTTAAGCGTGCGGGTGCTGATTTGATTCTTACTTATCACGCTAAAGATGCTGTCCGTTGGCTGAAGTAGTCGTAGGTTGATGCCGACAAACCGCGCCGTTCGTAGTAAGCACTAAAGTGCTTGCTACTCTATTGTGGTTTGACCAAGGTTAGTAGAGGATGTGACAAAACTCAATGGCAATGTCGTATTAGCATGAATTCTGGGAAGCCATACTTCGCCCGTTCAGATGGAAGTATGGTATACTTTCCCTTGGGATTGACAAAATCAACAAGTCCATTTACAAGTGAGAAGAATATGACCAGTTCTGAAATGATGAAAAATCAGCAAAACATTACGACTGAAAGCTTGAAAAAGGTTGAAAGATTACCAAGTTCGGGTATACTATTACCTTTAAGGGTGCTTGAGTATCTGTGCTTAGCTGCTGCCATCGGTTTGAGCATTACTGCTTTGGTTTTTCCTGTCAGGTTGATCGTAGCTGTGGCTATTGCTGTTGGTCTGTTTATTTTTCTGCGACTCGTCAATAGTAAATTAGAGAAAAGCTATACAAAAAAAGCGAAAGAGTTGAAGATCAAGAAGAAAGCAATCTTATGCAACAGTTGCGTGTCAGAAACTCAATAATTTCCAGAAAATAGTCAAGTAACTCCAGTAGTGGAAAAGGCTTAGTCGGGGTCGAGCTAGGGGTCACCCCCTAACCCTCCCATTCGGAACCGGACGTGCGACTTTCACCGCATCCGGCTACTGGCAAGTAGGGCATTGTCACTACTAGGATTACTACGGATTGCTCCACTTGTCCCTCATCTCATGCGATTTCACTCCTTTCCTGGTTGGTAAGCGGCGCTGCCAGATAACCTTTAGTATTACCATTTCCAAGTCTGTTTTACCAGTCATCCAACCTTCGAGAGGCCTCCGGCGTCTTAGAGATACTCTTACCCAAGATTTCCTACTTTAACCAACCCGCGTCAGCTGGATGAGGAACACCCCATCATATCCATAGGCGTTACCCTAGGCATTAGCTTCTCGGGCTATCTCTCCCCTCGCGGCTTGCGCTTTACATCTAACTTGTCCAATCTAGACAGCACACGAGAAGTTACTTCGTTCCCTAGTATCATTTCACGATGCTTTTAGGCCCCTGCTATACCCCGGGAGTTCTTAGAGTGCGATACTGGCCAAGTGCAAGAACCAGCACAAACTACCATTTCCCTTTTGGGCCAGCGCTTTAAGCCTTATTTCGCTGGTTCTAGATAACGAGGCGTACACAGGTTCGCTTGTTCTAGCCATTAGCATCTTTCCTAGCGGCGTCACTAGCTTAGGCTGCTAGCTATCCTACATTTAAGTCCTTGCTCCGCACCACCGTGATGTGACTCAGCAGCACTAAGGACCGGTGTTACTCCCACACTTGGAGAGAGGGAATCTAACCCCCATGAATACCAGAGTTACCAGTTTGGACCTGGCCTAGCGTTCCGTAGTTGCCCACGTTAGACTAGAACGAATCGCACTACAATACTCTCAAGAGTTGATCGACGATTACAAGAAAACACGGGGGCTAGCCAGGAATATTTACTATGTTTTGCAATTGGGAACAATTGTTTTATCTGGCGTTACCCCAATTTTGGTGCTCGTGGATGAATTGGAAACGGGTTCGGTTTGGCTGAAATGGCTGCCTGTAATTTGTCCGGAGATCGCAGCGATTGTGGCGAGTATCGTCACGTCTTTTCCGTTTCAAGAAAATTGGATTTAGGCAAACAGAGTGGTGGAATTGCTAGAAGCGGAACAGGAGAAATTTATCTTGGGCGCAACTCCAGCTTATCGGTATTATGATATTGCTGACCCTGCAAAACGTGAAAAAACTTCAAGAAGGGCGATCGATAATTTTATCGCGAAGGTGAATAGTATTCATCTCAAGCAAGTAGAAGGAGATGCAGCAGAGTCAAAAGAGGAGAAGAAGGTAGAGTCGTCTGACTCTGGCGCGCAAAAAGCCCCAGAAAATTAAAGGTCTCTTGAGGTTACTTTACCGGGGCGATCGCCTACCCCGCGACCGGGGCGATCGCTCCCCTTGTACCGATGTAAATTTCAGGAAAGCAGGTTGATATCATGGGGCTACTGCTGCTAGATTGTAGCCAAGTATATGGAAGCAGTCCCAAATCATCACCATCCACCGATGATTAGGCAGCGCGAATCTCTAGAGCTATCCCGCCCTCACCCTAAAGGGTGGGGCTAGACTTACAAAGCCCGCCTGCGCGGGCTTGATGACAAAATTGAGATGCTCCCGGGAAAAAGGAGTAAAGCAGATGCTTGATTTCATTAAGAAGATAGTTAGTAGCATTAAGAATAAGGGACGCGGACCTATAATTAAGAGGAAGAGAAGTAGCTATGCTTCTCGTCGGGATGAAACTCTATAAATTTTAAGCAGAGAAACGGAAATATCCCTATAAAATCAACGCCTTTTTCAAGCATTGCAAGTCTCTAATCAAGCATTGCAGGATTCTATTAATGATCTCAAAAAGGCCCAATTGCACGCAAAGCGAAAAATGTCAGCTTTAGGTAATTGGGTTGCTGGAGTCGCTCACGAAACATCCTGTGGGATTTATTTCAGGGAATTTATATGAAGCTCAACAGAGTCTACAAGATTTAATCGCACATCTGAACTTAGATCGAGAACAAGCCGATTCCCAGGAAATTGCATCACATGCAGAGTCAATCGAACTTGACTATCTCTTGGCAGATTTACCGAAAATGATTTCCTCGATGCCTGTAGGATGCGATCGGATTAAAAATATCAGCACCAGTCTGAGTAATTTTTCGAGAACTGACAATGAAAATCGAGTTTCCTTCCATCTTCATGAGGGGATTGAGAGTACCTTACTGATTCTCAAACATCGCCTCAAAGGGAACTCAAGTCTTCCGGCGGAGAATTGCCGGAAGTAAACGGCTTTCCCGGACAGCTCAACCAGGTGTTTATGAATTTGCTGGCCAATGCGATCGATGCTTTGGAAGCAAGCGGGACGCAGTTTTTCCGATATTGCTGCTTCCCCCAATCGCATTACGATTCAAACCGGACTTGAGGGCGATCGGGTTGTTGTCAAAATTGCCGATAATGGCACGGGGATGCCCCCAGAGGTGAAACAACGCATCGCCAGGATTTACTACCAAAAGAGTAGGTAAAGGTACTAGGTTGGGAATGGCGATCGCCCGTCAGATTGTGGTAGAAAAACATGGTGGCAGTATAATCTGTAATTCCCAATTGGGAAAAGGGACGTCCTTTGCGATCGCTCTACCCCTTACCTAGTCGGTCCAGGATGACAAATTTTAGCTAAAATGATGAGAGGGAGCGTCGAATAAATTTTAAGTAACACAGATGATTCAGTTTGTCAAGTGTTTTTAAGGGACTGGGGCTCTAGAAAATCCTCAAAGCTAATCTCATTGGGTCCGTGGTAGAAACAGATGTCAAAAAAAAACAGGAAAAAAAGAATTGCCGAACTTGAGGCTGTTAACCAAAACTTGCAAAAGCAGTTAGAGCAGTCTCACAAAGATTTTGAGCAAGAGTATAGAAAACAAGAAGAGGCTAGGGAAGCTCTAGCCAAAATGCTCTCTGAATGTTGTGAATCGGAACATTTTTTGCGCCTCGCGCTCGACAATATGCCAGCGGCCTTATCTTGGAAAAATAGCGATAATATTTATTTAGGTTGCAATCATAATTTTGCGAAGATGGCAGGATTGAAATCAGCGGCAGAAATTAGGGGAAAAAGCGACGAAGATTTAGCTGGGAAAGGAGAAGAGTTCGATGTCTCCGGAGAGCTTTCGGTGTCACCCGGGAGCGCTATTCGCACTACCCGGGGGACACCGAACTCGCACTACTCCGGAGACATCGAAGACTGGTTTCGGGAAGGCGATCGCTTGGAGGACAAGGATCTGAAAATCATCGAAGCTCAAGAAGAGGCTGATGGCAGCAAGCATTGGTGGGAAATGAATAAAATTACTATTAAGGATGGTGAGGGAAATGCGCTCGGCATGTTGGGAATCTTTGCTGATATTACGGAGCGGGTGAAAACGGCAGAAAAATTAAAGCAACAGGCGATCGCGATGGCTGCTACCACGGATGGAATTGCCATTTTGACCCAGGAGGGGTATATCTATCTGAATCAAGCTCACGCCCAAATGTTCGGCTACGATTCTCCGGAAGAACTACTGGGGAAAAGCTGGCAAATTCTTTACGATGCCGAGGAGATCGCTCGCTTTGAGAGCGAAATCAGGCCGATTTTAATGCAGCAGGGGTCTTGGCGGGGGGAAGCAACGGCCAAACGCAAAGATGGCAGCAAATTCTTTGAAGAACTTTCTTTAACCATAACGGAAGACGGGACTATAATATGTATTTGTCGGGATATTACCCAACGCAAACAAGCAGAAGTAGCCCTTTGGCAACTGAAGGAGGAACTGGAACAAAGAGTCGAGGAGAGAACCCGAGAACTCCGGGCCAGCGAATCTCGCTTGCAACGATTAGCAGCTATTGTGGTGGTGGTAATCTTTGAGTTTCGCCTCAACCCCGATGGAACCAGATGCTTCCCCTATGTCTCGGAAGGCTGTCGTGATATCTACGAACTGGAACCGAACAATTTTATCCAATGCTTTGACCTCGTTCATGGCTCGGATATTGCTTCCCTGAACGCCGCAATTGCAGCATCGGCCCGATCGCTCGGACGCTTCGAACACGAACATCGCATCATTACCCCTTCGGGAGCCTGGAAATGGGTACAGGCGATTGGGCGACCAGAACTACAAGAGGATGGTACCATTATCTGGGATGGGTTAATTCTCGACATTAGCGATCGCAAGGGCCAAGAGGTGGCCCTGTGCCAATCTTCAAAACTGATTTCTCAGCAGGCCCGACGCTTACAACTCCTTCACCAACTGACTCAGCAAATTCGTAATTCCCTCGATTTCAACCAAATTATCAATACGACCGTGCGGGAAATTCAGGATTTCCTGAAAGTGGACCGCTGTCACTTCGCTTGGTATGTTGAGGAAGCTTCTGACTGCTATTGGGATGTCGTTGCGGAAGTGCAGGCGACTGACTTGCCCAGCTTTATCGGACGACACCGCACGAGTGACTTTGGCCCCCTGTCTGAGGTTTTACTGAGTCAACAAACCCTGCGCCTCGATGAGGTCGCCCAGATTGAAGATCGAGAAGTCCGGGATTTTGTTACCGCTTTAGGCAATCGCTCCATGCTGGTGCTGCCGGTTTGGGATAATGCGGGCAGACGTTATGGACTTATTGCCTGCATTCACGCTCACGAGGTCCGACCTTGGAAAGATGATGAAGTCGAACTCTTAGAAGCGGCGATCGCTCAATTAGCGATCGCCCTCAACCAAGGGAATATCCTGGCCCAAAGTCAGGCCAGGGCGAAGGAACTCGAACAAACCCTGCGCCAATTGCAGCGCACCCAAACTCAACTGATCCAGAGCGAGAAAATGTCTAGTTTAGGGCAAATGGTGGCGGGAGTGGCCCACGAAATTAACAATCCGGTCAGCTTCATTCACGGCAACCTCTTTCATGGGGAGGAATATATGAGAGAGTTAATGGAATTGCTCGATCTTTACCAGCTTCACTATCCCGAACCTCATGCCGAAATTGCCGATCGAATAGAAGCGCTCGAGCTGGATTTTCTCAAGCAAGACTTGAACAAGCTGTTTAACTCCATGCGCGTCGGCACGGAACGCATTCGCGAAATCTTTAAATCCCTGCGGAATTTCTCCCGTCTTGACGAAGCGGATGTTAAAGAAGTCAACTTGCACGAAGGCATCGATAGTGCTTTAATGATTCTGCAATCTCGCTTGCGGGCGACTGATTGGCGACCCGAGATTGCCGTCATTAAAGAATACAGCCCCTTACCTCGGATCCAATGCTATGCGGGACAACTCAATCAGGTGTTTCTGAATATTATTGCTAATGCTATTGATGCCTTAGAAGAACGCGATCATGATCGCACTCCCGATTTTTCCGGAACGGTACTCATGCAGCAAGACCCCAGTAGCATTCGCATTCAGACGTAAACTCACACCGTTCCGGAAAAATCGGAAAGCGTCACCATTAGCATCACCGATAATGGACCGGGAATTAGCCCAGCAATCATTACTAAACTGTTCGATCCTTTTTTCACCACTAAGGCGATCGGGAAAGGCAAGGGATTGGGATTATCCATTAGCTATCAAATTGTTACAGAAAAACACAATGGCCACCTCTACTGTACCTCTCAACCTGGAGCAACGACTTTTACCATTGAGCTTCCCATTCAAGCCAAAAAATGAGAATAATTGTCAGTTGCGTAGGGCGGATCGCCTGCCCGGAGGTTGTTAGTTGTCAGTTGTCCATTAACCATTAACCACTAAGGACTAACCACATTATCAATTGACAATTCTCAATTGGCAAGATATTGACAATAACATAAAGACTGTGTTAGCATAAAAAAATAGAGAAAACGGCTCTATCTAAACAAGTCAAGCAGTTGGGGAGTGAAGATGAGTGAAACTAATCGCCAGATTGCCCTGCAAGCGTTTAATGGTCAGTATGTATGTGCGGAAGATGGGGGTGGTGGCCGATCGAGACCGGGCAACCATCTGGGAAACCTTTACTTCGATCGATCGTTGAAGTGTGATCGTCCAGTGATTTAATCATGATGACAGAAAGCAATCGACTGTACGCGAGTTGTTTTATATGCCTCGCCACTGGGAAAACCAGTCTACAAAGGGCTGAATTTCTCCGCGATGTCTGAGGGGTTTTTGCGAAGCATCCCGAAGACATCGAACAGCAATGAGATGGAGTTGGATCTGTCTTGAGTAACCGACTAATTTTCCGATCGCCCAAAGCGGGGCGATCGATGGTGGCCTTCGATGCCGTCGGGGTGTCGCGCTACTCGCACTACCCCATGCGCTGCGCGCACGCTACGCGGACGCGCATCGACGAGTCAATTTTTTACGGGTTGAATATAACGGCTATTAGCTCTGACATAACATCTGGTCAGGTCCGCCGGACTGTCGATATTCCGTCCTCCCCTAATATGCATCCAGGGTTTACCTTCACTGTCTAGTTCGTTGACAAGCACTTCATCAGCACCGCCGCGCCAGACTTCTGCCTGAATGGTATCATTGCGACTAAACTGGGTGATGATAATCTTGCTGTCAGCTTGAGGGTCGGTATAGCAGTTTAACTGGGACGCAACTACACGCCACAGGGATCCGGGCATCAAGGGAGAAAAAGTCGTCCCTTTTACGGGAGTATCGTTACGATAGTAGTCTGTTAACTTATCTACTGAGCTTCCTCCTGGGTTTTGGCCGCAGGAAATGGGCGCCAGACTGGCAGCTAACAGAAACAGGGCGATCGTAAATTTACGGTAATTCATAAGCAATTCCAAATGCAAAATGCAAAATTCACAATTTCGGAAAGCACCCGCAGATGAGGGATTATATGACGATTATACAGCCGGGTGATTTCTAGGACATCGGTTAAGTATTCTCAGAAACCGCGTTTCTCGTGAGTGTTTTTGCATCACGACCCCAAAATGCTTCCATTTCTTGAGAAAAGTTCAGGGTTGTCTTACCCATGTACTGACGCGCCTTTGCTAATCATTCTGCTCGATCTCCTAAACGTTCGCACACGGTCACCGCTACCACTTCTTGTACTCGAACATCTTCGTGGTTTGCTAATTCTTCTAGAAAATTAAAGACTGGCTTGAGCCTTTCGGGTTGATTATCTGATTCTAACAGAGAGATTAAGTATGGGTTGAACAGATCGCCAAGGATAATGTGTACTCCTGGTTGTTCGTCACCCCATCACTCTAGTTCTGCTTCATAGGTCGATGCGCGTCCGCGTAGCGTGCGCGCAGCGCATGGGGTAGTGCGATTAGCACAGTGCATCGAAGATCGCAGTTCGGGAACTGCTTCGACTAGCCCAATAGCCTGGTTGTCCAAAGTAATTGTTTTCATAGTTCTTGGTTGCGTTTTGCTTCTCAACAGAACCTACATTTATAGGTTTCCCAATTTGGGATTTTGCATGAATTTGGAATTCCTTAAGGTTGATAGGGCGATCGCCTGTGCCTCAGGCATCTGTCCGTAGGTGAATACATAGGGCACTTCTGGCGGTAATTCTGGCATAATTTTCTCTAGGATATAAGGACTGCCATAGATAACTAATGCTTGCAGCTTTTCCGCTTTCACTAAGGCTTGAAACCAGGCGATCGCCCTCTGATTTAACCCAGCATTTCCGTGCCAAGGGTTACCGCGCACGAAGATTTGCAGTAGGGTAGGTTTCTCTGTTTCCAGAATATTTTTCGGAGTGTAGCTGTCAACTACCTGCAACTGATAGCCTAACTTCTCAGGAAAGGCGATCGCGGGAGTATGGTTGCCCAAAAACTTGCAATCCAGGGCGTCATCGACGACAATTAAATTGCGGCAATTGCCAGCGCCTACTGACAAACAACCTCTCCCCTGCTGGGCATTTCGTAAAATATCTTCAGCCGTATAAACCGCATCTGCTTGGGCTAATTCTGAGGTAAAATTACTCTTATCTGTTGATGTTAATACCTTCTGCTTAGCTTGCCAGATTCTCTTTACAGATTCGGTAATTTGTGCTTTGTCAATGCGCCCCTCTTCCACAGCTTCACGGACAGCATTTATGGCCTCGGCTGGGTTTTGGGGCATCAGGATAATGTCTGCACCCGCTGACACCGCTAAAACAGCCGCTTCCTTGGCACCGTAGCGGTTCGCGATCGCCCCCATAACCAGGGCATCGGTAACAATTAATCCGGTAAATCCCAGCCGCTCGCGCAGCTTACCTGTTAGGATAGCATGAGATAGGGTGGCAGGTTTTTCCCCATCCCAAGCCGGGATTAACAGATGGGCAGTCATTACCGCATCTACACCAGATGCGATCGCACTTTGGAAAGGCGGTAATTCAATCTCCGCCAATCTGGCCTCGGAATAGGGTAAAATGGGTAAATGCAGATGAGAATCAACATCTGTATCTCCATGTCCGGGAAAATGCTTCGCTGTCGTCAAAACAGGATAACCCTCTGTACCGTGAATAAAAGCAGATGAGAGATTTATCACTTCTTCTGGGTTTTCCCCAAAGGCCCTGACATTAATCACCGGGTTACTAGGATTGTTGTTCACATCCACCACGGGTGCTAAAATCCAGTTAAGGCCCAGGGCGATCGCCTCCCGGGCAGTAAAAGCACCCATTTGGCGAGCATAATCTCTGCAGAGTCGCGGTTGTTTTCGCGCCACAGCACTCAGGGCCATTGGAGGGGGAAACCAGGTCGCCCCAGCAAACCGCTGACCTACCCCTTCTTCGATATCCGCTGCTATTAGTAAAGGGATATTTGCCCAGTCTTGCAGCTGTTGACAGCGGAGCGCAATTTCTGCCGCACTTCCTCCCAGCAAGATTACCCCACCTACACCCATATCGGTCACCAAATGCTGGAGACTGGCAGCATTAAGTTCCCATTCAGGATAACTTCTTTGGCGATCGAATAGGTGGCCAGAGGCCCGGACCACCACCATCTGGGCTACCTGTTGAGGGAGGGAAAGACTATTTATATCTGGTAATCCTGTTTTCATCATCATAAATTTAATGGTCGCTGTCCATCCGGCGATCGCCTACATCGATTTTAACAGACATTAAACATCTACCGCGAACTTCTTCCCAGATTTGAATTGGGTTTTTGGGCTACCGGTGAAACCATCCCCGCAGCCCGCTCGCCGTCACCTACGAAGAAGATCCCAACTACCGCGTACCGTCACCGTACTTGACGAAGGCAGGGAACGAGAGAAACCCGGTTTGAGTTATAATAAGTCGTCAAAAACCCTGTTTCTCAGATACCACAGGAGAAGAAATCATGACGATGACTGCGGTACAATAACCACCACCACAAACTAATATTAGAGAATGTCAGTTGGGAGACTTACAAGCAGCTATTAGCAGAAATGGGCGATTGCGAATGCGCTGCGCGCACGCTACGCGAACGGCGAACCTTGCAGATAGCCTATAATCAAGGAGTGCTGGAAATCATTATGCCATCGGACCGTCACGAAACAGAAGAGCAACTACTAGAACGGATGGTGAATACTCTGACAGAAGAACTGAATCTCAGGGTAAAGGGGTTTGCTTCGACAACTTTGAATCTAGAAGATATAAACGCAGGTGCCGAACCAGACTCCTGCTATTATATCCAAAACGTATATCTCATTAGGGGTCGCACTGTAGACCTGGCAATACTGCTGCGCAGTCGCTGCGCGAACGACCCCCCACCGGACTTGGTGATTGAAGTCGATATAACCAGTTCTTCCTGTCGATTTGACATTTACAGACAGCTAGGAGTGCCGGAAATTTGGCGCTATCTGGGACAAACTGTCAGAATTAACCAATTGCAAGAAGGGGAATATATAGCCGTTAATGAGATATTAGGATAATCAGATTATGGAGTAGGTCGGTACGATCCAAATAATAAAGCCCGCGCCGGAAGGTTGCCACGCTGCGCTCGCTCCGGACATTGCTTTGTTCTTGTAGCCCCACCCTTTAGGGTGAGGGCGGGTGGGGGGGCATAGTTATCTTTTCATATTAACAGGCGATCGCAGCAAAAAGCCAGCAGTTAGGGCCACAAAAGCAGCAGCATAAAACACACATTCTATGCCGCCAAGTTCCAGTACAGGGCCCAGCAAAACCGGAGAGATGAACTGACCCAAAAAACCCGCTCCCGTGCCCGCTGCTAAAACACTCGATCGCAGTTCTTTAGGAGAACAGTCAGCTAAACTATTATAGAGAGTAGGCAGAGCAATACCAAAGCCCGCGCCAAAGCTAATAGCAGCAACTAAGATCCAGTGGAGTTGATGCAAGAAAGGAATGCTGACCAAAGTCATAGCCATCAGCACCAAACCAACCTCGATCGCCTTTTTGGGCCCCAAACGCGAAGCCAACTGTCTGGCCCCAAAAGCAGAGATCAAAGCCGCCCCCAGAGCCCGGGATGCCAACACCATCCCATTCATCAAAGCCCCCAACCCCAGAGTTTGCTTGAGATAAATGGGAGCATAGATGACCACAGCATACATGGCCACAGAAGTCAAAGCCACACTCAGCAATAGCCGCCAAGTTTGGGGATGTCTCAAGACTTGCAGCAGCTGATTACCCTCAGTTCCTGACTTGCCAGAAGGCTGCCACACGATACTATTATGAGCAGGGAAAACCCAGCTCGCTAACAGAGCTAGGGGCAATGCTAAACCATAGAGTAAAAAAGCCATTCGCCAATTGCCAGCTCCCACCCAGCCCCCCAGGGCCGGAAACAGGATCCCCGTAATAGTCAGAGTACTGGTAGCATAGCCCATGACCCGCGATCGGGCCTGACCTTCATACATCCGCCCCAGCAACCCCAGACTCGCCGCCGCTAGCCCCCCACTGGCAGCCCCTAACAAGGCCCGCGTCGCCAGCAGTGGCTCAAAACTATCGATCCAGGCCCCGGCCATGCCAAACAGGGCATATAGCACCAGGGAAGGCACTAGCACTCGCACGGGACCGATCCGGTCTGCTAAAATGCCTAGGGGCGGGCTGAACAGGGCGATCGTCAAGCAATGTATGCTGACCAAATTACCAGCAACCGCAGGATCGAACTGGAGTTGCCCGATCACCTCCGGTAGCACTGGGGCCACCACACCCCCCGCCATCGTCGTCAGGGAACCAGCCACCAGTAGCACTGGCAGTCGCAAGCGATTGCGCTGCGCACACCGGGCTACGTGTCCTACGCGAACGGACCAAAAAGTTTTGTGCAAAGTCAGCATTATACCTAATAACTATCAGAACAATTAATCTGTAAGCTTAAATTTAGGGCGTGTCATCAATTAAGCCATATTACAGCTGCCGCGAGGTAGATGGCACCCAAGAAATTGCGAGCCGTTTTATCGTAGCGTGTCGCCAGAGCCCTGTATTGCTTGAGTTTTTGGAATAGATTTTCAATTAGATGCCGCCACTTGTACATTTCTTCATCGTATTCTCTGTGTTCTGTGCGGTTACTTTTTGGAGGAATGACAGCCATCCAATCCGCCTCTTTCAGGCGCTCGAGCACACGTTGTTCCGCATCATAGGCTTTATCTGCAAGCAGCGCGCCAATCTCACCGATTTTATCCAATAGCACGTCAGCGCCTTTCCCGTCGTGGGCTTGGCCAGGGGTAAGATGAAATCCTGTGGGATTGCCTTGGGCAATCGCAAGTGGCATGAATCTTTGTCGATAGTCCCCCTTTACTACGGCCTATGGCTTGGGTTTCGCACGTATCTGAGGGTGTTTTTTTTTGCACCCGCACGCTCGTTGATGGGCACGCAGGATGGTGGCATCAATCGCGGCGTATTCGTTATCGGCGTCTGAGGCCAAGACATCGAATACCTGCTTCCAAACTCCCTTTTCAGACCAACGGGTATGGCGGGTATGAACAACCCGAAAATCCCCAAAACACTCCGGTAAATCCCGCCAGGGAATGCCAGCACGATATCGATATAACACGGCAGAACACGAATAATCTATTGTTCTTGGCTGTAGCGCCTGGGTCACCCTCTTTACCAGGTAAAAGGTGTTCGATCCGTTCCCACTGGTCGTCTCGCAAGCCATAGCGTCTCATATCATGCCCTCTTGATTGTTATTGCTGGATAAGGACTCCATACCGTATCCATCTATTTCTGTCAAGCAATTTGATTGATGACACACCCTAGATGATGGCATCAATGGCATTAAGTTTCATGTAGATCCTCACTTCATTGGGCAACTGACAAGATCTGAGGTACGATCCGACCTTGAACCCATATTTTGAATTCAGGAGTATTGGGATGGAACTGGCTACAACCCTGAAAAGCCAGACAATAAGCAATCACGTGCGCGAAGTCGGCATCAACCCCAATTACTGGTATCCCGTAGCTTGGGGACACCAGTTAAAACCGGGTAAGGTGATGTCAGTGGTGGTTTGGCAACAGCCGATCGCCCTTTACCGGGACAGCAACGGCGAACTCCACGCCCTAGAGGATGCTTGTCCCCACAAAGGCGTCGCCCTACATAAAGGTCAAGTGTCGGGGGCAAACCTCTTGTGTCCCTACCACGGCTGGGAATATAATGGCGATGGTGAATGTGTTAACATCCCCTACCTACCCAAAGACCAAAAACTGCCCTGCGCCCAAGCCCGCAGCTATCCGGTGAGGGAAAAATATAACATCATCTGGGTTTTCCCGGGCGATCGCGCCCTCGCAGAGACGGTAGTTCTGCCCCAGGTAGCAGAGTACGATGACCCCAACTGGTTGATGGTGGAAATACCGGCCCATTTTCAAGCTCATTTTTCCATCTGCAACGAAAACACCATGGATGTCTTCCACGGGTTTTTACACAAAAACTTAAATGGCTGGTTCGACCCGGTGCTGATCGACTTAAAACAATCAGAAGCCTCAGTATACGCCGACTATAAGGTATCCTACCAAGGTTGGTTGACTAAATTTATCGGCATCACCTCCACGGGATCTAGGGTCACTACCCGTACCGTCAGCATTGAGTACCACTACCCTCACTATCACACTTCTCTTGAGAAGGTATCCTCCCTGTATCTGATGCGACTGCCCGTGGGACCCAGGTCAACCAGGTCTTTTTCCCTGCTGTTTCTCAAGCTGCGCCTGCCCAAATGGCTGCTAGGACCGATCAAACCCCTAGTCTCCAAGCTAGTCTGGCGCTTCTTGTTCATGCCATTTCTCCAGCAAGATATCCAGATGATCGAAAGCGAACAGCGTACCTATCTGGCCAACAAGAGGCGGCGCTATGTAGAAATTAACCCAGCCATTATTGCCCTGCAGCGGGTGATTGTCCGACAGTATGAACAATATATGCAACAATCAACTGTACCATGTCGGGAATGGTGACTGGTGAAACGGGAATGGTGAGGATTGTAGAGGAGTAAATTTGTGCAAGTTGTTAAAGAATATGTTCAGCAGCTTCAGAACGTCGGGCTTTATCCCGATAAGTATATTTGTCATGGCAAGCAGGGGAATATAGTTGAGATCGAAGATCCGAAGACTGGCAAGCGGCGCAGCGTTCTCACCTTCTGCACAAACGATGTATTGGGTTTAGTTCAGGAAGAGGCGGTCAAACAAGCGGCCATAGATGCCATAGTCCAGTATGGCACTTCCAATAGTTCCACCTCGGTCTTGAGCGGTCGCATTGACCTGCACCGACAGTTAGAGGAGGAAATATCAGCCTTTAAACATCTGCCCCACACGCAGCTATTCTTAAACGCATGGATGGCAATGCAAGCCTTGATGGATGCTTTCTGTCACTTGGCTATGCCGGTTCCCGGTTTTCAGCATACCCGCGAGACGTTAATACTTACCGATGTACTCAACCACGGCTGTATCGTATCGGCGGTGGTGAATGCAGGCACCCGTTCTGGCAAGGTGTTCGGTCACTCTCCGGAGGTGCGGGTGAAACCCTACCGTCACTGCGATGTTAATGACCTGGCCCGCAAACTCCGCCGCTATGTCAAACCGGGCGATCGGGTAATGGTGATTTCCGATGCGGTGTTCTCGATGGACGGGGATATCGCCCCCTTACCAGAAATGCTGAATGTCATGCAAAATTATCCGGGCAGCGTGCTGGTGATGGATGAGGCCCATGCTAGCGGGGCGATCGGGGCGACGGGTAGAGGCATTTACGAACATTTTGGCATATTACCCACCGATGCCATCGATGCAGGGGTGGTGCCGATTATCATGACAACTTTCTCGAAGTTTGCCGCCTCAGCGGGGGCCGCAATCAGTTCTGACCTGCCCGAACTGATCTACTTGTTGGATGTCTCGCCTACTTCTATTGGGACTATTTCTCTGCCACCGCCGACCACGGCGGCAGCTTTGGAGAGTATCCGTCAAGTGCGCCGGTTTCCGGGTCGGGTGAAGACCCTCCAGGAAAATGCTCGCTATTTGCGTAAGTGCCTAATTGATGCAGATTTTGACCCCATTGGCGAAACTAATGTTATTCCAGTACTGATGCCAGCAGAACTCGATCCGAAAGAATTTGGCAGACAGATGCTGGAAAAATATGGAATTTGGATTTCTCCCATCTGGTTTATTGCCAAACCCCGCATGCGCATTACTGCTAACGCCCTTCATACCCGCGAGGAGATGGATCGCCTCATTGAGGCAATGATGGCAGTGCGAGATGCTATATACAAACCAGAAACCATGATTACTGCTGGCTAATTGTCAATAACCAATAGCTAATAGCAAATGACTGACTTCACGATCCAAGCTGTCACTACCCCAGCAGACCGGGAATTATTTCTGGATGTCCCAGTTCGGGTATATAAAAATGACCCGAACTGGGTGCCGCCCCTGCGCAGCAGTGTCGCCAAACAGTTTAACTCTGACAACCCCTTCTTTGAATATGGTCAACTACAACAATTTATTGCCCTTGAGAGGGGGCAACCCCTGGGGCGCATAGTCGCTGCTATTAATCAACGACTAATAGAACGGGAAGGCAAGCAAATAGGTCTGTTTGGTTTTTTTGAATGCGTAGAAGATTTCAAGATCGCTAAGGCCCTGTTAGAAACAGCTTGTCAATGGTTGCGCGATCGGGGGATGGTGGTGGCCCGGGGCCCGATCGACCTGTCAACTCACAACAATTGTTTATTCCTGGTGGATGGCTTTGACTCTCCACCAATGATGATGATGCCTTACAACCCGCCTTACTATCCAGAATTTATGGGTGATGATGGCTGGCAGAAAGCCAAGGATGCCTATGCCTATGACTTTCAGACCGACAAACCCCTAGACCCCAAATTTGAAAAGGGCTATCGCATTGCTTGTAAGTCTGGCATTACCTTTCGCCCCATCCGCACCAAAGGCGAAGGTTTTCAGCAAGACTGCCGCAGTCTCTATCATCTCTTTACCACATCCTTTGCCCCGAACTGGAGTTCTACCCCACGCAGGGAGGAAGAATTTCTGGAAGAAGCGCAGGAGTTGCAACAGCTAGTGGATCCAGATATTTTTCCGGTGGCGGAAGACAATGGTAAAATGGTCGGCTTTTGGATGGGGCTACCAGACTACAACATGGCCCTGAAACATGTAAATGGGAAGCTAAACTGGCTGGGCATATTAAAATTTCTCTGGTATCGTCGCCAGCTCGACCAAGCAAGAGTGCCTGCCATGTCTTCCCTACCAGAATATCGCCGGAAAATGGTGCCCCTGGCCCTAATTTATCTGGGCATGCAAGGGGGCACCAAAAAGGGTAAACGTTACAAGAGGGCAGAATTATCCTGGATTTTAGAAGATAATATAGCCTCCCGCAAGCTCATAGAAGCATCAGGTGGTAAAATATATAAAACCTATCGCATCTACGAAAAGGGTTTATGAAGGTACTGGTAACTGGAGCAAATGGATTTACTGGCTCTCACTTGGTCAAAGAGTTAGAGAAACGCGGTGACGAGGTAATTGGTTTAGTCCGCCAGACCAGCAATTTACAGCGTTTGCAAGGTTATCAGGTACAATTGGTTTATGGGGATATTACTGACACGGAAGCAATTAAGGGGGCGATCGCCTCGGTAGACTGGGTGTTTCACGCGGCAGCTTATGTAGAATTAGGGTTGGTTAATGCTGCCGAAATGGCACGGGTGAATGTCGAGGGAACCCGCGCCGTGTTAGAAGTGGCAAAAGCTGCTGGGGTGCAGAAGCTGGTTTATTGTAGCACGATCGGGGTGTTTGGGGACACGAAAGGAGAGGCGGTAAATGAAACTTTTGTCAGGAAACAGAAAGACTTTGCTTCAGCATACGATCGCACGAAATATCTGGCGCAACAGTTAGTGGATGAATTTGCCCAGCAGGGCTTGCCAGTAGTAAGCGTGTTACCATCGGGAATTATGGGTGCAGGTGACCCCCATTTTGGTCCGGTAATTGCCCAATTTATGCAAGGGAGGTTGAAGCTGTGGGCAGGGGGCGATCGGATCACGGGGATAGTTCATGTTGACGACCTAGTCAAGGCTGCGATATTGGCAGCAGAAGGGGGAAAACAGGGAGAACATTACATAATTTCGGCAGGGGACTTGACAACCAGAGAAATGTTTGATATCTTGAGTAAGGAGACGGGGATAGCAGTACCGGCAGAGGCACCAAAACCATTGGTGCGAGTAATAGGGAACCTGCTAGAACCCATAGGAAAGCTGTTATCGTGGCAGCCACCCCTGAGTCGGGAGCGAGTACATTATATATATGACAGGTGCGTGCGGGTGTCCGCGAGTAAAGCGCGTCAGGAATTGGGTTGGCAACCCCGTAGCGTAGAAGAAACATTGCGGGATATAGTAAAAGAGATGGAGATTGTCCAAAGATGACAAAAAGCAAGTTCACAGAAGCGGAGACAGAGGCATTTTACGATGCCGAAGACAGTCTATACAGAAGTTTTTGGGACTCAGAAGGGAGTCTGCACTGGGGTTATTTCGAGAACGGAACCCAAGCAAAGGACAGGCTAGGAATGGGATAGTCAATGTTGACGAAATAGTCAAATCAAAATGAGAGGACCAGCAGAAGGTGGGAAACAGGGAGAAAATTACCGAATTTAGGCAGGGGAGTTGACAAGCAGGGAAATGTTTGAGAAGATAAGTAAGGAGACCCCGGAGATCGGGACCGGCGACAGCGGGGTAGAGAATAGAGATGAAAGGTAGGTGCCGGCGGAAGGGAGTAAGGGGCGAAAGAACCAAGGTATGCAACCAAGTTCGGTAGAAGAAACCCTGGAGGATAAAGAGATGCGGGTGGAAGAAAGATGACAAAAAGCAAGTTCACAGAAGCGGAGAGAAAGGCATTTGACGATGCCGAAGACAGTTTATACAGGAGTTTAGGAGACTCAGAGGGGAGTCAGAAGTGGGGCTATTTCGAGAAGGGGATCCAAGTATCCGCAGAAGACTTGGTCCCAGCCAGTAAGCGCTGGAATGAATATATGCTATCGAAAAGCAGAATAGATGCATCATCTCGCGTTCTGAATATCGGTTGCGGAAATGGAAATATGGCGGTATGGTTGGCCCAGCAGACGGGATGTGAAGTGGTGGGAATTGATATTAGCGAGGTGCGGATAGAGAATGCCAGATCGAAGGGGAAGGAATATCGGGAACTGCGCCTATAATTCCAGAAAGAGTTGGTGACTGACCTGCCGTTTGCATCAGGTGAATTTACCCATGCATGGAGTCAAGCAACAATATGCAAAGTTCCAGATCGCCATCAGGGGTTGCAGGAAATCCATCGGGTACTCAAAGAAGGCGGTATATTGATATTTGATGACTTGGTAACGCCAGTAAAAGAAATGGGGGAACAAGCGCGGAAGTACGTATACGATCGCCTGTTATTTGAACCAACATACAGCCATTCGGAATATATAGATGAATTGAGTCAGCTAGGGTTGATGGTATTGGAGTCAAAAGACTTAAGGGAACATCTGCACAAAAGCTATGAGTTACTCTCCGGGCTAGCTAAGTCCCAATATCCTTCCCTGAGTGCAGCATACGATGGAATCTGCGAGGCAATTTCGGCGAAGGAACTCTCCTGGAGTTTCTTTCTGGCAGAAAAAGTGAGCGATCGCCTGACTTGGATACACGAGAACCAGAATACAGAAGAGATTGAAAGTAAATATGATGCTTGGGCGAGACTCTATGAAAGTGATATTGGTAAGTCTTGGCAAATAATGCCTCGGAATGCAGCCAGTCTTTTGAAACAGTTATCACCTGATGAGGAAATTGCCATTCTTGATGCTGGTGCAGGTTCGGGAATGGCGGGAATGGTCGGTGAAGCATTAGCAAAATTAGGATACAACAACATTACTGCTATTGACCTCTCTCAAGAAATGCTAGAGATTGCGAGAAATAAGCAGGTATACAAAGCATTGCAGCAAGCAAACTTAGAAGAACCCCTAACTTTCTTGGAGGAAGAGTCTTTTGATGCTATTCTAGCGATAGGGGTATTTACCTATGGTCATGCCAGTCCTGCCGGTTTACATCACCTATTACCTCTGTTGAAACCAGGAGGAATATTTATTTTGACAGTACGGTTATCCAATAAACCGATGCAAGAGGCATTTACTCAGCTTCCTTGGACTTTAATTTCTCAGCAAGAATATATGTTTGAAGGTGCCCCCTTTCATATTATTGTCTATCGGAAGAAATAAATAACCCTCAACAGTTATTTAACAAACGCCTCAATGGTATAATGAAAATGTTCGGCAAACTGAATACTTGAATGTTCTCAGAATTTCAAGTCGAACCTGAAATTAATAATCCTGAATCAGCCAGGATTATTGAAGAGCAAAACGACAAGAAAATTAGGAAGAGTAAAATGGTAAAGAATATTAAGTAACTTTCGGCCTCAGAACTAGAATTTCAGATGTTTGTACTGGATGAATTCGCTGATGAGCTATTAGCAAATCAGAAGGATGTCATCAAGCTAACAATTGGGATTTCTGAGTTGGAAATTCCTCAAAAAGTGCGTCAAGTATTTGCCGATACAATCTTTGATTTCCAAAAAAATCATCGTGTCTTCCCTCAAGGAATCCCGGAATTGAGGCAAGCGATCGCCAACTACTACAATGACCAATACCATATGAACGCGAAATCTGAGAATGTCATTGTCAATGTAGGAACAAGTTCGATTTTCAGGAATCTTTTTCAACTCTTGTGTCAACCGGGTCAAGAAATTTTACTGCCAAAGCCCTATTATTGTCTTTACTTGCTGAGTGCAATTTTAGCGGGGGCTGAGATATCTTATTATGATATTGATTATCAAAGCCGGAAGATTGATTTTGATTCGTTCAAGAAAAACTACAAGCCCGATCGAACGGCGGTCGTCGTTTTAAATAATCCGGGCAACCCCTTGGGTAATGTGATTAGTCAAGAGGAAATTCAGGAAATAAATCGCATCATTGCTGGGCGTTTCTATATCATGAATGACGAGATTTACAATAATACTCTGTTTTATGACGAGTATAAATCTCCTCTGGCTTATCTTGATGAATTCAGGGATGTCAATATCGTTACAAATGCGTTTTCCAAGGGATTTCGGATGTATACTAAACGGGTAGGGTATGCGATTTTACCAGATACGTTGGTGATGCCGATGCGGATCGTGCAGCAACATACTCTCCTGACTCACGATCCGGTGAATCAGTACGGCGCGATCGCAGCTTTACAGGATTTGGAAGCACCGAAAGAATTGACAAAGATTTATAAGTCTCGCGCGGAATATTCTTATGCTCAACTGAAAGGTACGGGGTGCGATCCAATCAAGTCCGAAGGAGGATTTTATATTGTCTTAGATTGCGATCGCTGGGTGAAAGAAAAAGGGATGAACTCTTCTAAAGAACTGGTAATAGACATTGCCAAGACTGTCTACGTTGCCACAGTACCCGGTACGGATTTTGGCATTCCCAATGGTTTGAGGCTCAGTTTTTGTAACGATCGCTATAATGAAGGAATTGACCGCTTGCGCGATTACTTCACAAAATAAGAGCTATAATGCCCTCCAGCCTTGCTACGCAAGGCTTCGTTCCTATAAACTGACAGTTCAAGCAAGTACCGAAGAAAAAAGTTTATTTTTGCAAGAATGAGGTAAGATGATGACGACCTACGATAACATCAATGATGCTTACGATTTGGTATATACGGATATCAACGAAAAAGTTCCTTTTGTGATTGATATTTTACAGAAATATAAACCGCAAGAGATTTTATAACTGGGATGCGGCTCTGGGTTATTTACCATTCCGATAAAGCAGAAGGGGTTTAAAATTGAAGGGCTAGAAATTAGCCAAGAAATGATTAAGGTGACTCAGGGGAAAGAGCCTAACTTAAAACTGCATCAAGGGGATATGCGATCGTACAATCTTCAAAAAAGTTTTGAGACAATTCTAATTTTAAGTTCCACCTTAGTCCTCCTGCAAAACAATGAAGAGATTGGAGAATGTTTGCAACGTACTTACGAACATTTAACGCCGGGAGGAATGCTTTTTCTGGAATTACCAAATCATTTAGTAGAAGTCAAGAATAGCGAGGGAACACAGGAAGTTCATACCAATGAGGATCGCTCGATTGTTGTGGTGATCCAAAGCTCAAAAACAGACAATTGTTGGCGAGAAGCATGGCATATTTTTCGGGCTGGTTCGGAAGGCTTTGAACGGACAGAAGTTATGTGCGATGAGTTTCTCTATTCTCCCGATCGCCTAGAAGAACAGCTCGCGGAAACGGGATTTAAAATCGTCGAACGCTACGGAGATTTGTTGGGTTCGGCGTTTGATGAAGCCACTTCTTGGCGGCGAGTATTAATTTGTAAAAAACCTTAATTGTTGTTATCGGAGCAGGCAAAGCACGAGAATGAAACCAAAAATTGTGACAACGGATGCCAATATGTATATGCTTCGCCATGTGGCTGAAGAGTTAAATGAAATAGCAAACGTTGTCGCCACAGAAGACGATCGCGAAGAAACAATCATCGGTCATATTGGCGATGCCGAACTACTGGTGGTTTGCTATGCTAAAGTCACGCGCAAAGTAATCGAAACTGCTAAAGCCTTAAAAGGCATTATCATGTGGGGTGTTGGGGTAGATAATATCGATATTGATGCAGCCACAGAGTACAATATTCCAGTCGTCAACTGTCCGAACTACGGGACAAACACCCTTGCTGATTTTACCTTTGGGTTAATGTTGGCTTTAGCGAGAAAAGTCGTCGAGCTCGATGGCAAAATGCGAAGGGAAAGTTGGCTGTGGCCGGATTTTCAGTATGCAGGAACCGATGTTTTTGGTAAAACTATCGGGTTAGTAGGTTGCGGTCGGACAGGAAAAGCAATGGCTCGGCGGTGTCGCGGTTTCGATATGAATATCCTCGGGTACGATCCTTATGTATCGCAGGAATCGGCAGACGTTGAAGCGATCGCATTTGTCGAACTCGACGAACTTTTAACCCGTTCCGATTTTATCTCGATTCACTGTTGTCTGACACCAGAAACTAAAAATCTAATCGATCGCGAGTCCTTTGCAAAAATGAAATCTTCAGCCTTTCTGTTGAATGTTGCTAGAGGAGAAGTGGTAGAGGAAGTCGCACTCATTGAAGCATTGGAGGGCGATCGCCTTGCCGGAGCGGGGTTAGATGTCTTTTCGCAAGAACCTTTACCTCCCAACCATCCATTGCTACAGATGGAAAACGTGATTCTCTCACCCCATTTTGCCTACTATACTCGGGAAGCAGATATCCGGCTCGATCGAGAAGCATTGCAAGTGATTCGCGATCTTCTAGAAAACCGTCGCCCAGGGAGCTTGCTGAATCCAGAAATTTTTGCAACTCCCAAATAATTGCTCCCGCGGTCGTTGGCAAAGTTTGATTTAACAAGAAACAGTCACACCCATGAAAGACGATACAGATTATCAAACCTTCAAAGAACGAGTGCAGTCCTCTTTAGCAAACAAAGAGCGTCACCGTTTTGTAGAATTTTCTCAACGAGAGCATCGCAGCGATCTCCCCTTCGCGGCCATTCAATCGATCTCTGGTGGGAAATATATGAGCCATTGGAGAGGCGTTGAAGTTTTCAAAGATCCGCTCGATCTGGTTATTTACCAACAATTAATATCCGAAGTTTCCCCTCAAACCATCTTTGAATTAGGAACCTATACTGGCGGAACTGCTTTGTGGATGGGAGATTTGTTGAATACCTTAGAAATTGCAGGACATATCTACACCGTTGATATCGATAGCAGTCTTCCCGAAGATATCGTTAAAAATCACCCCAAAATTACCTTCATAGAAGGCGATATCAATAAAATCGAGCTGGTTTTCCCCGAACAGTTGTTAGCAAAGTGTCCTCATCCCTGGCTGGTAATTGAAGATGCTCATATTAACATCATAGGATCGTTAGAATTTTTCCACAAAGGGATGCAAAGCGGCGACTATTTCATTGTTGAGGATACCAACCCCGATTCTCCAGCAGTATCGGGGATGGGTTTGTTTGAGGATATGGAGTATATTCCCTTTGGGATGGGGAAACTCAAGGAACTGGAAAAAGTGATGGAGGTTTACGGCAAGGATTACTGGGTTGATTCCCGCTATACGGATATGTTTGGATTCAATGCCACGTGGAATTGGAATGGTTTTTTGAGGAGGAAGTAAGCCGTCGCGCCTCTAAACTGCAGATTTGGCGATCTCCTAAAATCACAGCACATCTATCATCTACATCTGTGGGAGACCTAAGAACGTTCTGGCTTGAGGATACCATCTTCCAGGTAAGCAACCCGATCGGCCACATCGATAATCCTGGGGTCATGAGTTACCATCAAGACAGTGCAGCCTTGTTCCTTGGCCAGCTTTGGTCGCCTAAACCAAGACACAGAAGGGGTTTTCGCCTTTTCGCCTCTGGGGCGCAAAAAACGCAAGTCCTTGCCGCTCGGAGTATAGTAAAAGAAATGATGAATAAAAAGATTATATAGTAGGATAAATTTATAAATTTATCCTAATGTAATGGGTAAAAAAGACGCAGTAACTCAATCACCTTGTGTCTTCTGGAAGTATAAATCAGCAGTAGGTTAATCCGCATTATACAGAATCGATTGAATTAGGTAGATTATGGCAGTAAACGCGGATAAGCCCCATCGATGGAAGTCAGATATTGCTCAATCGGTAGACTTTTACAACAATTGGTTCATGCAATTTGCTCCCTTAGCATACCGCGACACTCGCGTTGAAACTACTAAGCAAGTTGAGTCGGCTTTGGCGCAGACGGCTAATCTGACTAACATCACGTCAGCTGTGCTGAGGCAATATCCCTCTGTGCTACCTATGCTGCGCATGGCTACAGCACCACCCATTGCCCGCGATCGCCTCATCGGTCTAGCTGGAGTCTCCCCTAACCTAGTCAAAACTATGGAAGTTAACCAGCGAATTCCACCTCGGATGGAACGAACAGCAGTTGATACCGATCTGGAGCGCATTGGTCAGATAATTACACGCCTAGCTGACAAAGACATCTTTCCGTGGTTGGATAATCAACAGACGCCCAACCAATGCAGAGATTTATCGGGCAGCAACAATTGTTGCCGATCGTTTATGTGGTGCGGTAGCTGACCCAATTATTCGCAATTCACAAGAGCAAAGACAGCTTGCTACCATTAAACAGTGGCTAGAAGGGCGAGGCTATTCTTACCTTAAGGTAAGCAAAGAGTTTCCCGGAGATGGGATGAATCCTGGCTCCTTTTCCTTTCGAGTTAACCTCCCAGCGATTCAACGGGGACGCACTAAAAACATCAAGCTCCCCATTGACGTTGTGATTATGCCTTTCCACTCTACTTCTGGCGACTTTCCACTACTTATTGAAGCCAAATGTGCTGGTGATTTTATTAATCCGAACAAGCGACGCAAGGAAGAAGCAACTAAAGTAGCTCAATTGATTAACACTTACCGCGATCTGGTCCGCTTTGTTCTATTTCTTTGCGGCTACTTCGACAGTGGTTATTTAGGTTACGAAGCTGCCGAAGGCATTGACTGGGTGTGGGAACATCGCATAGACGACTTAGCAGATTTTGGCTTGTAAACAATGGTAGAAATAAACAATATTGAATTGAGGCGCCTCCAGCTTCAAGCAGAACTTGACTCCAGGAAAACACGCCACTCAAGAAACAAACTCGGTCAATTTGCGACACCGACGGCCCTAGCAACAGATATGCTAGAATACGCCAAAGCACTGTTGCCAGGAGACATTCGCTTTCTGGATCCTGCTTTTGGTACTGGCTCATTCTACTCTGCTTTACTAAAAACATTTCCTTCTTCACAGATTGCTGAGGCGGTTGGCTATGAAATTTCTCCAGACTATGGGTTGCAAGCGTCTGAGTTTTGGCAAGATAGGCCATTAAAGCTAAAAATTGACGATTTTACCCGTGCCACGCCGCCAAGTTCTGACGCCACAAAATTTAACCTAATCATTGCCAATCCTCCCTATGTCAGACATCACCATTTGACCAATACTGAGAAGCAGCGACTGCAAAACATTACCTATCAAACAGTGGGAATAAAACTTAGTCAATTAGCGGGGATGTACTGCTATTTTCTCTGCAAAGCAGATGCCTGGATGGCTGAAAATGCTATTGCTGGATGGCTGATTCATAGTGAGTTTATGGATGTAAATTACGGAAAACAGATCGAGGAATATTTATTTAGTCGCGATGACATGTCCCTCAAGTTATCCGACCTATTCACAATCAAGCGGGGTTTGTGCGATTCGTTCTAGCCTAACGTGGTCAAACACGGAACGCTAGCCCGGTTTCATTAGCCGGGAACTCTGACCGCATGGGGGTTAAATTCCCCTCCCCCCAGGTACGGGGGTGACACCGGTCCTCGGTGCTACGAAGCGACATCATCGTGGTGCTAAGCGAGGACTCAAATGTAGGATAACTGGCAGCCTAAGCCGGTGACGCCGCTAGGAAAGATATCCAAGGTTAGAGCAGGCAAACATGTGCAAGCCTCGTTATAAGGAACCAGCGAAATAAGGCTATATGCGCTGGCCTAAAAAGGAAATGGTAGCTAGTATTAGTTTTAGACTCTGGCTAATATAGTACTCAAATAGCTCCCGGGGTATAGTGTGGACCTAAAGGTATCGCGAAATGTTGTTAGGGAACGAAGTAACCTCTCGTGTGCTGTCCATCAGGACAAGTTAGATGTTAAGCGCAAGCCACGGGGGGAGGGATGGCCCAAGAAGCGAATGCCCGGGGTAATTCCTGGGATAACATCTACAGTAATGTAGATGATGCTGGGTAGCCAGCGCTGACGTGGGTCGGTGATACTAGGAAGCTGCTGGAATGAGTAATCCTAAAAAGCCACGGAACTAATCCGAAACGCAAGTGGAGGATAAGGTATGGATAACTGGTAAAACTGACTTGAAAATGGTGATACTAACGGTTATCAGAACAACCACTCGCTAAACCAGGAAAGGGAAGAAAAGACAGGCGGCAAGGGCTAACGGAAGTAATTCCTATTAAGTCTACCTATGAAAAGGGCCTAGTACCCAGTAGCCGGATGCGGTGAAAATCGCAAGTCCGGTTCCTCAAGGGAGGGTCGGGAAGCGATTCCCGGCTCGACCCCATCCAGCAACCGGGGCAAATCAGTTCTTTATCCTCACCCCAGAACAGATCGATCGCTATCAACTGCCAGAGGAATTCTTGAAACCAATTTTACCCAGTCCCCGATACCTCTCAGTAGAGGAGATAGCAGCAGATCTGGCTGGGAATCCCCTGGTCGATCGGCAACTATTTTTGCTAGCATGCCATTTGCCAGAAGCGGAGGTAAAATCTAAGTATCCAGCACTTTGGAATTACCTTATTTTAGGTGTAAAAGCCGGATATAGTCAGCGGTATTTGTGCAGACATAGATGTCCTTGGTACTTACAAGAGAACCGTCCTGCTTCTAGGTTCCTTTGTACTTATATGGGGCGTAAAGGCCAAAAAACTGGTCTCACATTCCGATTTATATTGAATCACAGTCGGGCGACAGCAGCCAATGTGTATCTGATGCTTTACCCAAAACCAAACCTGGAGAAAATCCTCAACATAAATCGGCAGCTTGTCAAAGTTGTGTGGCAAGCTCTCCAGGAGATATCCCCAGAAATATTGGCAGGTGAGGGTCGAGTATATGGGGGCGGGCTTCACAAACTGGAGCCCAAAGAACTAGGTAATGCTACAGCAAAAAGCATTTTGGCTGTTTTGCCAGAATCTTTTGGCAGACAGTAAAAGATTATATTGTAAGATAAATTCATGAATTTATCTTACAATAATAAATTTACGAACCTTCGGGTTTGAGGATACCATCTTCCAGGTAAGCAACCCGATCGGCCACATCAATAATCCTGGGGTCATGGGTTACCATCAAGACAGTGCAGCCTTGTTCCTTGGCCAGCTGACGCAATAATTGAATCACATTTTGTCCACTCTGGGAGTCTAAAGCAGCAGTAGGTTCATCGGCCATGATTAACTGGGGCCTGCCAGCTAAGGCCCGGGCGATCGCGACCCGTTGTTTCTGTCCCCCAGACAAGTCACGAGGGCGGGACTTAACTTTATCTCCTAACCCCACCGCTGCCAACAACTCTCGTGCTTGATATCTGGCGGTTCTGCCGCGAATGCCTTTAAGATGGAGAGCAAGTTCAATATTTTCACCCGCAGTCAGGGCCGGAAACAGGTTAAACCCCTGAAAAATAAAGCCAATGTTTTTCAGGCGGAAGCGGGACAACTTAGTGCGGGACAATTGGGTAATCTCTTCTCCTAATAGATAGATTCTGCCCGCCGTGGGCGTCAGCAGCCCAGCTACAATTGAGAGTAAAGTAGTTTTACCCGAACCCGATGGCCCCATCAACAGTTGGATACTGCCCGATTGGATCTGCAGATCGATGCCCTTCAAGGCCTGAAAGCGCGCAGCACCCGAACCGAAAACCATCTCTATCCCGACAGCAGAGATAGCCGATGTGTTACTGCGCTCTCGATCGATAGTAGTAGAGGCACCCCCCATGTGGATTTGCGAAAACCCAGCAATTTGAGAATTACTCATAAGTCTGATCAAGTAAATAATTGCGAATGGCTAATTGCGATTGCAACGAGTTTTAGGCTTTGAAGACGATCGCCGGATCGACGCGAGTCACTTTTTGAATGGCGAAGAAAGCTGAACCGACACACATCAGCAGGGTAATTCCCAAAACTCCGGCGGCAGATAGGGGCGTGATCAAAATCATAATTCCCTGACTTGCCAAGGCCCAAGATGCCAAGGCCAAGCAAAGGATCATACTGGGAACATATCCTATAACTGCCATCCACAGGGCTTGCTCGATAATGACGCTGTAAATTACCCAGTCAGACGCCCCCATTGCTTTGAGTGTTCCAAACTCTTTGAGATGATCGGATACAGAAGAGTAGAGGATCTGACCGACAACTACCATACCCACCATAACACCCACCGCCGCACCCAAACCGAGAATAAATCCAATGCCGCTGCGCTGCTGCCAGTAGTCGCGGGTCTGGTTAGCTATTTCCGCACGAGTATAGGCCTGGCTATCTGGCAAAGCCGCTTCTAACCGCCGTTTGAGTGCCTGTAGATCCTCCCCTGGTTTGGCCCGAATTAACACGTAGACGATCGGGTCTGTTAAGTTTAAGGGTTTGGGAGGAGAAACTGCTGATGTTTCCGTAGTTTCTTCCTGTTCGTAAATAGTGACGCATTTGATATCGCCCTCGGGTAGCAGCTTGCAGTTCAGCTTAGAAGTGACACCAGCATTGAGATAGGCGTTGGCACTTTTCAAGGAGGTAAACACGAAGGGACTCGATATGATCGACTGAGTTTCTTTAGTTAAGCCTACCAACCGCACTGGCAAAGAGCCAATTTCTGCCCGATCGCCCACACCTCGGACGTGCAGGGAATCTAAATTGCTGGCATCGACGATCGCGGTGTAAGGTTCCTTCAGGGCCCGCAAGCTGCTGGGGTTGACCTTGCCAGGTAAAAATAATTGCCCCCCTGGGTCGAAACCGAATACCTTCACAGGAGTCAGTTCCGCCCCGGGAACATTCCACTGAGCTATTCCCCTCATCAAGGGTTCCGACCGATCGACCCCTTCCACCTGTTTAGCCAGTAAAGCGTACTCCAACAGCAGGGGCTTTGTCAATTCTAAATGCAACATTTCCTGGGATGCTACCCAGATGTCAGCTGGGGAATTTTCGATCAACTGCACCGTCGAGCGAGTAAACCCCTTGAGTATGCCGGTCTGAATCGTCACCAGGCTGACGGCAAACATAATCCCTGCCTGGGCTACGAGGAAGCGGGGAATGTCTTCCAATAGGTTCTTGCGGGCGATCGATGCCATAATAAATAACCTATCTACACAACTTCTCTACAAATTTACATATATTGTAACATCAGCTCTGACTAATTGCTTATTGCTAATCTTCCCTACTAATTGATAATTATTGCGCGCTCCGAAGTACTGGATTAATTGCTTGAACAATTCCCAATTTTCAATTCCCAAGTTTCAACAATTAGGATGGATGATAATGTCTGGGTAGTTCGGGTGTTTGAGGATAAAGAGGTTGGCCCCAATATTAATTTGGGCGATCTGGGGTATCTGCTGAGACAACCCGGCCCTCACTTCTGGGTTAGGACAGTGAATTATCAGGCTTTCGGTATCCGTCATCCATTCTAGGTTGCCGAGTTGCGTAAGTGGAATTTCTGTTTTAATTTGCCTGAGTCCTGCACTCAGTTGCTTGAACTTCTGTAACCATTCTGACTCTTGCAATTCTTTCTCTAGTTTACTCCTCAGTGGGTTCTGTTCTTCTTGGTTCATAGTACCTTTAAATTTATCTAATGTTTGCTGGTGATTTTCAGGATAGCATAAATTTGAATGGAAATGAACAATTTTTCAGCAGTGTCCCGTCGTGTGCCGTGTCCTATGGCTGGCGCCACGCTAGCGCGGTCAGGACAAGAGTACGCGACGGGACACTGTAGAGTAAACTGGTAGTCAGAATTGCTCTCCTACCCATTGACGCCAGGCCCGAATCATCGTAGTATCATCAGTAGTTTCTGCCCTTTGGAGAAATTGATTAATTATCGCCGCAGAAACAAAGGAAAATGTTGGACTATAGTCACGTTCAACATATTCCTCTTCTTGCAATTGGTTAATTCTGACAGTTTGTCCTAGATAGCGCCAAATTTCCGGCACTCCTAGCTGTCTGTAAATCTCAAATCGACGCCTGGAAGAACTGGTTATATCGACTTCAATTACTAAGTCCGGCGGAGGGTCGTTCGCTAGGTCTACAGTGCGACCCATAATGCGGTCTACATTTTGGATGTAATAGCAGGAGTCAGGTTCGGCACCTTTCCGGAAATCTTCTCGATTCAATGTTGTCGAAGCAAACCCCTTTACCCTGAGATTCAGTTCTTCTGTCAGAGTATTCACCATTCGTTCTAGTAGTTGCTTATAAGTTTCGTGGCGGTCTGATGGCATAATGATTTCCAGCACTCCTTGATTATAGGCGATCCGCGATGTGCGCTGATCGCCCATTTCTGCCAATAGTTGCTTGTAAGTCTCCCAACTGACATTCTCTAAGATTACTCGCTGGGTGGTTTGTGGTGGTGGTTCTTTCACCGCAGTCATCGTCATGATTTTTTCTCCTGTCCTATCTTCCAAACTCGGTTTAGACGATAAACCGAGTTTGAGACCTAAGTTGACATTACAGCATCCGCCACAGTTGGGCGATCTTTTGCTTCCGGTCTCGACTCCCGAAAGCGATCGCTCCTTGTGCTAGCATATAAGGCATGGCCAAGAGTATGCCCAAATAGGTCCGCCAGGCACTGTAGGAAAATAGCGCCCTCGATAGAGGATATACGCCCCAAAAGCGATTCACCGAACAGACCATTTCATCTCCCAAAGCCGTCACTTCATGCCACCAACCGGCAGGAATAAAGAGGGTTTCCCCTTGATGCAATATTACTTCCTGCTTGTATTGTAGCGCTTCTCTTAATTTAGGAAAAGCTTGCAGATCGGGTTTTTCCGGGTACACCTGACTGAACCAAGAACGCAACTTTAAGCCGTGGCGCAAATGCACGGAAACTGGAAAGGGATAAAGATTAGCTGTTTGGGAACTGGGGAACAGCACCACCTTTTTAGCACCGTGCAGTTGCATTAATGTCCCATCTAGGGTATCATAATGTAAGGCTTCCACGTGACCTCCCGGTCCCGCCCACATATTCAAGTCGCTAGCGGGTTTCTCTAAACCCAACTTCTCTCCTATCTTTATTCGAGATGCTTTTTCCTCCAAAGACGTATCTTTCAGAGAACATTTAGCTAAGTAAATGTCCTGTTCGTGGGCCTTATGGTTGCGCAACATCTCGGCATAGGTAGTAAATGGCAAACTTTTCGTGTCCACCCCACTGCCAATGTTTTGCCATTGGCGTTTGTCCAATTTGTACCTCTGGTTTCCGTACCACCGGGACAGAAACTCTTGCGAACTCAACTCTTGGCAAAGATAGTCCAAACTCCAGTCTTCGCAGTCCGCCAGTAATCCTTTAATCACTACCGGCATCCCTGGTTTTTGATATTCTCTCACAAATCTTTCCGGCGTGAGTTCTGATATCTCTTCCCTAGAGATAGGATTTGTTACTTTATTCATTGTAGATGTCTTCCTCCCGTTTGCCCACATTAACCCGATCGCCCGCCAGCCCCAGGGGGTTCAAACCTCCTGCTAATCTAACAGATGATATCATTAGTTGACATCATCTGGCAGCCTCACTTCCTTTTCTACGACCAACCCCTCCAGAAAATTCCGGTCTTCGCTGATATGGGCAAATTTAAGTTGAGAATCAGGTATTCCTCGCGCTAACTGGCGCTGGCGCAAAATGTCAAAACTTCCCTTTTCTAGCAGGCGCAGGCGCGGCGGCGGGATGTCACTTTGACGCGAAATTGCGTAGTGGGTGTTGTTTTCCCCTAACAGGCGATCGCACTTTGACAGAAAAGCTTGGGGGTCCGACAGTGTATCCCCGTCAGCGAGTTCGATATTAATCAGATAGCGGGCGGGAAAGTCCCGTTCCGAGAGAGTAATGCAGAAGTCCTCCAAATTAAGATGAAACTCCCCTTGCAGGGCCTGAAGCACCCGAGTAACGTGATGTTCGTTAGTTTTCTCAGTGGTACTGGACATTTGTCCCCCTTGGCGATGGCGAAACACAATTAAGGGTGCTTGCCGATCGAATCCTACTACCTCGATGACATCGCCAATGTCGTAGCGATAAAATCCACTGTAGGTAGTTGTCAGGATACGATACCTCTGTCCCACCTGCACTTCCGTCGCCAGCAAGGTTTGCGGATGTTCTACTCCCCATTGGTCTTCGGGAATGAATTCAAAAAAGCCACTCTCAATGGCTAAAATGCTACCATCTGTATTCACATCCGGGTAGATGCCGAACATCCCTTCCGCCGAAGAGAAGACAACTCCGAAAATTGCAGTATCCCCAAAATACTCGGGAAACCGCTGAAAGTAAAAATCGGAAGTTCCGCCCCTCGCCGTTGCTACCACCGCCAGATTGGGCCATGCTAACTTAGGAGTCAGCTTTCCGTGGGATTGTAAGATTTCCTGGAGTTCCCGCGCCCTCATGGGGTTGGCAGTCAAGTTCCGTTCCAGTTGCGATCGCAGTTCTGGTTCCATCTCCAACCAAAGGGCGATCGACCCCTGGGCGATATCAGCAATTAAACTTTCGGCATACTGACTCAAATAGTTGCAAGTCCGCAGAATCAACATAGGAAAATTAGCGATTGTCCCCCCCATTTCCCGGTTGCCGAGGGCAAACAGCAGGGCCACATAATGGCGCGTCAGACTATCACTTAGCTTGGCAGTCTCGTAGGGGTGGGCAAAGAATTGGGCAAACAGACGCTTATCCAGACGCAGAACCCCGGCGCTGGATGGCCCATAATCAATTCCCCCAGGAGTACGTCCCCATTGTTGCACTGAGTTAGTCACCAGCAGTTTACCAAACTTCTGCCCCCGTTTTGCCAATGCCTCTGCCAGAAATCCCATGCTGACTAGACTCGCATTCCGGACTATGCTTTGAAATTTCCTGGTGGTGGGAATCAGTTTCTGCTTATCCGTTGACCCGCTAGTCAAAGTCATGTATATTACTTTTTGGGCAGTCAGGATGTGATTTTCTCCTTGGGTAATCTTTTCCAAGTATGGTTCGTAGCTGCTATAGGGCCTGATGGGAATGCGATCGCGAAACTGATCGACAGTCTTCACCTCAGACAACTGGTCAACGCGACCTAATTGAGTATCTTGATGGGCCCGTAATAGGTTAAAGAGGAACTTTTCCTGGACAGCATCCACTTGAAGAGTTTTTGCTACAAACCTCTCTTTACTATACTTGGCTATCTTTATCAAAAACGGCAGCAATAAATTTGTCATTCTCTCTCCGGAGTAGTCAAATAATGGCTAGCGCCACGCTGCGCGGTCAGAGTCACCGCGACCAAGGTCTCAGTAACCATCTTATATCTGATTATGTTTGAAATGTCAATCGATAAAATTTTCATAGAAAATTAACGAAAATGTAGTCCGATCGGAGGTGATCGGACTTGACAGGTCTTAGTCTTGGGTGTTAAGCTGCCAGATATCTTGTAAACTACGACGATATCGGTCTTAAGCAATTCAAAATTATTTCTTCAAACTATGCAATTTAATGCGCGACAGCTTATCCCAATAGGGAGGACATCATCAATGCACCTGGCTATCAACTACAAGTGAGCGCGAGAGACCCTGTCGCCCGAGCGGCAGGGCACTTCACTGGTCGTTCCCTAGGATCTTGGTTCCGTTTAGGGGAAAGATTGCTCGTTGTGCTTAATGCGGTGGAGTTGTGCTTAACGCGCACGGGTCACTATGGTCTGCCCATAGGTCACTACTCAACGCGCCTAGGTGCAAGCTTAACGCGCAGGAGTGCAAGCTTAACCCAACCCAGGTGGAGCGACAACGGGCACGGGTCGCCACTCAACGCGCAGGGGTGGAGATCTAACGCCGACCCTAGACTACCCAACGCCGACCCTTCACTACCCAACCCCGACCCTTCACTACCCAACCCCGACCCTTCACTACCCAACCCCGACCCTTCACTACCCAACCCCGACCCTTCACTACCCAACCCCGACCCTTCACTACCCAACCCCGACCCTTCACTACCCAACGCCGAAGAGTCAATTTATTTTTGGCCGTTCCTCCTACATGGCCGTCTATCACCGGTAGTAAATCATTGATTTTTTACCACCGGTCATCGAAAAAATGCGCATTTTCTCTCTGCGACAGGGTTTTGGCCATACTCCCGATTTTTCCGGAACGGTAGGCATCGTTTCCCTCTCCTCGGTTCATCTATTTTTTCTCTAACCGATAACACAGCAAATAATTTTTGAAATTATCCGAAATATCCCGAACCCCATCTGAAGTATACATATATAAGGGAGCGACTCGTTCCTAAGCCATTCAAAATTCAGCAACCTTAAAATGAAGAATAATACCAATGCCTTCACCATGGTAGTAGTGGATCCCTCTTTAGAAAACTACCAGCAGCTTATAGACGGCCTCCAGCCTGGAACCAAACCCTTCCTCTTAGACCTTCAGTCCGATGGCATCGAACAGATCGGCGAACAACTCCTACAGCATCGGGAAACAGAGGTTCTTCACCTACTCTCCCACGGCAGCCCTGGCTGTCTGTATCTGGGGAACTCCCAACTGAGTTTAGATACCCTAGGGGATTACGCCTCTACCCTGCGGGGGTGGAAAATCAAAAAACTCCTACTCTACGGCTGTAACGTGGCCGCCGGAGATGCAAGAGAGGAGTTGATGGCTAAGCTGGCCCCCCTCAATCAGCAGGATTATGAGGCCTTAAGGTCTCTATACCAAGGCACGGGTGGGACATCTTGGGATGACAATACAGGCTGGGAGGACTGGAATTTCAACAGTGACACTCCCCCCGATGAGTCTGTTGTTGATAATTGGTTTGGGGTGGATCTAGATAGAGTCAGGGTGACGGTACTCGATCTGGAGGAAAACGGCCTGACTGGCACCATCCCTCCTCAGTTAGGGAATCTTTCCAATTTGGTAGAGCTCAACCTGCAGTCGAACGACCTGACTGGCACCATCCCTCCTCAGTTAGGGAATCTTTCCAATTTGGAAGAGCTCAACCTGTCCAACAACCAACTGAGTGGCACCATCCCGACGGAATTAGGGGATCTTTCCAATTTGGAAGCTCTCGACCTGTCCAACAACAACCTGAGTGTGAGTAGCAGCATCTCTCAGGAGTTAGATAATCTGAATTTGGAACAGCTCGACCTGTCCGGCAACAACCCCCTTGTTAACCCCCTTCTTAGCGACTATCAGGCACTGAGGGCCCTATACGACGCCACAAATGGGGATTCTTGGCAGAACAATGAAGGCTGGGATTTCAGCAGCCCAACTCCCCCTAATGATCTTAACGATTGGTTTGGGGTAACGGTAGAGAACGGCAGGGTGACGGTAATTGAGCTGGAGGAAAACGGCCTGACTGGCACCATCCCTCCTCAGTTAGGGAATCTTTCCAATTTGGAAGAGCTCGACCTGGACAACAACGACCTGACTGGCACCATCCCTCCTCAGTTAGGAAATCTTTCCAATTTGGAAGAGCTCGACCTGGACAACAACCGACTGACTGGCAGCATCCCGAGTGAGTTAGGGAATCTTTCCAATTTGGACGATCTCGACCTGGACAACAACCGACTGACTGGCACCATCCCTCCTCAGTTAGGGAATCTTTCCAATTTGGAAGAGCTCGACCTGGACAACAACCGACTAACTGGCACCATCCCTCCTCAGTTAGGAAATCTTTCCAATTTGGAGGATCTCCACCTGGACAACAACCGACTAACTGGCACCATCCCTCCTCAGTTAGGAAATCTTTCCAATTTGGTAGCTCTCTGGCTGTTCAACAACGACCTGACTGGCACCATCCCTCCTCAGTTAGGGAATCTTTCCAATTTGGAAGAGCTCTGGCTGTTCAACAACCGACTGACTGGTTCCATCCCTCCTCAGTTAGGAAATTTTTCCAATTTGGAAGAGCTCTGGCTGTTCGACAACCGACTAACTGGCACCATCCCCCAAGAGGTTCTAAATTTGCGGGCTAACAAGCTATTGGAAAACCCCCCTTATGTAAGAACCGAGATTCCCGACTTTGACTTTGATCTCTTGTCAGGGAATAACTTCAACGAAGACATTAGCGACAACTTCGGCGACATCAATGGTAACATCAACAATGGTAACATCAACAACTACACAGCTATCGGTTTACCAGAGGGCTTAACCATCAACAGTCGGGGAGTTATCAGCGGTATCCCTACTACCGCAGGCAACTTTACCGTAACGGTAACCGCCATAGACGAAGATCTAGGTGAAGGGACAGATACCTTTAGCATTAATGTTGTAGGGAACTCTACTCCCACCGACCTAGTTCTCAGCAACAGCAGCATCAATGAAAACTCCCCATTGGGTGCAGTCGTGGGGACTTTCTCCACTACCGACGCCGACATTGGAGATAGCTTTACCTACCAGTTACTCTTCGGCAGCAACGCCTTCACCATAGTAGGGGACGAACTGCGAACTAACAGTTCTTTGGACTTTGAGACTCAGTCGAGTTACGAGATATTCGTCCGGACTACCGACGCTGCTGGGGCCAGTTACTCGGAGGTCTTGACTATTAACGTCACCGATGTTGCAGAGAACTCCTCTCCTACTGACATAGTTCTCAGCAACAGCAGCATCAATGAAAACTCCCCATCGGATACAGTCGTGGGGACTTTCTCGACTACCGACCCCGACGAGGGAGATACCTTTAGCTACCAGTTAATCTCCGACGTTGGTCCCGATGATAACGACGCCTTCACCATAGAAGGAAACCGACTGCTGATTAACAGTTCCCCGGACTTTGAGACCCAGTCGAGTTACAGCATCCTCGTCCAGACTACCGACTCTGCTGGGGACAGTTTCTCGAGGGTCTTGATTATTGAGGTTAATGATGTTGCCGAATCTCCTACCGACATCGAACTCAGCAGCAGCAGTATTGATGAAAACTCCCCATTGGGTGCAGTCGTGGGGACTTTCTCCACTACTGACCCCAACTCTGGAGATACCTTTACCTACCAGTTAGTCTCAGGCGTTGGTGACGATGATAACGCCGCCTTCACCATAGTAGGGGACCAACTGCGAATTAACAGTTCTTTGGACTTTGAGACTCAGTCGAGTTACAGGATCGGCGTCCAGACTACCGACGCTACTGGGGCCAGTTACTCGGAGGCCTTGACTATTAACGTCAACGATGTTGCTGAGAACTCCTCTCCTACTGACATAGTTCTCAGCAACAGCAGCATTGATGAAAACTCCCCATTGGGTGCAGTCGTGGGGACTTTCTCCACTACCGACGCGGACATTGGAGATAGCTTTACCTACCAGTTACTCTCCGGCAGCAACGCCTTCATCATAGTAGGGGACGAACTGCTAACTAACAGTTCTTTGGACTTTGAGACCCAGTCGAGTTACAACATCGGCGTCCGGACTACCGACCAGACTGGGGCCAGTTACGAGGAGGTCTTGACTATTAACGTCAACGATGTTGCCGAATCTCCTACCGACATCGAACTCAGCGGCAGCATCAATATCAATGAAAACTCCCCAGCCAATACTGTTGTGGGGATTTTATCCACTACTGACCCCAACTCTGGAGATACCTTTACCTACGAGTTAGTCTCAGGCGTTGGTGACGATGATAACGCCGCCTTCACCATAGTAGGGAACCAACTGCGAATTAACAGTTCCCCTGACTTTGAGACTCAGTCGAGTTACAGCATCCGCGTCCAGACTACCGACCAGACTGGGGCCAGTTACTCGGAGGCCTTGACTATTAATGTCACCGACGTTGCAGAGAACTCCTCTCCTACCGATATAGTTCTCAGCAGCAGCATCATCAATGAAAACTCTCCATCGGGTGCAGTCGTGGGGACTTTCGGAACTAGCGATCCCGACGAGGGAGATACCTTTACCTATCGGTTAGTCTCCGGCTTTGGTGGCGATGATAACGCTGCTTTCACCATAGTAGGGGACCAACTGCGAATTAACAGTTCCCCGGACTTTGAGACTCAGTCGATTTACAGGATATTAGTCCAGACTACCGACCAGACAGGGGCCAGTTACTCGGAGGTCTTGACTATTAATGTGAACAATGTTGCCGAGTCTCCTACCGAGATAGCCCTTAGCGACAACAACATCAACTCCAACTCCCGTGAGGGTACAATCGTGGGGACTTTCTCTACTAGCGATCCCGACGGGGGAAATACCTTTACCTACCGGTTAACCTCGGGCTTTGGTGACAATGATAACGCTGCTTTCACCATAGTAGGGGACCAACTGCTAATTAACAGTTCCCCGACCCGATCGAGTTACGGCATCCGCGTCCAGACTACCGACGTTACTGGGGCCAGTTACTCGGAGGTCTTCACGATTAACGTCAACGATGTTCTGGAGGTCGCCTCACTAATAGTCGGTCAGGACGATCGCCTCCAGGAGGACGACCCCCTCACCGGCGGAAATGGAAGCGATCGCGTCTACGGAAACGACGGTCTCATCGGCGGAGATGGAAACGATAGCCTCTACGGACGATCTCAGCAGGCCGATCTTTTTGTTCTGGAGTCGGGCATGGGCTATACCATTATAGACTTTGAAGATGGCACGGACTCGATTGGGCTAGCAGGAGGTTTGAGTTTCGACGATTTGGCGATCGTCAGGATGGGCCTCGATACCCGGATTAACTTTGAAGGGAAAACCCTGGCCACCCTGCAGGGGATTGATTCGACCCTGATTAATGTCGATGATTTCACTGTGGTTAATTGAAGTTTATCACGATGCCTGCGCGCAGCGCATGCGATGCCCGCGCCCTCACGGGGTTGGCAGTCAAGTTCCGTTCTAGTTGCGATCGCAGTTCTGGTTCCATCTCCAACCAAGGGGCGATCGACCCCTGGGCGATATCAGCAAGCGATCGCCCCACTCCCAGTAACAAGGAAAGATCAGCACTCTTCGTGCTTACTACGAACGGGGAAGAATTTAAGCACTAAAGTGCTTACTACGAACAGTTGAGATTTTGCTGACATTGTTCAAAAACATAATAAAGTAAGCCCAGAATTTGGGCGATCGTACCGAGGGCGTAAGGAAGGCTTTCGTAAACTTGCCCTGCGGGAGTAAGCTTGTAAAAGTTCCAAGTGCTACCATTGGTTACTATTCCCAAAACATCAATATTTTTGCCAATTTGCTGATTTGTCCAGTGACAGGCTTGCATTTCCACCAGACATTGTGCCATTCCTTGCTCAAAGTCATCTTTTTTGGCTTCGATAATACAAAGCATGGGCGCTTCTAGATACCGCTTATTTTCGGCAATTAAGTAATCTACATAGTCATTAGCAAAGTCACTTTCAAGCCTCGCACCTTTCCAAATCTTTAGCTGGACAAAAGCATCGATCGCCTCTTCGCAAATGGCATCTATAAGCAGTTTTTTAGACTCTTCACAGCTTTCTAAATCGAAATTTTTCAGTCTAGCCAGGCGCTGTTGAAAAAAATCACTGGATTGTACGGGTTCCGCTTGCAGATCCCAGGGAAGCAAGTCCGTTAAATTAAGTTGCTTGAATGCTTTCGCTTTGTCAAAGCTGGAGAAGTTCTGTTTCTTAGGCTTTTTATTGCTTGACATGGCTATGATGATGGCAGTTCATCAAACATTATAGCAATTAAAAATGACTGTGAACGCGCAGATTGAGGTTCCGACCCGCAATCGCGTAGCGTGCGCGCAGCGCAATCGCCCTTGCATTCTGGAGCGGATTATGTCAAAATCCTGAAGGTGACCGAATGTCGCAAGGGTAAGGAAGGATAGTCGATGATCGCCTTAAGCAGCATAGGAGTAGGAGTTATCTGTTTCCTAGGATCCTTTATCCTGGGAAGTTTAGTAGAATATTGGCTGCATCGCCTGATGCATGTCTCGCCGAAAATTGGCAAACGCCATCGGGACCATCACCGGCGCAACGAGGGACAGGGCGTGGTTTGGGAATTTCGGGATTACATCGTCGGCAGCTTTGTGGTAATGTGTATGATGTTCTTCATCTCCTGGGCAGCAGGAATTGGTTGGTTCCTGGGGGGACTGGTGTTTGCCGCCTTTGCCGCCTATGCCCATCAGCTACAACATAATAGTGCGATTCGTTTAGTGTAAACAAACGTGACACAAGTCACTAATGGGGACCACTAGCAGGGTGACATTAGCCCTGACAACTTACAGATGATGGTGGTGAAAGCCCACCCCTCCAGGTGCAGGAGTGACAGCACTCTCCCTATGGTAACGATGACATCAATCCATAAAGCGGGAATGAACGGCGCAATGACTGGTAGCCTACACCGGTTACCGCCAAGCAAGTAGTCATGGTGATCGTAAGAGAAGGTTTATAAACGTCGTCATGTAGAACCGGTGAAATAAGGCTGAAACACCGGCCCCAAAAGGGGAAGGATAAGGTCGATGGCGGTTTATCGTCCGACCATCAAGCACTGACCAAAAACCCGGCGTATAAAACCCACCTAAAACTACAAACAATCATCTGTAGGAACGAAGTAACTCGGTTATGTACTCTCCACCAGTGGTCGATCGGTGGAGTAGTCACCAAAGACGCAACATCTGCTCTCCAGAAAGCAGGTCATAGCCGGGAAGGATTGAGTGGAGAAGCAAACGCCTGACTGTAATGGTCAGGATACGCTGACGCCCTCACGATAATGTCAATTGTGAAGTTGTAAGTAGCAGTGCAAACGTTATGAGCACGATGTCAAAATCGATGTATGAATGGCAGACCATCCCCTGGCGCAAGCTAGAGCGGAAAGTCTACAAGCTGCAAAAACGAATTTACAGAGCGGCACAACGTGGTGATAGGCGAACAGTCCGCAAGCTCCAAAGATTACTGGTTAAGTCCTGGTCAGCCAAGTGTTTAGCGGTACGACGGGTAACACAAGATAACCAAAGAAAGAAGACTGCCGGTGTGGATGGCGTAAAGGCGTTGTCCCCAAAGCAGCGCGTCGAATTGGTAGGACTGTTAAAAATCTCAAGCAAGGCAAGGCCCGCGCGACGAGTGTGGATACCTAAACCGGGCAAGAGCGAAAAACGTCCACTAGGAATCCCAATTATGTACGACCGCGCACTTCAGGGATTGGTGAAATCTGCCTTAGAACCCGAATGGGAGGCATATTTTGAGCCAAATTCCTACGGCTTTAGACCAGGTAGAGGGTGCCATGATGCAATCGGAGCAATATTTAACAGCATAAGGTGTAAGGACAAGTACGTACTAGATGCCGATATTGCTAAATGCTTCGATAAAATCAACCACGAAGCGCTACTAACAAAACTAAATACCTTGCCTATCTTTCGTAGACAAATACGCGCATGGCTAAAAGCCCGCGTGATAGATGCAGGAAAAACGCTCGAAACTCCCTACGGAACTCCTCAAGGTGGGGTCATATCGCCACTGTTGGCAAATGTGGCCTTACACGGATTAGAGGAAAAAGTAAAGTCCATAGCAGGAAACAACAGGAAGGAGCTGAAAGTAGTTAGATACGCCGATGACTTTGTAGTAATACACAAGGACAGGGAAACAATAGAAAGAGCGCAGAGGGTTGTAGCGGATTGGTTAGGAGGAATAGGGTTAGAACTGAAGCCTGAAAAAACGAAAACATCTCATACACTTAACGGTGAAAACCCAGGGTTTAATTTTCTGGGATTCCATGTGAGGCAGTATGAGGTAGGGAAATACCACACAGGCAAAAATCCACATGGAGAACCCCTAGGATTCAAAACCCTAATAAAACCAAGCAAAGAGTCCATAGATGAACACAAAGGTAGATTGTCAGAAATTGTGACCAGTCATAAAGCAGCACCACAGGGAGCCTTAATAAGCAAACTTAACCCGGTCATACGAGGGTGGACAAACTACTTTAAGACGGTAGTAAGTAAGGAGACTTTCTCCGATATGGACAAATATCTGTGGGAGCTTCTATGGACATGGGCAAAAAGACGGCACCCAAACAAGTCAAAACACTGGATAGCCAAAAAGTATTGGTCGATAGGCCAAGATGTACAATGGCAATTCCGGTGCAAAACTGAGACAGGAGAAGCAGTGCTACTACAACACAGTCGAACGGAAGTAGTAAGGCACATAAAGGTAAAAGGGGCAGCCAGCCCATACGATGGAGACTTGACATATTGGAGTACAAGACTAGGCAAAAACCCCGAGTTGAACAATCGAGTGGCCAAACTGCTCAAAAGACAAAAGGGTAAATGCCAAGAATGCGGATTAACGTTCAGGGACGAAGACAAATGGGAAGTGGACCACATCAAACTCCTATCACTAGGTGGTAAGGACCAGTGGGAAAACATCCAACTACTGCATAAACACTGCCACGATATAAAAACTGCCCGTGATGGTAGTTGTCGTATCCATGTAAAGGATGGCATTATTGAGGAGCCGGATGAGGTGAAAATCTCACGTCCGGTTTTGAAGACGAGTCGGTACGGTGACGTACTGGCTTAGTTTAACACCCGACCAAGTGCTTCTGGATGGCGATGCCCGTTCATTACGTGCATCATAAGTACGGCATGTGGGAACATAATTTTGGTCTGGCTGTTGATTGGTGGGACCGTGTCTTTGGTACCTACAAGCCTGTAGACTGGCTAACTGAGGAGGAACTGAAGCAACCCGCGAGGGGTTATTTGCAGCTGCGGTGGTGGTAGATCCCTCAAACCGTGATATTAGGAAGAGAATCTGTAACTTAAGGAGAATAGCATTGAGTTACTTCCAAGAAGCGAAAGCCCATTTTATTGCTAGCCATCAGCATCCAGTCAATCAGATGCTGCATCACCTCACCAATATATTGGCGATCGCGGCTGTAGTAGTTTTATTCTACGACTGGCGATGGACAGTTCTGTGCTTGATACTCACCCAAGTATTTGCCTTGGGGGGACACGCAGTGTTCGAGAAGAATGAACCTGCATTTGTCAAGTATCCGGGCATTACTATACTGGCCTCGATGTCGTGGTCGAACGAAAATTGGTTTGGTTTGCGCCAAATATGGACCTACTTGAATCGTAAAACTGCCTAGCTGTAGGGTGGGAACCGCCCACCATTACTCCACGAAAGGCGCTAAGATAATGAGAACTTCAAAGGATAAAGTCAAAGATGTACAAAGGTTTACTCGTAATTGATGCGGACGCCCATAAGATCGAGAATCCCCTGGTAATGCGGGGGTATTTAGAACCAGAATATCGCGATCGGGTAGGTTTGATAGTCGATAGTCTGGGAGATCAGCGGGGAAAGGTCGTAGATTTCAATCCAGAAACAGGGAAAAATGATTTCGTGCGGATGTTTCCCCAACCACAGGGTTTGGGCAAAGGGGGTTTCCGCAACCTGCATCCGGATACTACCCTGGGTGCGATGTTCAACCGGGTGCGAGTCGAACAGATGGAGAAAGAAGGCATTGACGTGCAGGTAATCTACGGTACCTTCAATCTGATGTTTTCTAGCATTCTGGACCGCGATCTGGCGCTCGCCCTCTGTCGCGCCTATAACAACTATATAGCCGAGGACTGCCGCCCCTATGGCGATCGACTCAAACCCATAGGCGTCATACCGTTACAGGATGTAGACTTTGCGGTATCCGAAATGCGTCGCTGCGTAGAGGAACTGGGAATGATATCTGTTGCTGTGGCACCAAACATGCCCATTCCCCATCCGAAAGCACCGGATGCCTTTCCAGAGATTCGCACCTGTAAAGCAATCAGTCATCCGGACTTCCGACCCATTTTACAAGCAGCTGTAGATTTAGACATTGGTTTGGGCATCCACGGGGGACCGGGTTCTTACATGGTAGGGGGAATTTCCGATCATACGGAAACTTTCGTGCTGACCCACATTTTCGTGCAGCGGAACCAGCAACAGTTAGCACTAGCGCGGATGGTGTTTGACGGGGCATTTGAGCAGTTTCCCAGCTTAAGGGTAGGCTTTTTAGAGGGGGGTTGTGGATGGTTGCCAGATCTAGCCCATGCTTTCCACGAACATTGGGAAAAGCGCATCCGGGACTTCGACCCCAAGCATCCCTATCGTCCTTCTTTGATTTCGTATACGAAACTATTGCTTCAGGAGAAGGGTGCTAATAATGTGAACCTGATTAACCAAGCGAAAAATCTGTTCGAGTTGCTGTGGAATGCGGAACACGACCCCACCAAGATAGACGATCGCAGCCTATACGAACATTATGACTTGCGGCACCGGGATCCGCTAGAATATTTTGAAAGGGGACAAATCTTTACCTCCTTCGAGTCAGACGATCCGGGACCGAGTTACCTGCATGTAGGGATGGGAGAGATAGGCAAGCATTTGGCATGTTTTTCGGGAGATTACGGTCACTGGGATGGGGTGTTGCATAATTGCGTGGAGGATGCAGCAACAGTCGCAGAATACGATCGGGAGCATTTAGGATTACTATTAGGAGGAAATGCCTTGGATATGTATGGCGATCGGTTGCGCAATTCCCTACCAGTTTTAGCAGAGGCCACAAGCCGTTCCTAGTCGTTCGTAGTAAACACTAAAGTGTTTATCTAGGTGCGTAGTAAACACTTTAGTGTTTATGTAGGTTCGTAGTAAACACTAAAGTGTTTATCTGGGTTCGTAGTTCGTAAGTTGGGTTTCGTGCCTCAACCCAAGGGTCGGCCTATCTCTTGGGCACGACAAATCGTCACATATAAAGTGCGGAATGTCGGTACAGGGTTATACAGGGTTCAGAGGGCGATTATCCTTCAAGAACTCAATTCGTCCAACAGTAGAACTGTCAGTCCTGGCTTGCGGAAGCGGAGGATAACTCCCAGAGTTACCTGTTTCATCAACCAATATAATCCTGCGATCGCAACAAAGGTAACAGCTATGACCAGCAGACGCTATTTACCGAGGACATCCTCAAATATAGCTGCTGTTAAGGTATCTAATCTAGTGACAATATCCCAACTGTTAAACCGCAGGAACCGACCGAGATAAACTCCGATCGCGCTGAGGCTATGCAAGAATAACTCTGCTGGCATAATCTGCGGTATGAAACCCTGCTGCTTAAGTAATTATCCAGATTAATCAAAGATAGCACGTAAGCCTCAAAACCCAGGAAAATGAACAGCATATACAGGGGAATGAGGGAGAGAGTTACGATCCACGGGGAGTAATTTTCGCGAATATCTTTCAATCAGGTGAATAGTATCGGTCAACACGTAGGGGGCGTTGGGCAAAAAAGCAACAAAAACCAAGCATACTGCCCACCATAACAGCGATCGGGACTTCGTAGAGCGGAAAAGCCAGAAACTCAGGAACAATGGGATAAAGGCCAAAAACAGATTCCAACCCATCCAGGGACTATTTTTCAGTAAAATATCCCAGGCCAAGGCGATCGGTTAAACAGTTGCACTTTCATATTATAGCTTCAAGTAGTAGTCGGGTAATCCTAATATAGCGACTTGCACTAGGTGGTTGTTTCCGAGGAGTCCAGACCTCTGGGGGAGTTAGGGTAAATTTTTGTGAAATTCCTGCTGATGAGGGTTATAATGAAGGAAAGCATGAAAGTGCAGACTAGGGCTGCAATACAGCGATGAAATACGATTTGAAGCCCCCGGCTTCCATCCGCTACTCCAAGGCAAGACGGCGTCCTTTAATCAGTCCGGGGCTTTTGGGTATCGACAGCAATGCTGTTGTTGGCGATGCTGGTTATCTGGGAAGCATGGCATTATCCAGATTGGATGACATCATTACTCCAAAACTCAGATTCTTCCGATGTAGAACTGGAACGGTCAGAAGTAGATGTTGTAGATAGATCGCCATCCGGACTGTCGGCGGCAGAAAGGGCGATCGCCGAGGTAGATGAATTGGAGAAGTTAATTAAGGAGTTAGATATCAATATCACAGCCACTCCCAACAAACCGCAGTCAAAAGGTCGCGCTTCATTCCGTCAGAAACCAGCTGGGGCTAGTTCATTAACATTAACTCAAGTTGCTACCTATTAAAATTTATACGTCCCAGACAGCCATTTTTTGCAAATATATCCGAAAAAATGCCATTTTGGGGGATCTCGAATAGCCCAGCTGACGACATGCAGCTTCGTTTACTTGCACAAACTGACCTTCCCGATCAGTGAAATACACGGCATCTTTAGCCCTATCCAGAAAAAACTGAGCCAGTCGTGCTTTTGACTCTGCTTGCTTGCGTTCTGTTATATCTCTCGCTATGCCCCGATAACCACGGCTGGCGCCGCGCTGCGCGATCGGAAGTTCCCTTGCTTGTCGAAAATGGGAACTCCACTGCCTTCCATTACTATTATCTTACCATCTTTATGAATATTTTTATTCTGGACACAGTTAAATGGCAATTTCTTTTCATCATTAATCGGTGCTTCTGAAGATGGCATCAAGTCTAATGCCTTTTTCCCAGTATTTCTGCTGGCGAGTAACCTAATATGGACTGCACTTGGGGACTGACGTAGGTATAGATGTAATTTTCATCCATTTCCCACAGCAAATCCTGGTTATTTTCAACTCTATTCCTCCATTTTGCTACTACAGCTGCTTGCCCGAGCGCGATCGCCCAATGATCCCCTACCCGCTTGACAAATTCTACTGCTTGTGCATCAAGAGCCCAATCGCTCTCTAGGATCGTAGAGCCCAGATATTCCTGCTGGTACATCAAGGGCACAATCAGGGCATTGCTTGCCAGTGACATATCTGACTGGGATAATACAACTGCCTGACCCCGTGAGAGAGACTGGTTAAATCCGGTCTGAAGGGTCTGTGCCAGATCGGACATTGTTTCCCCTTGGTCATTTGTAGCGGATGACAGATAACAAGCAGTTATTTGGCGATCGCCGTCAGTTCAAAAAATCAGACCGCGACTGGCCCCCAAAGCTGTTTGCAACTGGGCGGCCGTTGTTGGCAACAACTCAGCTGGTACCAGGGCCTCCTGTATCCCCTGGACAATTCGGTCAATTATCGCCTGTCGGAGACGAAGTTGTTCCAGTTGAGTAGTAAGCTGTTGTAGCTGTTGAGAAAGGGAGCATCCCATAGAAGCATATGTCTTATATTTAGAGCAATCGTAGTACGATATAGGCTTTAAAATAACTACGAACTACGAAGGTCGAACTACGAAGGTCGAATCCGAGAATTTCTACTTTCATCTCATAGTGAGATGCGCTCGTTGAGACAGTACGCGACCTGTAGTCATTTTCCTTTCATCGAGTTGTATTGGGAAGCTAGCGTTCCATCGTCACCCCGCGAGGAACTCTTGTCGGTCATCTGGCTATCGGTTTGGGCGCGTGCGTCAGGCTTAAGATCGATGGGAATGGATATTTCTGCTGTCTGGGAGGCAATTTTTTCCACCTTGCCCATCACTTGCATACCCTCGAGGACTGCATTCTTCACCGCTGGTTCGGTTTCCCGTGTCAGCATCAAAGCCAAACAGTCAGCGATAATACGCCGGTCTCGTTCCCACCGAGTAGTAGTAAACTCACGGGTCAGTTGTCGCACCGCCATCAGACGCCGCAGGGGGTGAATGTCAGTCAGCTGTTCGATCGACCGATCCAAGTCCGCTGTGGAGCGGGGGCCGGGGAGGGATTGCCCCACTAGGAGGATGATAATAGCCAGAGTGCCCAATCCTTGCAAAATCGCACCAGCAGCAATCCAAGGACTATCTGAATCTATCCAGACAGCGCAGGCCATGTATGTTCCCAATGTGGCCAACCCACCACTGCCAACTGCTACAGCCAGATGTCGGTTAGCACCAGTAAACAGCTTGCCTAAATCTGACCAGCGCTTTTGCCAGTCTCCCTGTTGCAGGAAGTAGACTAGCAACATGATGGCGATACCTACGGTGGTGGCTAACAGCAGCTGACCATTCCACCACAGCATAGCCACCACTACCGTTACCAGTCCCAGCCATTTTCCTAGCTTTTGATATCGGCGCGATCGACTGCGCCATTGAGCAGCACTTTGGAATGGTGAGAACCAGATCGTCTGGTTGTAAATACGCAAAAGCTGGCGTCTGTACTGTCGCCACCTTGATCTTGCCTGTGCCACTTGTTTTTACCTACCCATATAGGGAATTATTTTAGACTAAAATCGAGATCCTGGGATGGCGGCGCCGTGTCTCCTGGGTAGGAGATCCCATTTGGGCAACAGGGGATGGGTGTTCTAATCGCTTCTCAATATCCTTCATCGCCTTTGTCGGAAAGGGATTTCCCTTTTTGGTACACCTTCTTACTCAAGTTAATCACAGGATGAATTCCCTTCCATGTCATGCTCTGATCTCATCCGATAGTGCTGCGCTGGGGGCGCAGCCATGCATCGTTTTGACATCGGTGAGCATAGTTCGTTCCATTCCAATGCTGCTCGAGAATCCCCCAACAACGCTCGATAGGATTGTACTTGCGCTCGATAGGCAGATAGTACAGTAATTGAATCGGCTTGGCGATCTGATCGACAAATGACACCATTCGATTGAGAAATTGAGTGTGCACCCCACTATTCTCTGGACCGTTATCGACCTTGATTTGGATCAGCTCGCAGTCTTGTTGTTCTTGGGGGGTCAGGGTATCCCACCACTGATCGAGGCTATCGACCACAAAGTCGCTGGTTTTGTAGGAACTGCCAAAGGTAGTTTCTGTTGACATTTGGCTTGACAAAAAGAGCGATTGCTGTTACAATTAATCCTGTTTAATGGATAAAAAATATCGCCAAATTAAATATGCAAGAAATACAAGGAAAAACTTGGGAAAAAATATTAGTATTTTTGAGAGGACAGAGTTCAATATACCTGGGAACAGAAGAGCAGAAAATTTATCAATGGAGTCTTATGGATAATGAGAAGCACAGAGAATTACCCGAACAATATGGCAAAGGGAATAGTGTTTTTATGCATATTTAACCGTTGGAGTGCCAAAGGAATCTGGAACAGTCTCTATCAAAATTGTATTGAGGATCCAGATTGAGAAAATCTATTAATAGATCGCACTGTAATTAGAAGTCATCCTTGTGCCAGCAAAGGGGGGAGCAAATCAAGCTAAGGGAAGATCTGTAGGAGGATTTACTACTAAAATTCATGCTGTTAGCGATGGGTTAGGGAACCCTTTAGATTTTACTCTGACATCAGGAGAAATTCACGATGTTAATTTTGCCATTATTACAGGAGCAACAAGGAGAAAGAGTAATTGGAGATAGAGGTTATGACTGTAATGAGTTGATTGATAAAATCGCGGGAAGCAGTTATTCCCCCAGAACCGCAAGGAGCAAAGAGAATATGACAAACATACTTATAAAGAGAGACATTTAATAGAAAGTTTTTTTAACAAGCTATGTCGGATTTTTTCTAGATTTGATAAATCTGCTCGTAATTTTTGGAGTTTTATCTGTTTTGCCTCTACTTTAATTTGGCTCAAATAAAATGTCAACAGAACCTAATGTACAATTGCCCACTATCGGAGTCAACAATGCCAAAGGGAACATATTTTTCCTGGCATCCCATATCATGGTCGCTAGCTTGGGTGTTCCCTCGAGTCTTGCCACCGCGTGAATAATCCCCAATTTTGACAGTCGCTTTAGCATCCATACTTAAGCGTTTGACCAAGCCATACTCATCAGGGGTGTCTTTGGCGTGGATATTGTCAAAAATCGCATTAGTTTCTGGAATTTTTTTGGGGGCTTGGCTTTGACGACTTTGCGATGTCTCTGGGGTAGTGCGATCGCGCAGCGTGCGCGCAGTAGCGCGTCCCCAGAGGGGGACATCGAAGCAGGCGATAGCTCATACGGTTTAAGATCGCAGCCATGCTACTGGCAGATGGTAATTGCTCGTCATTGACTACATTTCCAATCTAGCATCACTCAAGCCGGTAATTTAGTTCTCGGAAATCACCTAAATCAAAATTTCCAGCACTTCACTAGCAATGCGGCGCAGTTGTTCCTCTGTAAAGCGTTACCTCGTTCTAGTAATTCCTGAAGGGATGCACCGGGGATGTAGTCTTGCACCAGTCCGATTCTGCTCGTTTTAGACCCTACGCCATCTTCCCGATTGGAGAATTTAATAGCAGAGTACTCCCGATATGGTGGAAGCGCTTACATGGGAAATGATGCCTGGAATCACATAACGATCCTGCTGGAAATGTGATGGGTAAGTTCCTTCAGAAATATGTGAGAACGCCCCTCCAAGAAGTAGACAGCACCTATACAAGTCGGCAACGGATTAGCCTGGTTAACTTGGGGACAACAATTAGGGTTCAGGTAGGCCTATCCCGCGATCGCCCCTCTGTCAAAGTTTAATATTTAACAAATTCATGCTCTGGATTTCCCGGCGATGCAAGTTTGGCATGGCTGCGCCCCCAGCGCAGCGTTTTGGAGGCTTAGCAGCAATGCGAGCCAAGAGCTCGCGATTTCTTTCTTTATAATACCGTCGCAGCTCTTCTGCTTCTTGGAGAACAATCTGATACTCTACTTCCATCTCCGCACGATGTACGTCAATATAAGACAGAGCCCCATTGACTTGCGCATCTGTAAAGACCGAGCAGGTCCCGATGAACTCGCGTGAATATTTTCTTTTTACATAGTCCATGACGTCCTAGAGAGTGATGCGCGTGCCTGCAACTGTCAGTCCGCGTTCTGTACGAACGATCGCAGCTTGTTCCTTTGATACCAGCTTCATAATCGTAGCCTCTTGAGAACTTGTTTCATACTACCTGACAGCGAGTGAATTTTTACAACGCTGAGATTCATCGGGGGCCAGCGTTAAGCTTTCCCGACCACCGGCGTTATGCGGGGTGAGGCCATGCCCAAATGCCAGTGCCTCCGATGATCGGGCGATCGCGCACTACGTATAAGCAGTAGCTAGTTTTTTCTGTAACAAAGCAGATCTTGAATCTACCTCGCTATACTTTTGCTCTTGCTTCAACCAGAACGCTGGCTTATCGTCAGCAGCGCGGACAAAAACAGCTAATCTACCACAGTTGGGACATTCGTAGATTTGAGGAAATTCTGGATTTGCCGGATAAAAAAGCTGATAGACTTGTTCTTCAAAATGTTGAAAGGATTTGGCATCCGCATAAGCTGCTAGCAGAGCCTCAATCAGTCTTTCGCGCTCTAATTCCCAAATTAGCTTAAATCCTTGTGGGTTGGGAACCACTGATATAGCAGTTCTCAGATTAGTGTGATATGCTATCGGAGATTGCTTCGGGGGGGTAACTCTATGAAAGCATAAGTTACTCCCTAGTCTCCCCCCCTCGCAATGACTTCTAGGCGATACCACATCAATTTGAGAAACGCTATATACTGATGCTTTCACCGCACAAACAAGTAAGTCGAGGCATGAGTATTTATCCTATAATTGGAATTATTTTTTGGGCCGATCGCCCGTTTACCTGGGATTTGTAGGTTGGGTTGAGGCACGGGATGGGGTCGAGCCGGGAATCGCTTCCCGACCCTCCCTTGAGGAACCGGACTTGCGATTTTCACCGCATCCGGCTACTGGGTACTAGGCCCTTTTCATAGGTAGACTTAATAGGAATTACTTCCGTTAGCCCTTGCCGCCTGTCTTTTCTTCCCTTTCCTGGTTTAGCGAGTGGTTGTTCTGATAACCGTTAGTATCACCATTTTCAAGTCAGTTTTACCAGTTATCCATACCTTATCCTCCACTTGCGTTTCGGATTAGTTCCGTGGCTTTTTAGGATTACTCATTCCAGCAGCTTCCTAGTATCACCGACCCACGTCAGCGCTGGCTACCCAGCATCATCTACATTACTGTAGATGTTATCCCAGGAATTACCCCGGGCATTCGCTTCTTGGGCCATCCCTCCCCCCGTGGCTTGCGCTTAACATCTAACTTGTCCTGATGGACAGCACACGAGAGGTTACTTCGTTCCCTAACAACATTTCGCGATACCTTTAGGTCCACACTATACCCCGGGAGCTATTTGAGTACTATATTAGCCAGAGTCTAAAACTAATACTAGCTACCATTTCCTTTTTAGGCCAGCGCATATAGCCTTATTTCGCTGGTTCCTTATAACGAGGCTTGCACATGTTTGCCTGCTCTAACCTTGGATATCTTTCCTAGCGGCGTCACCGGCTTAGGCTGCCAGTTATCCTACATTTGAGTCCTCGCTTAGCACCACGATGATGTCGCTTCGTAGCACCGAGGACCGGTGTCACCCCCGTACCTGGGGGGAGGGGAATTTAACCCCCATGCGGTCAGAGTTCCCGGCTAATGAAACCGGGCTAGCGTTCCGTGTTTGACCACGTTAGGCTAGAACGAATCGCACAAACCCAACCTAGAGAAGCACGCTTCGATGTCTCCGGAGTAGTGCGATCGCGCAGCGCGCTGCGCATGTAGCGCTCTCCGGAGACTGCTTACTACGAACCTATCCCCGAAAGCACGCTTCGCGCTTACTACGAACGGCCCGATCGCCTATTACACCTATTTTTCGGCAACACCGTCATCTGCTTCCGAAGAGATCGGAATATTTTTGGGTTCTTCTTCCTCTTGCGTCGTTTTCCGACCTGACTGGACATAATATTTGTACTGTTCCCGCATAATCTTTGACAAATCAGACGATGACATTTCTTTTCCTTGTAATTTCGCTTTCATATACCTTTTGAGCGCCTCTATATAAGCCAAACCCATAGCCAATGTCAATGCCGATGCTGTCGCGCCAGAAATTACTCCACCTGCCACTGTACCTACCCCCGGTATCATTTTTAGCAAATTGGAGACAATTGATCGACCAAGTAAGGACGCACTTCCTACTAGCGCAACACTGGATATCATTGAGCCAATAAACCCTGCCTCAAAGGGTAATCCAAAGATTGTGGTAATATGTGTCAGCATCACAACCTGTTCCGTAGCTAAAATTGCCATATCGGAAAAGGGAATGGGCGTAGCGCCAGTCGCCGCTGCTGCTGTGGCATAACTGGTGACATAATTGAATGCTCTGCCGGCTTTGATGTTAATGTCCTTGGTGGCATTAATAAATGCTTTTTGTGCTACTTCCGGAAGCAGCTCTAAGGTCGTCTGCATTATCTGGTCTAGATCATACTCTTTGATAATATATTCGTCATCAATTTCTTTTGGTCTTGCCAAAACTGGAATGATTTGACGGACTGGCATATTTTGCCTTTCTAACCAAGCCTTGAATTCACTCCGCTTGCCGGTTAGGGTCTGGGTGAGAATCAGAATAATTGGTACTTCCAGGCCCAGAGATTCCAGCCACTCTTTCTCTATCTCTTCCAGTCTGTTGGCATTATGATTAATGCAGTACCAGACTACATGAATGTGTTCCGTAACATTTTCCCGCTTTTTGCTCTCAATCAGTTCTCCGACGTCTTTTGTCACCCTCTTCAACCGATTGGCGTCCAGTTCCAGTCCTGGAGTATCATAAACTCTGAGTGGGAAGTCTTTTTTCAGGTACAGTTGGATATCTTGGGTGACTGGATACCCTTCTCCCGTTTCTGCCAGAGATTCTCTAAACACTGCGTTGATTAATGTGCTTTTTCCTACACCGGTTTTGCCGATAATCAGAATATAGTCGGGGTCGAGCTAGGGGTCACCCCCTAACTCTCCCATTCGGAACCGGACGTGCGACTTTCACCGCATCCGGCTACTGGCAAGTAGGGCATTGTCACTACTAGGATTACTACGGATTGCTCCACTTGTCCCTCATCTCATGCGATTTCACTCCTTTCCTGGTTGGTAAGCGGCGCTGCCAGATAACCTTTAGTATTACCATTTCCAAGTCTGTTTTACCAGTCATCCAACCTTCGAGAGGCCTCCGGCGTCTTAGAGATACTCTTACCCAAGATTTCCTACTTTAACCAACCCGCGTCAGCTGGATGAGGAACACCCCATCATATCCATAGGCGTTACCCTAGGCATTAGCTTCTCGGGCTATCTCTCCCCTCGCGGCTTGCGCTTTACATCTAACTTGTCCAATCTAGACAGCACACGAGAAGTTACTTCGTTCCCTAGTATCATTTCACGATGCTTTTAGGCCCCTGCTATACCCCGGGAGTTCTTAGAGTGCGATACTGGCCAAGTGCAAGAACCAGCACAAACTACCATTTCCCTTTTGGGCCAGCGCTTTAAGCCTTATTTCGCTGGTTCTAGATAACGAGGCGTACACAGGTTCGCTTGTTCTAGCCATTAGCATCTTTCCTAGCGGCGTCACTAGCTTAGGCTGCTAGCTATCCTACATTTAAGTCCTTGCTCCGCACCACCGTGATGTGACTCAGCAGCACTAAGGACCGGTGTTACTCCCACACTTGGAGAGAGGGAATCTAACCCCCATGAATACCAGAGTTACCAGTTTGGACCTGGCCTAGCGTTCCGTAGTTGCCCACGTTAGACTAGAACGAATCGCACTGCACTGTCCTATTTCTGCTTGGGCTTTTTGATATGACTCGATAATTGTTTCGATCAGATCGTCATAGGTTTCCATTTCTCTTGGCTCTTTCTGGGTAAGGTCGATCGGGCAAATATACATATTTTCTCACCATAGCACTCACCCACCCGATCGGGTCAAATCTTAATATTTCTTAAGATGTCCTCAAAAAGGAACCGGAGGGCCGCAGCCTCCAGCCGTCGCGGGCTTGGGGAGGCTCTGCCTCCAGTATATGACAGCGAGCCCACCGGTTGGCGATCGCCTGTGCGTTCCCAGGGGTCGCCGGTGGGAACGAGTAACAGGTTCTTCACCTCGTTCCCAGTCTCGGGCTGGGAACGAACCTTGGGAGGCTCTGCCTCCAGTATATGACAGCGAGCCCACCGGTTGGCGATCGCCTGTGCGTTCCCAGGGGTCGCTGGTGGGACGAGTAACAGGTTCTTCGACCTTAAGCGCAAGTAGATCCCTTTCAAAGTATAAAGTGTTGTCAAGATTTCAGATATTAAGCACCTCTGATTTATGCACGCTAACCTATCTCAAATTACCAAAATTGTCAAGGCAGTTTCTCACCACTTCCAGGATGAGGCAATAAACCCATTAGTTACTGGCATTACTACCGATAGCCGGAGCCTAGATCGCACCCGCTCGTCCGGTAAGTTGTTCCTGGCATTGCGGGGAGAAAAGTTTGACGGACATGAATTTGTCTCGGAGGCGATCGCCCGGGGTGCGATCGGGGCCATCACGGACAAACTCCTGCCCCTACCCGTACCGCAGCTAGTGGTAGAAGATACTCTCGTAGCTTACCAGCAAATCGCCAGTTGGTGGCGTCAGCAGTTTGACATTCCCATCATTGCGGTCACGGGTTCGGTGGGCAAAACTACCACTAAGGAATTGATTGCCGCCGTGTTAGCAACTCAGGGGAAAGTGCTCAAAAGTCAGGCAAATTTTAATAACGAAATTGGCGTTCCAAAAACACTTTTAGAACTCTCTTCAGAGCATAACTTTGCTGCGATCGAAATAGCAATGCGCGGTGTCGGACAAATTGCCCTGTTGACGGAAATAGCCCGGCCCACTATGGGGGTAATTACTAATGTGGGAACGGCCCATATCGGTTTGCTTGGTTCCGAAGAGGCGATCGCCTGTGCCAAGTGCGAGTTGCTAGCAGAAATGCCCCTGACTGGCATGGCAATTCTCAACCAGGACGATCGCCGACTGATGTCAACTGCGGCCACAGTTTGGCAAGGACAAACTCTTACCTACGGTTTAGAATCAGGGGACTTGCGGGGGCGACCGATCGATCCAAATACCCTAGAATTATCAGGGGTGCAGTTGCCTTTACCTTTACCCGGGCGTCACAATGCTTCTAATTATATGGCAGCATTAGCAGTAGCGCAGGTGCTGAACATTGACTGGACGGTATTTGCGGAAGGTTTGTCAGTGACATTACCTCAAGGACGCGCCCAGCGCCACGAGTTACCTAATGATCTTGTCATTTTAGATGAAACTTACAATGCCGGGCTAGAATCTATGAAAGCGGCCTTGCATCTGCTAGCAGAAACCCCCGGAAAGCGTCACATTGCTGTCCTGGGAACCATGAAAGAATTGGGTACCCGATCGCCCGAGTTTCACCAGCAAGTAGGGGAAACGGCCCGGAACTGCATGCTGGATGCCGTACTGGTTTTGGTGGATGACCCCCAAGCAGAGGCGATCGCCCTGGGTGCAGCAGGAATACCTACAGAAACCTTTCCCACTCACGAGTCCTTGATTAACCGATTGAAAGAGACGATCCAACCGGGCGATCGCCTCTTGTTTAAGGCTTCCCATTCCGTCAGATTAGACCGAGTTGCCAGTCAGTTGATGGCTAATCTCTATGGGCGATCGCTCTAGCGGCGATGCCTGAGGGGTTGCCTGCGTTGCATCCCGTTAGCGCAGCGTGGCGCAGCCATAGGGCATCGAAGGTGGTAGCTACCGCAGACCCTGCTCTCGTAACAGTCGATCTGCCCAAGCTTTGTCGTCTTTCTTCAGTGGCGGTACCGGCTCAAGAGAGTAATCCACGGATATATCGAATCTCGCTTGCTCATACACCTGAGCTAACAAACTCTGTAAATCCACTAATGGTTCGGGATCTCTTGACCGCAAAGGCAGCAGAAACTGGGGAATCTCTTGGCGGACATTAAATCCATATAACTGAGCCCGGGGACGGTTATTTCTGCGAGCGACTAAGATGCGGTAATCCGTGCGTGGGGTTTCGCCGAGAATAGGCATGGGTTTACCTCCCCGAAGGAAATCAATCTCTACTAGATGAGTCGGACTAGCGAGCACTTGAGACCGCTTGTCTTCATAGGCTTCTCGCCCTTTTCCAGCTCGTTTATTGGTAGGAGAGAGAATTTCAATTACTGTCACTACATGGGAGGTTGCCACATCTCGGATTTCTAAATAACTTTCTCGAATTTCTTCTGGTATGGGCAGGGTTACCGTTACCGATTCAGATTTTGCTGGCAGGGTTGCAATCGTCGATCTTGTTTGGGTTGGGATCGATCTTTGGGATGTTACAGCTACATCGGGAATCCCAATTAAGACTGAATCGGAGACATCGCTGAGATAGGTTCGCTTTTCGATCGCCACCCGATATTTGGGAGGCAGTGAGGGCCCGAGGACGATCGCGATCGCGGTTATCAGGCGATGATGCACCTCCGGCCACAATTCGTGATGTTCTAAATAAGGATTCATTCCCGGAAATGGATAAGACATTTTTCTCACCTCGCGCTCTGGTTATTTCTATTATATCAAGTCCCGATGATTAGTTATAATACTCTCATGTTGGGCTTAGCGTGAGCAAATCCAACATGAGCATGGTAGCGTAGCGTGTAGCGTAGGTTGGGTTTCCAAACTAAACCCAACCTACGCTTCTAACTGCGCGACTTACCACGTTTCGATCGAATACTCCTAACTGTCATCGCGAAGGAGGATTAGCAGCGGTTAACTTCTGCTGTATAGTTATATCAAGTGCAGTATCAAGTTAGCCATAGAAGGTTTAACTTCCCGAATCAACTTTACTCAGAATAATCTCAATGGCTTCTAAAATCGCATCAGGTCGATCTATCCAGACAAAATGACCGCTCGACGCAGCTGGAATTTGAATGCAATCTGTAGATAATTTGAGAATTTCACTATGCATCTTTTTCCGTAGCTTATTGGCCGCTTGGATTGGCACGCATACAGTCCAAATCGAAGGTATAAAAAAAGAACTCGCTGTAATGAGAGCGATCGGTAGCGTATCGAAATGATTAGCAGCCTGAAGCTGATATCCACTTGCGTCCAACCCATGCATTTCTCGGAGCATTGTCAGCCAGTGCTTGGGGCGATAAAATGAGCGTTTGACTGAGTTAAGGACGTCAGGCTCTAACTGGCGTAATTCTGGCTTAAGCAGCTCGAATACCCCAATTTTATTGAGCAACCGGATTATGCCGAGAGTAGATCCTAACGTTGACATCACAAAGCCAGACATGAAGAACAACTTCAAGGCTTGCAACTGAAGTGGCATCTGGAGCATACCAACCTCATGAAGTCCGTCAGTGAGGACCATCCCTACTACTTTTTCAGGAAAACGGTGTGCGTATAATCTGACATTATAACTGCCAAAAGAATCTCCTACCAAAAGATATGGCGGGTCAATTCCTGCCTGTGTTAGAAGATTATCTAGTTCTGACACAATTTCTTCGCTAGTTCGCGGCTTTGAATTGCAATCGCTCCAACCGTATCCAGCGCGATCGTAGATACAGACTCGTGTCATTTTGGCAATTTATTGAATGAGTAAATAACCTTCAATTCCCCCCAAACTATGCTCCAGAACTACAGTGGGACTGCCTTCTCCCATAACGCACATATGTAACTTATAACCACCCACATCAATGAGTTTGCCTGGCGGGGACTGTAGATCCTCAGTCCAGCTAGCAATGGCCTGGTACGCCGTTGTGATAATTAGTAGTAGAAGTCGAATGGGAATCATGTTTTTCGCTAATACTCAAGTATTAAAAGTACAATTGACCTCTCCCGACTCTAAAGAGACGAGGATTCAAAACTCGCAAACTAATCTGATTATAGCATTTAGCCAAGTTTTGTCGCCAGACTACTTGGCGATATCGCCACTTTATCCCTCATCCTGCTGCTTACCTTCCAGGCGATCGAAGATGCGGCTATTTTCATCATACAAGCGTCTGTTCTCAGCTGCGATCTCCCGGTTCTATTCGACTCGCCCGTTACTCGTGCTATGATAATATTTGTACCAGCGTCTGCTAGTTAATATGGTTGAAACAGTTTCCGCTCAAAATATAGACCTGCGCTACTCGATCGCCACCTTTGGGATTCAATTTGTCAAAGATGACCAATTTTTCAGGGAATGGCAGGTTAAGGGAGAACCTCCTCAGTACGCGACATCTAAAGTGTTTATTACCCGAAATCCTGGAAATGAGTTATATGACGTTCTCAGGATTTTGCAGTGTTTGCGCCAAATCGCAATTAACAATTAAATTCCATGACTCTTGCCAATCACCCAATGACGCCGGAAGAAACGGGCCAAAGCAGTTTCTTCTAATGATAGGTAAATCGGGCGTCCGTGGGGACAGGTGCGCGGGTTGCGCGTGCATTTCCATTGGTCTAAAATGCTTTGCATTTCTGGTAAAGTCAGAGGAGTTCCATTGCGGATGGCACTCCGACAAGCAGTCGCAACTTGCGCTGCTTGTAAGTCCCCTCCTAAACTCAGTTCCACGATCGCATCTGCACAATCTTCTCGTTTGTGCAGCATTTCTGGGGCGCTGCGGACTGCCCAAATTTGCTCCCCAAAGGGTTCGACTTCGATCTCTAAACGCCCTAGTTGTTCTAGTTGGGCAGCCGTTAATTGAGAGAGTATTACCGGTGGTTCTAAGTCCATAAGCAGCCACCGATCGCGCAACTTTTCGTACAGAATTCGTTCGTGGGCAATATGCTGTTCTACTAACCACATGCCCCCGGGATGTTCTGCTACAATATAGGTATTGCGAACCTGGGCGATCGCTCGCAGTTCCAGGAATGAGGTATCGGAGGGGTTCTCAGTTGCGAGACTATAATCAATTTCAGCGCCAGAATTTGCGATCAGTTTTCCTACCCGTTCTTGATGGAACCCTACAGGTAAATTCTCCGGAGTCAGGCGCAATGCTTGTTCGATCGCCCCTTGAATTTGTGCTTGCCAGTATTCTAGTTCGTGTAAGTAGATTTGGGTTTTGGCAGGATGGCGGTTCCAGTCGATGAATTTGGGCGAAATTAACAGATGTAGGAAGCAGACCGGGTAGCGATCGCGCGGCAAGGTGCGTCCGAAAGCTGCTAATATAGTTTGCTCTAACTCTGGGGATTTAACGATTCGTCCATTGGTCGCCACTTTGACCCAATCTGGACGCCGCCGATGGCACCTGTCTGGCAATCCAATTACCAACTGAATTTTGCCTTGCGGCGTCTTCCGCATGCTCTTGTCCTGAAGGACTCGGCATGCTCCAGACACCGGGTTCTCCTCTGTCTCGCTTTCTGGCGGCGGCACTTCCACCAGCAACTGTTGCAAGTCATGCCAGTGGACGTTCCGCAACAACTGGGGCATAACTGCTTTCGCCGTGGCACCCGGACTGATGGTCAACAAACATCTTTCTGACTGCTTCACCTGCCAGGTCACGTGGGGATGGCACAGGGCGATTTGATGGATCGTATTTTGCACTTGCCGTAACTCTTGCGCCGGAGATAGCAATCCTTGGCGACCGATCGCCCGCGTCCCAAACAGGTTGTCCACGCATACTATCGTCCCGGGGGCGATCGCCACTCTTTCTTCTTGCATCGGTTCTCCCAAAGCATTGTAGGAGATCCGCCACCCCTCAGTTCCCGATGCCGGGCGACTGCAAATCTCTAACTCTGCCAACTGGGCGATACTATGCAAAGCTTCCCCGCGAAACCCCAAACTGGTAATTTTCCACAGGTCATCGCAGTGATGGATTTTACTCGTGCTGTGGGCCGTTGCCGCTTGTCGCAAGTTATCCTTGTCCATCCCCCAGCCATTATCCGCCACCGTCACTCCCCAGGTCTCGGGTTCTAGGGCGATCGCGATCCGGGTCGCCCCCGCATCCAGGGAGTTTTCCACCAATTCTCGCACCACTGCTGCCATGGAGTCTATCACCTCACTGGCAGCAATGAGATGCACTACTTCTGGGGGTAGGGGTTCGATCTCTGATACTATCATTTCCCGTTGACGATCGCCAATCTAGTTAGGACATCTGTATCTAACAATACTTCTCGTTCCCCGACGGGAGCCTGGGAACATTCGACCTTATCCATTATCCTACAGATGGGATACTTGAGCGACATGGGTGGTCACAAGCTAAAGCCCGCCGGGGGTTCAAACCTCCGGCTAATAGCTAAAGTCGGTTGAAACCGACTGCAAACATTGTCGAGAAAATCAGTTCGATTAGTCTCATGGCCCGCCCCCGCAAGGAGTCAAGTCCACAAAGCGTGGGCTAAATAAATCCGCATCTGACAATGCTTTCAGTGGGTTAAAACCCACTTGAGCTCTTAGCCGTGGGTTTTAACCCACGGCGGGCCAGGAGACTAATTGACTAATTGACAATGGTGCAAGATCGAAAGTTTTAACCGACTAAGGAAAAGGAGGGGACCGACAAGTGCGGCAGTCAGTTTGTAAAAGTTCCCCGCAATCGAGGGTATAGTAAAAAAATAACTTTAACGAGCTAACGCCATGTCTATCTGCATTAACCCCAGATGCCGAAATCCCCAAAATCCTGACAATTTCCTGTTTTGCCAAGCCTGCGGATCAGAATTGCTGCTAGCAGGGCGCTACCGGGTAACTCGGTTGCTGAGTGGCAAAGGTGGCTTTGGCAATACCTATGAAGTGACTCGCGACGATACCCCCAAAGTTCTCAAGGTATTGACGAATCCTATCCCCAAGGCTGTAGAGTTATTTCAGCAAGAGGCGCGAGTCCTAAGTCAGTTGAATCATCCAGGGATTCCTAAAGGAGAGATGGACTTTACTTTCTTTCCCAGAGACAGCCAAGAACCGCTGCACTGCTTGGTGATGGAGAAAATCGAAGGGCTGAATTTGGAGGAATATCTCCAAGGTCGGCAAAATCGCCCCATAGATCAAAGATTAGCACTTGAATGGCTGACCAAGGTGGCGGAAGTTTTGCATGAAGTGCATCAGCGGCAGTTTTTTCATCGGGATATTAAGCCATCCAATATCATGCTCAGGGCAAATGGCCATCTGGTGTTGATTGATTTTGGTGCGGTGCGGCAAGTCACGGGAACAATCATGAGTGGAGGCAGAAGCACGAGTATCTATACTGCTGGCTACGCTGCACCGGAGCAAGAACGGAGTTATGCTGTGCTAGCATCGGATTTCTTTGCCTTGGGGCGCACCTTTGTATATCTGCTGACTGGCAAGCAACCGACTGACACAGATATTTATGACCATTACAACAATGAGTTACGTTGGCGCAATTATGCTCCTACATTTCGCCTCAGCTTGCAGATTTAATAGATCAAATGATGGCGGCTAAAGCCAGTCAGCGCCCTGCCAATACTCAGGTGATTCTGGAACGGTTGCAGGAGATCGATCGGGAGTTGTATCAGCCTGAGTATGCGGTATTTTGGCGTCGTTTTGCAGCTTATCTCCTAGATATGGTAATTTTGGGTATCTCTGGATTTGTTCTAGGCTGCGTATTAGGTATACCTCTTATATTGGTTGATATTTTTTCATATCTAGAGGAGGCATTTTTGGTGATAGGTACTTTGACAGTATTAGGAACAGTCGGGGGATTTTTTGGGCTTCTTGTTTTCCATATCTGGATGATAAGTAGTTACGGGTGGGAGGAAGGAATGATAATTATTGTTATATATGGTATACTATATGTGGTTTTGCAGTGGCTTTACTTTACTTTGCTGGAGAGTTCGACTCTGAGAGGAACTTTTGGCAAAAGGATTATGGGACTAGCCGTGACTGATTTAAAAAGCGATCGCATTTCGTTTGATCGAGCAAATGGCAGGTTTTGGGGTAAAAATATTTCTGCAATAATTATTGTTGGTTTCGTCATGGCGGAAGAGACAACAAAGAAGCAAGCCCTTCACGATATGATAGCTCGTTGTTTAGTGGTCAAGGAACCGTGAGGAAGGCGAACATATTTATTCGCCATATCTAGTCAGCCCCAGGCGGGAGCCTGCGGGAGCCAGGGAAGGAGGCTAAGAGGCTGTTTTCAATCATATCCAGATCGCCCTTAAATTGCGTCATGACATTGTACGGTAGGCTTGCCGATGAGGTATAGGACGAAGCATTTGGGAATATAAATTATCGGTTTGTTTCTGATGTTATCGCCCAAATGCTTCGCCCCTACAGGTGGATAATATGTATGCAAATTCACTTACCAACTGGTGCAAGACCATACCCGGTTTTCGTGCCTCAACCAAACCTACGACATTAATATTTTTGCAAATATGAGATGCGCCGCTAAGATGAGATACAATAAATATAGTAACCTAAGTTGCTACCTATAGAACCTCAACACCAAAATCAGCAAAAAATGCCTTGTGACTTACCCCAAAATGGCATTTTTTCGGATATATTTGCAAAAAATGGCTGTCTGGGACGTAGCAATTTTAATAGGTAGCAACTTGAGTTAGTAGATGCAGCAGATAAGACATGGCCAAAGACATCTTTCATGATGCCGTGAAAGTTGCACTCGAGAAGGATGGTTGGACCATCACCCACGACCCCTATGAAATCGCCGTGGGTGGTGTGGAAATGTACATCGATTTGGGAGCAGAGCAACTTATTGGTGCAGAACGGGACGACAGTAGAATCGCCGTTGAAATCAAAAGCTTTCTCGGTCGATCGCTTATTTCCGAGTTCCCTACCGCACACGGGCAATACATAGATTATCTCTATGCTTTGTCAGAAAAAGATCCAGAACGGGTGCTGTACCTTGCAGTTACAGTGAAAATATACGCATATTTTTTCAGCTTGCAGTTCATTCAAACTGCCGTTCGACGCAGTCAGTTGCGTCTTGTGATTTACGATCCAGATCGGGAGGAGATTACTCTATGGCAGTAGAACAGTATCGGCAGTACATTCAACAGCTACTCACAGAAAAGGTGCAGCGATCGGCCCCTAACTCTACCGAATGCGAATTTGAGAAGCAACTGATATTCGATAGCCAACGCGATCGCTATCAGTTAGTACATGTGGGGTGGACGAAACGCGAGATGCGTAACTATGGTTGCGTGCTACATTTAGCAATTAAAGATGGTAAAATCTGGATTCACCAGGATGGCACGGAAGACGGAATTGCCAATGCCTTACTAGAATTGGGAGTTCCCAAGCAAGACATAGTCTTAGCATTTTATCCTCCCTCCATGCGCAAGTACACCGAGTTTGCCATCCAATAATTTTCACCTAACAATTCCCGCCAGAAAGGTAGAGACGCGACGCCTGCATCTCTACTTGATAGCCAATAAATTTATTATGAACATAAACTTGTAAATTGTCAAGCACATTTTGGGCCAAAATTTATAAACACTGTCGGTTTTGTTTTCCTAGCTATGCTATCTCAGTCAAGATGTGATACAATCTAATGTAGATGCGATCGGAGTTATCTTACTATGGTAGAAGTAATCCCTGCCCAAAAACTGAACATCATTGATGTTGAAAGCAAATTTGGCCTCACCCAGACTGAAGATGAACAATTCTTTCCCGAGTGGAACGAGAACCTGCCGGACATCACTGATTTGGAAAAACAAGCGCTAGACAGAGTCAAACTCAACTATATCAGCTTGGTTAAGCGCCGCCAAATCTCGGAAAACATGGTGAAAATGACCGTACTCGGTCCCATGCTAGTCTGGACTGATTTCTATCAACTTCCCTTTGATATCCTAGATGAACAGACAGTTGAGCTTGCTGTAGCAGACGAAGATGAAATCGTGCGCGGTCGCCTTGATATCGTCGTGTTGCAAGACCATTTATGGTTACTGACGATCGAATCCAAAAACGCCGGCTTATCCTTGCTCAACGGCATCCCCCAAGCCTTATTCTATATGATGGCAAACCCCCATTCATCTCCCACAGTTTTTGGCATGGTGACTAATGGCAATAATTTCTTGTTTATCAAGCTATCCAAGCAAGAAAACCCTCGGTATGCTTTATCCGATGAGTTCATACTCTCCAATCATCGTGAGAATGAATTGTATACTGTTATGAAAATCTTGAAAAAACTCAGTCACCTCGTCAGCTCAAATACCCAGGCTTGACCTTAATAGCGTCCTGACCGCATTATGGTATTAGTCGGTTGAAACCGACTTTAGCTATTAGCAGGGGTCAAGATCCCCTGCGGACTGACTGCGGGCTGACAGCGAAGAGAGGAGATTGGAACTCCCTGGGGGTCATGAGACCAATCGAGAAATAAATTGTATAGTTCTGAGAATATTGAAAAAAATCTGTCAACTCGTCAATCACTAACCATGTCTACTCGTCCCATCTATCTGGACTGTCACGCCACTACCCCCCTAGACGATCGGGTGTTAGGGGCCATGCTACCCTATTTCACGGAACATTTTGGCAACCCCGCCAGCATTACCCATGCTTACGGTTGGGAAGCTGAAGCAGCTGTCAAAAAGTCTCGCCAAACCATCGCCGACGCCATTCACGGCACCCCAGAAGAGATCGTCTTCACTAGCGGCGCGACGGAAGCCAACAATTTGGCCATTAAAGGAGTGGCTGAAGCCTATTTTAGTAAAGGGCGTCACATTATTACTCTGGAAACAGAGCATAACGCAGTTCTCGACCCCTGCAAATACCTGGAGTCCCTGGGGTTTGAAGTCACTTATCTCCCTGTCCGCAGGGATGGCTTAATCGACATCTCTCAACTGGAAAAAACTTTCCGTCCCGATACTATTCTGGTTTCTGTCATGGCGGCCAATAATGAAATTGGCGTTATCCAACCTTTGGCGGAAATAGGCGCACTCTGTCGTCACCATGAATCGCTTTTCCATACCGACGCAGCACAGGCGATCGGGAAAATACCTCTAGACGTGGAAAGCATGCAGATAGACATAATGTCCTTAACCGCGCACAAAGTTTACGGACCCAAAGGCATTGGCGCATTATACGTCCGTCGCCGCCACCCCAGAGTCAAAATTGCTCCCCAACTGCATGGGGGCGGACACGAACGGGGTATGCGTTCTGGTACTCTTTATACTCCCCAAATTGTCGGGTTCGCCACAGCAGTAGAATTAGGACTTGCGGAAATGCCATCCGAGACCAAACGCCTGAGGCAACTCCGACAGAGATTATGGCAGCATTTGAGTGAGTTGGAGGGGATTTATCTGAATGGACATCCCGAAACCCGACTCCCGGGAAACCTGAATGTCAGCGTTGCAGGCGTGGATGGTTCGGCCCTATTATTAGGATTGCAACCCGTAGTCGCTGTTTCCTCTGGTGCCGCTTGTACCTCCACCAAAATTGCTCCCTCCCACGTGATCCTCGCCCTGGGTAGAGATGAAAAATTGGCTTTTGCTTCCCTGCGCTTTGGTATCGGACGCTTTAATACCAAAGACCAAATCGATCGGGTGGCCCAGCAGGCGATCTGCACTATCCAATCTCTCCGCCAAGCTCAGACCATGCCTTTACTAATGAAGTAATATATTCTCCGGGTAATTACCCACAATCTCTCGTTCCCTGACTCTGGCAGGGAACGTCCAGCACGAGGCAGAGCCTCCGAGGTAATCTCTGGGCATCGGGAAGAGGCAGAGCCTCCTGATAATCATTCCCAGGTAGAACCTGGGAATGAGAGGAACGAGAGGAACCTGCCAACGAGAGGAATGAGAGGAACCTGCCAACGAGAGGAACGAGAGGAACCTGCCAACGAGAGGAACGAGAGGACGAGAGGGACTCCTAAGGCAGGTAGGGGAACAGCGATATCGCTGTTCCCCTACTCACCCGAATTGTATTACTTCCTCAATACTTTCATCAAGAGATTACATTTTCTTCTTTTTCTTGCCGACTCCGAAAACACCAGCTGCTGCCAACAGACCTAAAGCTGCCATCATGCTGGGTTCAGGAATTTTCACAGGTCCATCATCGTTGCCACCCGTACCCGGTCCTGTTGGCGGCAGTACTTCACCACCAGGATTTTCACCACCAGGATTTTCACCACCAGGAGAGGCGTCAATTGTTGGCACGTTATCTATGCCTCCAAAGAGCTTGTCACTGCCAGCTCCTGCATTGACAGCCTTGAAGCGAGTTCCCGCCACCAAGTTGCCTTGATTGAATTGATCCTCAAACCAAGTTTCAATAGTTGCGGCATCATCGAAACCAGGACTGGTATCGAGAATCAATGAGACTGTAGTCGAGTCTCCTGCTCCCAAAGCTGAGTTCGGATTGCCGTTGCCCATAAGAGTACTCTTGTTGCCAAAGCCAATATCAAAGGTAATATCGTTAAAGCTTGTGTCCGCCATCATGCCATTGCCATTCGATATCTCTGCCAGAGCACTAAAAATCAGGCATCACGGAAAAAAGGCTCTGCTAGATCCCCTGAGGGTCCAGATCGCCCCCCGCCAAATCGGAAGGATATGACAGTATTAAAATGCAACAGGATCAACCTTACCGCGATCGCCCCTGGAGCCCCCTCCGTTCCCCGTTCCCTACCTATACGCCACGTAATTTTGACAAATTATTAAATCCTCATTCCTAAGATGGTTGGAACAAGTATATTCTCGGGAATTTCTAGCTCTAAAGAAATATGACGCATTATCTACTTGAATAATTAATAATTCATCTGGATTGTGAAAACAATTCTAGAAATTTTTCAAAGCAGACTGTATCAAGATGGGAGAATTCAAAAAAGAAACTTCTACCTGATTTTGGCTCTACTGCACCACCAAAAATTTTCATAAACCATCTGTTTTTTTCCTTCAGGTTTTACTCCCGATAATTTTTCTTCTGCTTATTGTATGGAGTCCAATTCTGGTTTCATCACTACAGCAAAAACTGACTTTTTTATATTTCCCTCTTTGTGCCGCCGATAGCAAGGTTTTTAGCCTGTTATTTAAATTATTTTTCCATTCATTCACCGCATCATATCTTTGCTCAATGCTTTTGGGGGATTTTTAATTGACTTTTAAGCTCTGATTTTACGAAGTTGTATACTACTCCATAACTGCCGGTAATATCTAGTATCAATTCTAACCAAATTTTGATTTCTTTATAGCTACTAAATCCTTCAGTATCCTGTAATTCCTGTTGAAGTTTAGCTACGGTTTCTACAGAAAATTTTTTAGGTCTTCCAATTGTTTGCCTATTCAACAATAAATTTTCAATACCTCCTGTTTTATATTGAGATAACCATCGATGTATAGTTGCTTCGCCCTTGCCCAAAGTTTTGGCAACTCCTCTAACTGTTTTTTCCCGCTCACTTTTTAATAAATACAAAGCCAAAACTTTGCAATATTCTAATTTTATTTTCTGTTTATTCATTAATCCTTTCAGCAGTTCTACTGATTCGGTAATTTCTATTTTGGGTCTGCCTGACATAATATCTTTTCCTTTTTCTTTTTTAACGTGTAACAAAACTTAGATGCTAAGGGCCGTGACAAAAGTAAATATTTGACTAAACAAAACCCTATTCTAGTTTCTTCTTTTAAGTCTATCACATCTTTCTAAAAATGGTATTAGAGCCCCTTTTTAGAAAAGGGTTCTAATTTATGTGACGAAATCTAAAGATATTTAAAGCAAATATTTACATAAAAAGCTGGCCTGTTTGCCCAATATAGCTACCAGCATAAGTAGTTAGACAAATGGCTCTCCTGGGTTTATAGTGGAAAATGTAATGGTTTTATACATCGAAGATAATAAAGGTTGAAACCCTTTATTTGGCGTGATTATAACCGACCCTCCGCACGACAAAGTGTATTGCGTAATGATTACAAACCCTTAGTGATGAAAGCGAACCATAAACTTCATGTACGTATAAATATTTATACGTTATAATTGCCAAATAACCAGATAGATTACGTATTACTAAATGTATTGCAATCGCAACCCTACCCATAAACTGCGTATTACTTAAAGTTACGGTTTGTAGTGCATCGTAGGGGTTATAAGCTTTACTTATCATCCCAAAGATCGCGTCAAATCCACACCCTGCCCTTGAGTGGTGCAATGGAAACGGCGAGTGCTGCGATGTCGGAAAGGTTGTTCCGGGAGTCAGCAGGTACCGTCGGATGCACAACTAAGGATTGAGGATTTAATAATTTGTCCAAAATTACATCGAGTCTCCTAAGTTTGGGGTGATAAGTAAAACTTATGTTTACGCTGGTATCAAGGGTTTGCTGCCTTTCCCACCTGCCATATTTGTATTCTGCAATACATTTACCTCGCTCGACTCAGGAGAGCCATTGTCGGGCTACCAACTTAAGGCGGGACAGCCCTAGATGGCTAGGCTTCCAGCCCACAGGCATTTCAGCCGATCGCTATGGCAACGTTGTCCCGCTTTACGTTGATAGCCTTACGTCGGTTGTGGCAAGGCTGTATAGTTCCATTGTGGGAGAAAATTGTCAAATACAATTTTCATAGTTTCCTTAAAATTTAAGCTAACTTTCACTCCTGTTTGATAAACCTTGTCAATCACGGTTGTAAACACCTTTAACCCCGTCTTTGTTGTAGCTGTAGCTATCAAGTCTGAGGCCGTTTCCACCTTGTAGAAGATTACCCACGGCTGATATGAGGAAATAAGCGATGTTCAATAGGATTATACTTAGAGGTATAGGGAGGATAATGAGCAACCCGAATTTCAATGCCTAGCTTGTTGCTAAGGTTTTGCAGATTTTCTTTAAACAGGTAAGAGCGAGAGCTGTTACTACCACCACCATCACACAATAATAAAATTGAGGTTGCCAACGGATACAGTATAGAACCATAGGTGAGCCACCAATAGTTAATTGAGTCACAGGCAAACTTGCTCGTGTCATGGGATGTCCCAATAGCTTTATAGCCGTCTGTGCCAAGGACGATTAGTAGCAGTGTTAGGAGAGATCGATACTTTAAAACCCCGATTGCTTTGGGAGTCCTTGCATCAAGGACTTGATCAAGCACCGAAGGTGGTATGGCGGACGGTGGAGTAGGCTTTTGGCGACTAAGCGCGAGAGTGCTTTGCTCACTGCGCGATCGGTATTCTCGACTTTTACCATGGGGCTGGTCATCTGTGGCGAGGGGCAACTGCTTGGTTGGGGCATGACTCCGAAGCGACTCAGGTTTGCTTTGAACCCTGGCGACATCTCCTAGGTCATGGCAAACATACCCAAGTGCTAATGGAGTTGACCCGACTGGTAAATACTTTGACTTTGAAAGACGAATCAATGAATATACTTACGCAAGTACAAGCATATTTCCAAAAGCACCGTCAGCATGTGGCTTATTCCAATTTTGAACAGGAGCAGTTGCCTTTGGTTCTGGTCTGGTGGAAAGTGCATGGTCTAGGTTGATTCAGCAACGCTTTAAGGAGGTGGGAATAGGTTGGAGCGAGACTGGTTTCAATCATCTCTTCTACCTTCCCTTGGGTTGGGTCAATCAACGCTTTGATACTCTTTTACATTCAGTCCCAAAGTTCTCCCCCAACCTTTAGATACGCCCGCTTTCACCTGCTTAAAGACCGTGTCGCCGCTGAACAGGAAGCTTCCCAAAAGAGTACGGACTTCCTCATTTTTCCAGTCAGGAACTTCGTCGTGAATGGTATCCATCACGGTTTTGTCCAAGTCCAAAGCTTCCGCCTTCCCGGAGGGTATAGTCGGGGTCAACATCAAACTCTTGGGTCAGGTAAGCTATATGGAGAGCCGCAGGTCTAATCAATTCACCGGCAGTCGGTTCGATTTCACCTGTAATAATCTTCAGCTGGGTGGACTTACCGCAGCCGTTGACGCCTACCAATCCTACCCGATCGCTTGGTTTCACTTCCCAGTTAATATCTTTGAGGACAACGCCAGTAGGGTAAATTTTGCTGATATGTTCTAATCGTAGCATCTATATCTCCAAGGCCAGTGCAGTTGGTGGCAATCAGTTGCTCGATCAGGGCGAGTAAATTACCTGTATTGTCGCGATCTAGATCGCGATCGTAGTTGAATCAGCCAGTCAACCTGGTTCTGTCAACTGTAATAAAGCTTAATTATAAACCGTCCCCGAGCACAACGATGACCAATATGTCTGTCCTGCCACTAGACAGACATGATTTTATCTTGCCTCATGTCTGTCTAGTGATATAAATTGGGAGTAATGGTCAATAAAAATATGTTAACTTCTGTTAATAGATCGTAAATAGACCCATAGTAATCTGAAGTATTTAATGTGGAGAAAATCATGAGCGATCGAGGATTACAGGTGATGAAAACATCAACCCAAACAACTCCTGAAGCATTGCAAAATTATAATAGCAGGAGCACAAACAAGATCGAGATTTGTGTATATCTTAAAGAAGATTACGAGAGCCTTTCAATCGCCAAAATTACTGAATGTAGTCGAGTGCCTGCGATGGGGTAATTTATTGAGATAGAAAATCATCAGAATTTTTTTAGTGTGCCATCAACCCAAAAACACTAGCTAGTTATAAAGCTTCTATAGCAGCTTTAAAAACAACCTGGGATGATTGTGAGAGCTTAATTAAAAGTCACGAAAAAACTGTACAAATAGATAAGTAGCTAGCCAATGTTATCCCTGTAATGAAATAATTAAGAAACCCGGTTTTTCCCAAAAACCAGGTTTCTGGGCTACTGACGAAGCTGAATAGAGAGAATTAAGCCAATAATTCATCAACTGCTACAGAAAAACCTTCGAGAACAGTTTGAGTACTGACGACATCGCCACTGCTCAACAAAACCTGTCGCTGTTGAGTGATGACCAAAACCCACTGACTTTCCGGAAACACTAACCAGATTTCCTGACAACCGGACTGTAAATATTCTCTGACTTTACCAAATACTGCTTCGGTGGTATCAGTGGGAGAGATGATCTCAGCAATTAAGGGGAAACTCTGGGGTAGCATGGTAAAATCGCCAAATTGCTCCACCAGTTCTGGAGTCAAGTAGGAAACATCAGGACGACGGCCTTGTGAAAAGGTGCGACAAGGGGTTTCAGTATAAACTTCTCCTCCCTGACCGCTGGAATGCTTATAATTGATCCAGTAAGCAGCTAATCTAGCTTGAATGCGACCGTGCTTTGCTGTCATTCCGTTTTTCTCCACTAATATCCCATCTACCCATTCCATATTATCAGGGGGATCGAGCATATAGTCTTCTAGGGAGAAGACATTTGATTCTTTGCAAACAACTGTCGCAGTTACCATAACTATGATTCTCCTTTGCAGCACTTACTCATTTTATCATTTGTTGGAGAATGATGCAAGAATTAAGAAACAGGGTTTCTTGAAGAAACACTGTTTCTGGGCTACTTTACTGAGGGATAGGCTTTCATCGGTTACTGACTGACTAATTGAGCCATGCGCTTTAACACTCTTAGGGCAGTATACAAATCATTCCGGCTATCGATCGAGAACAGATCCGACTGAGCATACTTGGGCGTGTTTTGTTTGGTCAGTTTCAGGAACCTATACTCACTGCCATTCGTGACAAACCCCAGCACAGGTTTGTCTGGCTGAGGATTACTCAGCATATAAGCCAGTGCTTGTGGTATCGCTGCTTCCAGGGAGTATTGTGTCCTTTTCGTCTCAATCACAGTTATCCAAAACTCAGGCTTAAAAATCAGGATATCAATGCGTCCTTTGATAATAGTTTCCTCATTAAACGATGAAATATCAATTTCTTTCTCAGCGGTAATATCAAAGGGCGGGCGATAAAAACCTGCTAGCCTCAACAGTGGTGACAGCACCACCATTTTTACGATTACTTCCAGCATAATAGACTCAGACAAGTAGCGATAATCACTCTTTACATCATCTAGAAGTTGCTTTTCTAAATCAGTGAGTTCGGGTAAATCATCTTGCCACTCTCGGAATAACTGCTCATCTTCAGTGCGTTCCAGGCCAAATTTATGCCTTAATTGACGCCGGGTAATATCTTCTGCTGCAATTGTTGCCACCATGACTTCATCTCCAAAGGAGATATTTCCATGTTATCATAATGATAATACCCATCCACCAGCCTTTTGTAGTAAACCATGCTCGCCCAGATTAAAGATTTAGCCGCGAACTTCGCCCCTCGACTGATTGAAATTCGTCGCCACATCCACGCCCACCCAGAATTAAGCGGTCAAGAATATCAAACTGCTGCCTATGTTGCAGGCGTTCTTTCTTCCTTGGGACTCCATGTGCGAGAAGATGTAGGAAAAACTGGCGTCCTCGCCGAACTAGATGGTGAAGGTAAGGACGGACGCCTGCTAGCAATTAGAACCGATATGGATGCCTTACCCATTGTGGAACGCACCCATCTTTCTTATGCTTCTCACCAGACCGGGGTCATGCATGCCTGCGGTCACGATGTCCATACTACGGTAGGATTAGGCACGGCAATGGTGCTCTCCCAACTGGGGATAAAATTACCGGGTACTGTCCGCTTGCTGTTTCAACCCGCTGAGGAAATTGGTCAAGGTGCTAGCTGGATGGTGCAGGATGCAGTAATGGAAAATGTGAGCGCAATTCTGGGCGTTCATGTTTTCCCCTCCATCCAGGCTGGATCGATTGGGGTCCGCTACGGGGCCTTAACCGCTACCGCTGACGATCTAGAACTGACGATTATCGGCGAATCTGGTCATGGTGCCCGTCCCCACGAAGCTGTAGATGCTATCTGGATTGCGGCGATGGTGATTACTACTTTACAGCAAGCCATCAGTCGCACCACCAATTCCTTGCGTCCCCTAGTGCTGACATTCGGTCAAATTAGCGGCGGACGGGCACCAAATGTGATTGCTGACCAAGTGCGCTTAGTCGGAACCGCGCGATCGCTCCATCCGGAAACTAGCGCGAATTTACCAGCATGGATCGAGAAAATTGTCAAAGGTATCTGCGACAGTTACGGAGCCCGCTATGAATTAAATTATCGCCGAGGACTGCCCTCAGTGCAAAATGACCCAGGATTGACACAGTTGGTAGAAACCTGCGCCAGAGAAGCTTGGGGGAACGAGAGGGTGCAAGTTTTACCCGAACCCTCCCTGGGTGCTGAAGATTTTTCCATGTATCTCGAACATGCACCCGGCACCATGTTTCGCCTCGGTGTGGGAGGACAGTCCGAAAAACCTAATTATCCCCTGCATCATCCCCAATTTGCTATCGATGAATCTGCGATCGTCATTGGCGTCGTCACCCTGGCCTATGTCGCCTACAAATACTGGTATTCCTAGGGATCGACTCTCCTAACAGGAGCAATAACTTATCACCTCAGAGGGATGCGATTTTGTTATCTCTAATACTATTTTAGAATTAATTTATAATTATGGAGTACCGATGACAGCATCTCAACCCCTGAAAGGAAACGAACTCATTGACTGTGCTAAAGCCAACGCCAAGCAAGGAATTGCTACCGCCGCCAAGCAATGTGGCTATGGCGATAATGTAGATAATTTTAGGAAATTACTCAAGCAAGCTTGTCAGGAAATTGGCGTCAAAATCACATAAATCACCGATCTAATAAATACTCAGCAAATAGTCAAGCAGAAGGGTGGTGTTGAAATTGCGCCGACATCTCCTTCTCAATTATAACATATCAGCGGTCAGTTGTCAGTTGCCCAGGACGGGCGTGGAGCCTGTCCGTCAATTATCAATTATTAGTGGTCTCAATAGCAAGCGCTCGCGTCTGAGAGCAAAAATACTTATTTACTTAGTTGCATCTGCTCCCGACAACTTATACATAACTTTAACCCCAAGTCAAACCCGATCGTCAACATCCGGACTGCATCATAATAAATAAGCAGTCAGGCTTAACCATTTGTCAAGCTCCGATCTCAAATCGCAAATCCCAAATGCTATGGCTTTTGTCAGTATGGTCGAAATCTTCGATCAGTAATTATACGGATGCAAGCCGATCCCCAACTTTTATAGAATGAAAATATCAGGGACGGCATCTATGGCTGTATACTAGATCGAAATAAAAGCCATTTGATGTTGATAAATTTTGTTAACTAATCGCAGCATTTCAAACCGGAACTGCTATAAGGAGATGAAAAACATGACTTTACCCCTCACGAAAATAGCCCCAAGCATTGATACTCTCAAAATTATATTGGCTTCCAGTCGGTTTAGCGATCGCAGCATAGAGCAGCTGATGGGGCAACGGGAGTTGTCGCCACTGCGGTGCCGCAATAAATTGGAGTTGTTAGAGGGTCTGCGCAGCGAGACAATAGAGGTATTGCTGCTGGATGTGGCGCTACTAGACAAGCAGACTCAGCAATTTTGCTGGCGGACGCCAAACTTTATACCCCGGTCTAAAAATTGTCCTGGTGGGGCGCGATCGACAGGAATTAGCAAGCCACAACTGGGTATATGAATTTCCAGATATTTCTACCGTATGCTTATCATCGAAGTCAGAATCATCAGTTTCGACAAGTATAGCTGCCATGTCGCCCGATCCCAACCCAAGAAATTCTGTATCTGCTTCTAACCAGTATTCGGGTAGTTCTTACATGGACATGATTTTAGGAGCGGCGATTTTTGACTTAAACGGTTTGCCCAGAGAGTATTTGATCACTAACGAAGTCAAAAACATGAGCTGGGTACAGACTATTTTTCAGGCATTGGGATTGCGCTCGCTGCTGATGTCCTCCCTGCGACTGGAGGGCTTTCGCCACGTAACCATTTACAGTAAAGACCACTGTGCCCTGGTCGTCAAGCAGAAGACTCAATACACAGCCCTATTGATTAATCAGACTCAGTCTACACCGGTTACAAAGGCTTTCATTGAATGGGCCCAGAACTTTCAGCCCGAACAACTCAAACTCAATCCTCTGTTTCATGTCACCTAAAGCCCCGCCGCCGGTTATGGGGCAGGGGAGGGGGTACAACTTGGCCCTAGTTTTCTTCGCGACCTTCCATACCAGAAGATTCCGGAGTTGAGTTGTACAGGGCGTCCAATTTGGAGCGGGCATCTTCTACTGTCATCGATCGCATCACCAGCAGGGGTTCGTCGATCACGTTACCCGCTTCATCCAAAAATTCTGGATGAGGCACAGCTTGACGGCCAGACCTAGCGAGGGACTGATAAGTGTTTTTACCGATGTTTGGCCTTTGGGGCGGATAATTGCGGGTAGAGTCTATACCCAGGGTTAACAGGTTGCCGATTAAATTCCGTAGTGCGATCAAAGCCAGGGTAGTAAAGGCAAGAATATAAAGCAGGTGTAACATACGACTTTCCTCCAGACCAGATGGTTATATAGCTTTTTAACGCCTTGAAACAAAGTGAATCCTATTTTCCCAGTCTTGGGCCAACTGGGAGCGTTTGTGTTTTGGTGCTGATTGCTGCTGATGCTAACCCCTTGCTCCCAGCTAAACCACCGGCGGCAAATCGGGCCGCACCGGCAATAACAGCTCAGCTGGTGCCAAATTTGAGTTAAGCATAAGGCGATCGCAATGGACTGACTTACTTAATAATCTTAACATAAGTTACGTTTCTTTACAATATGAAACTTTCTGTTTCATATTCTCGGTCTCGGGCCGCTTCCGGACAACATCGGTAAGATAGAGGCTATGAACGGTGGAACCCTAATATTAGCGATCGGTTTACGGTTATCAGTTTCCCTAGCCAAAGCATCAGTTCGAGATGGGGCCTGCTGGTAATTTACTTTCGCTATGCTACATTAGGGTGACGCCCGAACCGATGATATCAAGAAATAAAGCTGCATGGTTAAGCAAGAGATACCTGAATCAGAATCACAGGAAGTGCAACCGGCAAAAATTCAGTTGCCGCGCACTAGCGAGTCGGAGTCGTTGAAAAAAATCCGTCACACGACTTCTCACGTCATGGCCATGGCGGTGCAAAAGCTGTTTCCCAAGGCCCAGGTGACGATCGGTCCCTGGATCGAGAATGGTTTTTACTATGACTTCGATCATCCAGAACCCTTCACGGAAAAGGACTTGAAGGCGATCAAGAAGGAGATGATCAAGATCGTCAACCGGAAATTGCCGGTGATTCGGGAAGAGGTCAGCCGGGAAGAAGCCCAGCGTCGGATCGCAGAAATTAATGAGCCTTATAAGCTAGAAATCTTAGCAGGATTAGAAGATCCGATCTCCATCTACCACCTGGGAGACCAGTGGTGGGATTTATGTGCCGGTCCTCATCTGGAAAATACGAGTGAGATCGACCCCAAAGCTATTGATTTGGAAAGCGTGGCCGGTGCTTACTGGCGAGGGGATGCCACGAAGGCGCAACTGCAACGGATTTACGGCACGGCCTGGGAGGCACCGGAACAGCTAACGGAGTACAAGCGCCGCAAGGAAGAAGCCCTCAAGCGGGATCACCGCAAGCTGGGTAAGGAATTGGGTTTATTTCTGTTTTCCGATCGGGTGGGACCGGGTTTGCCTTTGTGGACGCCCAAAGGAACTGTGGTTAGGAGTCTGCTAGAAGATTTTCTCAAGCAAGAACAAATCAAACGGGGTTATCAGCAGGTAGTAACGCCCCATATCGGTAGAGTCGATTTGTTCAAGACGTCCGGACATTGGCAGAAATATAAAGAAGATTTGTTTCCGATGATGGGAGAGTCCGAAGATGAGGGCTTCGTCCTGAAAGCGATGAATTGTCCTTTCCACATCCAAATCTATCAGAACGAGTTGCGATCGTACGGGGAGTTGCCCATGCGTCTGGCGGAGTTCGGCACTGTCTACCGCTACGAACAATCAGGAGAATTGGGGGGCTTAACGCGAGTGCGAGGCTTTACCCAGGATGATTCTCACTTGTTCGTGACCCCCGCACAACTGGATGGGGAATTCTTGAATGTGGTAGATTTAACCTTGTCGGTGTTCGGAACTTTGCGCTTGAGCAATTTTAGAGCCCGACTGAGTTTCCGCGATCCGAATTTGGATAAATATATCGGTTCCGATGAGGCTTGGGAAAAAGCCCAAAACGCCATTCGTCGGGCGGTGGAAACCTTGGGGATGGAGCATTTTGAAGGCATTGGGGAAGCGGCGTTTTACGGTCCCAAGTTGGATTTTATCTTCCGGGATGCCCTGGAACGTGAGTGGCAGTTGGGTACGGTACAGGTGGATTATAATTTGCCCGATCGCTTTGATTTGCAGTACGTGGCGGAGGACGGTTCTCGCCAACGGCCAGTCATGATTCACCGGGCTCCTTTTGGCTCCCTGGAACGGTTAATTGGCATTTTAATTGAGGAGTATGCGGGAGATTTTCCCCTGTGGTTAGCACCCGTACAAGTGCGGTTTTTGCCCGTGAGTGACGCGCAGTTGGACTTCGCTAAAGAGGTGGCAGATAAAATGCGTTCCTTTGCCATGCGCGTGGAGGTGGATACCACTGGCGATCGCCTGCCGAAGATGATTCGCAATGCTGAGAAACAGAAAATTCCCGTGATGGCGATCGTGGGTGCCCAGGAACTCGCAGATAATACTCTGAGTATTAGAACTCGCGCTGCGGGCGTTCCTTCTCAAGATTTGGGCGCTATCCCTGTGGCCGAGGTTCTCGACAGGTTGAAAGAGGCGATCTCCAACCACGAGAACTTCTAAGATGCATCCCGGGGGCGAAGCATTTTTCCCTCGTTACCAGGCTCCGGCCTGGTAATGATATTCTAGAGGCTCTGCCTCTAATTGCAATTGGTGTAAGAGTGGCACCCACCACGATAAAATAGAACTAGCAACTGAACAGATCCACAGCGTTTTACAATCAACCTAGTGAATGGGAGGTCACGATGGAACCGCAACAGCAGCACAATAGTTTATTTGAGGAAGTTCAATCCAGTTTGGGGCAGCTTTCTGATGAGCGATCGCGCCTAGCAAGAGAATTCATAGCGTACCTAGAGCAGCAAGATAAAGACGATCGGGAGCGTCGCCGGCAGCAGTTCTTAGCAACAGATGCGGCGATCGCCCGCCTCCGGGAACAAATCAGAGTCCGTACTGGAATACATCCCAATTCTGTACCACTAATTCGCCAACTCCGGGAAGGAGACGAATATCGTGGTTGAGCAAGTTATTTTGAATTCCTTGGGGAGTGCAAGACCAGCTGACATTAGAGAACTTGGCAACTGAATTACTAGGCGATCGCCTGGTCATGATATTCGAGAGGATATGCCTCTAGTTGCAACAGGTGTCAGATCTGAGTAAACAAGGAGATTGAACAAATGAGTTTGGTTATTCCCGATGAGTTTCTGCAAGCGGCACATATCTCTGAAGCCGTTCTTAAGCTAGAAATTGCCATACTGCTTTTTCAGCAGGAAAAGATTACCTTGGGTACAGCAAGCAAATTTGCAGGTAGGAATCAACTAGAGTTTCACAGAATTTTAGGTAGCCGCAAAATTCCCATTCATTATGGTGTTGAGTAATTTCGGCAAGACCTGAGAACATTAGAGGCAAAAGACTGGCGATGATTGTTAAGTAATTAAAAGTTATTTGGTTAAAATTTAAAATTGGTTAAAATAATTAATAACAAGTATCGCATATTTTTAACTATACAATTACCAGGTATGAAGCCATTATATAATTTAACCTTTAAGTATCGAGAGGGTTGTGATGTTACATTTTAAGAAAAAGATTGTCACCGATGAAGCTATGCGTCCAGTTGCTGTGTTGATTGATTATCAGGACTGGCAGAAAATTGAAAAGCTGTTGGCAGAATGTCAGTTACCTAAACAAGAGGAGTCTGTGCGATTCGTTCTAGCCTAACGTGGTCAAACACGGAACGCTAGCCCGGTTTCATTAGCCGGGAACTCTGACCGCATGGGGGTTAAATTCCCCTCCCCCCAGGTACGGGGGTGACACCGGTCCTCGGTGCTACGAAGCGACATCATCGTGGTGCTAAGCGAGGACTCAAATGTAGGATAACTGGCAGCCTAAGCCGGTGACGCCGCTAGGAAAGATATCCAAGGTTAGAGCAGGCAAACATGTGCAAGCCTCGTTATAAGGAACCAGCGAAATAAGGCTATATGCGCTGGCCTAAAAAGGAAATGGTAGCTAGTATTAGTTTTAGACTCTGGCTAATATAGTACTCAAATAGCTCCCGGGGTATAGTGTGGACCTAAAGGTATCGCGAAATGTTGTTAGGGAACGAAGTAACCTCTCGTGTGCTGTCCATCAGGACAAGTTAGATGTTAAGCGCAAGCCACGGGGGGAGGGATGGCCCAAGAAGCGAATGCCCGGGGTAATTCCTGGGATAACATCTACAGTAATGTAGATGATGCTGGGTAGCCAGCGCTGACGTGGGTCGGTGATACTAGGAAGCTGCTGGAATGAGTAATCCTAAAAAGCCACGGAACTAATCCGAAACGCAAGTGGAGGATAAGGTATGGATAACTGGTAAAACTGACTTGAAAATGGTGATACTAACGGTTATCAGAACAACCACTCGCTAAACCAGGAAAGGGAAGAAAAGACAGGCGGCAAGGGCTAACGGAAGTAATTCCTATTAAGTCTACCTATGAAAAGGGCCTAGTACCCAGTAGCCGGATGCGGTGAAAATCGCAAGTCCGGTTCCTCAAGGGAGGGTCGGGAAGCGATTCCCGGCTCGACCCCATCCAGCATAAGTAAATATGCCGGCGTGATAAAATTAACTCAAGATCCTTTGGAGTATCAGCAACAAATTAGGGATGAGTGGCAGTGATAGAATCTTTAACAGAAATAACAGTCAGTGCTAATATTATAATGGCGATCGCCCTGTGGTCAAAACCAACCCGTTGTTACTCGGCCTCGCCGCCCGAACCCTAAAGGGTCCGTGCGATTCGTTCTAGCCTAACGTGGTCAAACACGGAACGCTAGCCCGGTTTCATTAGCCGGGAACTCTGACCGCATGGGGGTTAAATTCCCCTCCCCCCAGGTACGGGGGTGACACCGGTCCTCGGTGCTACGAAGCGACATCATCGTGGTGCTAAGCGAGGACTCAAATGTAGGATAACTGGCAGCCTAAGCCGGTGACGCCGCTAGGAAAGATATCCAAGGTTAGAGCAGGCAAACATGTGCAAGCCTCGTTATAAGGAACCAGCGAAATAAGGCTATATGCGCTGGCCTAAAAAGGAAATGGTAGCTAGTATTAGTTTTAGACTCTGGCTAATATAGTACTCAAATAGCTCCCGGGGTATAGTGTGGACCTAAAGGTATCGCGAAATGTTGTTAGGGAACGAAGTAACCTCTCGTGTGCTGTCCATCAGGACAAGTTAGATGTTAAGCGCAAGCCACGGGGGGAGGGATGGCCCAAGAAGCGAATGCCCGGGGTAATTCCTGGGATAACATCTACAGTAATGTAGATGATGCTGGGTAGCCAGCGCTGACGTGGGTCGGTGATACTAGGAAGCTGCTGGAATGAGTAATCCTAAAAAGCCACGGAACTAATCCGAAACGCAAGTGGAGGATAAGGTATGGATAACTGGTAAAACTGACTTGAAAATGGTGATACTAACGGTTATCAGAACAACCACTCGCTAAACCAGGAAAGGGAAGAAAAGACAGGCGGCAAGGGCTAACGGAAGTAATTCCTATTAAGTCTACCTATGAAAAGGGCCTAGTACCCAGTAGCCGGATGCGGTGAAAATCGCAAGTCCGGTTCCTCAAGGGAGGGTCGGGAAGCGATTCCCGGCTCGACCCCATCCAGCTACAGGAACAAAGCCCGCCTGCGCGGGCTATATTACATGCATCATCGATGCACCCGGCTATCAACTACTTGTGATCGCACCCATCGCCCTTCCCTCGGACTTGTAAAGAAAAGGACGATCGCATGCAATACTTGTTCTCTAGCTACCAGACTATGGACTGGTAACAAAACTCTATCTATTCCTATCAGCGGCTTTTTCCCATGCGTTTTCTCAGCTCTGCAATCAGCGATCTAATCTGGTCTTTTACCTCTTCACTCAACTTGTCGCGAGCAAAGGTTGCTGCTTCATGGGCAAGAATCGTAACGTCAGGTACTAATATAGGAATACTTTGCTGTGAGTTTCCCGTGTCGAATCCTGATTGCGTGTGGTTGAAATCTAGTTCCCAATGTTCAGCAGCCAACCACGAAAGCATCTCATCTAAGTTCTTTTGATAAGAGTTGGGCTTATCCTGTAAATTGACAGCTGCTTCCAGGCGAGGAATTAAAAATTGACCTGCTGTACCAGAATCGCTATCAACTATCGTTTGATAAGCAGATGTGGGTGCAGCGTAGCACATGATAACTCCCGCGTTATCACAAGCATAAATCAACGCTTGATAGTCATTTTGATCTAGAATATTTTCTTGACGTTCTTCTTGCTTCCTAGCAATGCGTTCTGCGAACCACTTATTCCAATCATCTTTACTATCTTCTTGTAAAAGTCTATTCTGACCGTTTTCTGAGATTACTAAAGGTAGAGAATAGTCTAGGAAGACAATATCTGAAAAACGGCGTAAAGGTTGGAAAGTTAGAAAAACTCGCTCTCGTTCAAAATTCCTATTTGTCTTTGCCAACCCAACAAATAGGAGCTGCGATACTGCTGTATCTGCCAAAGGAGCTTTATATACGTCTTCATCATCAACAACTACTTTACCAGCTACTTTAACTTGCTTAATGTGCAAATACCAAAATACTAAAGGTGCTAGCCATGACAGCTCGGGATTTTTAACCGCAGACCCATAGACAATTTTACCACTAGTGTTTGACAGAGTATTGTGAATGACATCAGCAAACTTCTTAATTCAGTTGCGGACTATTTTACCATACAAGCCTTTATCTTCATAGAAGTTTAAACGATGTACTATAGGTAACACGCGACCGTCACGAAATATCAGGGTAGGTCTGGAATTAATACCCAACTCTGGTATATTGCCAATGGGACGCCACTTAGACTCGTCCATTGAAACATGAAGGTCTTGTGAGTATTGTCTGAGATCCATCGCTGCGGTTCGCGAGTGCTTAAAATCTGAGTTTTTACCAATGGATCTCATTAGGTCTGGAGATAACACCAATCCATTTTCAGCGGCTCTAAAGTCCTCGTACTCTTGGAGATGATCGGGAAAAATATCAAAATCCTGGTATTTTAGCTTGCCTTCACTATCGACGGTAACTACCATTGCTGCTGCTGAGGTTGTTACTACCACTGGATCGGGAGGAATAAAACTGCTTGGAGAGTGCTCTAATAAAATGTCTGCCACAGATGCATCGGTGCCTGCTGTTGCTTTGTGCATGTTGGTTGGTGGCACTCGCTCCTCAATTACTTTATCACCCAAAATCCGCTTTCCCAGTTTTTCTCGTGCTTTTTCCTCATTCAAGAAAGCACGTTTTTTTTCCTGAAAGAAATATTTCGCTTGTCCAGGCAAATCCAAAATGCCTGGAATTTCATATACTGAACGGTCTAGTCGCCAAAATCGCTGAAAGTACCTTCTTGCCCATATCAGTCGCTCATCCAGTCTGGAAGCGAGTTTCCTTACTTCTTCTCTGTTACCACTTTGCCACCGGCGATTAATTTGCTCTCCCAGTTGATTGAGATCTTTTACTACCCAAGCGGCCATTTCGACAACCAGATCTACAGGGGTTTTCTCTGCCAATTGAGGTGCGATCTCAACGATTGCCTGTGCATATGCTTCCGATTGCAAATGACTTGAGGCGATTTTTTCCAAAACAGAACGCGCTCGATTTTGACGTTTAAGTTCCTCTGGATCTAGCTCTAGCTCTTCTTTTTCCACCTCGGTTCTTGTAATCAAGCGAGACTTATTGCTTACCCCAGGAATTTGATCGAATATGTTTAGCTGTTGCGGTATTGGCTGTCGCGGTAATTTATCCTGGTGAAAGTAAGCGTAGGCAGTCTTTCCTCTTCCTTTACCCCGACGCTTTTGTTTGTTCAGTTTACCTGCCTCAGCAAGTTGGTTCAGTAGAGCGCGTACAGATGTTTCCGAAACATTACCATCTCCGACTCTAAGTCTATCGACAATCTCTGCGACTGTTAAACCATCATCTTCTGCCGCTAGCAAATCCAGAAGGCTTTGTTCTAGGATCTGTTCTCTTTTCGCCATTTTTTAACCTCCTCAGCTATATTTGGTGTTGGCGCCCCTTCTCTGGTCTGACGCTTGCGAATTCTGACAAGTGCTGGATGTCGCATAATGTCCATACTAGATGAGACGATCGCCGTTCCCTTGGCCAGCTTGGGAATGCGTAACTTCATTTCTTCCGCAACATCTCCCATCGTGCCTGATACTAATTTAATGTCATCCGGATCTAGGGCGAATACCACCCGCGTATTACAAGTCAAAAGCACCTGCTTGTCCATAGATGACGGACTCTGGGTGATCAGCGCGATGCCGATCGCGTCGTGACGAGCAGTGCGGATCATCTCTCGGATAACATTAGTAGAAGGCGTGATCCTTCCTGCTGCTGGTAAGAAAAAATGAGCTTCATCCAGCACAAACACGAAAGGAGGAATTTGCTCGCGCTTTCTGAGTGCTTGAAGCATTCGCGCCGTCGCCCCAACGATCAAGTTTCGTTGCTGTTGGTTTAAATGACCGACAAATACATTTGTTATTGGTTTTTCTGTAAATTCCCCCAACCATGCTTCAGTACCAGTAGTCAACAGGAGATTGCGGTTAAAGGTTGTTTGCACTTTGCGTGCTGCCCGCCCTGCCACAGCAGCTTGCCCAAATTCCTGACCTGCCCTGTTGATTTCATCCAAAAGTTCCTGAATAGGGATGTTTACCCTTCCCGTCTGCTCTAAGCTTTGAAAAGCTTCCCCTAAAACTACATTATAGCCCAGGGAAACTAATTCCGATTGGTCAGATGTCAGGTTAGGGACAAATCCCAAAAACTCATTCCATCCAATCACCGAGTAAGGCACTCGAAAGTCTTTTCCAGCTCGAAAGCTACGCCCTTTGAGGTCTTCAGCAGCATAAATCATGTCTCCTAGCACGTCAAAGGCAATAACCGGAATGCCGTGGCCTGCTAATTCTTCGATCAAAACTCCTACAGCATAACTCTTGCCTACCCCCGTTTTTCCTACCACTGCCAGATGCCGGGCGATCGCCTCCATTGGCAGCACAAAATCTACGGAACGGTTCCCCGATTCAATTATCCCGATGTGAAAACCCTTGTCCGGCGAATCGGGAATGTTGTGTAACCACGGAATCTGGTCTGCTGGCAATTCATAGACACCCTTACCAGTTTGCCCCAGAAGACTAGGTTCCTTCACGGTCATCTTGCCGCCATCATCTAGATGGATCTCGCCCAAGACTTCGACATTCATCACCCGAGTGACGTGAGGAGCTAGATCTCCTGGCCTGGGATCCTTGTGACCGACATTGTATGCCTGATCCTGTTGCATTGAGGACGGGTTGGCACGGGGGTTGTCTTCTGTACCGCCGATTATCCGTCCGTAATGAACGCTGCGATCTGAATCGCGTTCAATTATGACGTAGGTGCCCAAGGCTGGCTGACGGCCCACCTGAACGTGGAAAGGCACTTCGTCGAATGTCGGCGAACCCAAGTAGGGGGATGAGGATGTCGTTCCCAGGCGAACTGCATCCGTTAGAGATAGTTCTTTACTGATGCTCCTTCCCATAATGTCTCAGGAAAACACACATAAATAATTATTGCCGATTATTTTATCGGTGTCAAGTTCAATTATGACGTAGGTGCCCAAGGCTGGCTGACGGCCCACCTGAACGTAGAAAGGCACTTCGTCGAATGTCGGCGAACCCAAGTAGGGGGATGAGGATGTTGTTCCCAGGCGAACTGCATCCGTTAGAGATAGTTCTTTACTGATGCTCCTTCCCATAATGTCTCAGGAAAACACACATAAATAATTATTGCCGATTATTTTATCAGTGTCAAGTCCTTCGGGATTCAATACCGCTATAACGCCCGCTAACTTTCAGAACATACCTCCAGTTAGATGTATGGCTAAAAAACATACATCAAGCTTGGTGTATGTTTTTGGGGTGTGGTCAAAAGTTTAGCTCCTCTTGCTACCATACCTGTAACTATGAGTATGGTATGCTGCGGGGTGTGGTCAAAAGTAGTTGGGCGTTGCACAATTAGGAGATGATAGGGATTGTTGATGAGTGATTCTTGACCGCTAATTCGCAGACTCTGGGAAGGAGACGAATATCGTGGTTGAGTTCTTTGTCTGGATACTAGCGTCAGCATCAAATACCTAACGCTATAAAAGCCTGTAGAGGAAGCACAATAAGCTATTGAACTTATCCACACAGCCCAATCAGACACCGTACAGCTGGTGGCTCCAGCCTTTGCTTGGGCAGGCGATAGCTTATAATAAAATTGATTATACTCATATCTTGCACCATTGTCAACTAGAGGCTCCGCCTCTAGAACTCGTTCCCAGGCAAAGCGCCTAGTTGAGTTGCTAAGGGATGCTGGACAGGATGTTATTACGGTAAGAGAAGCGGATCTGATGACAAAGCCAGACTCGTTGGTTCTCGACTATGCCAGACAGGTGATGAGAAAAACTTATCAATCACTCAAGTCCTGACTGGACAAGAATTTGACTCTGTTTGCGATCGGGCAAACCTGTCTGGAAAACCTGGTTAGACACCATTTACTCCTTCCCTGGCAGAGCCAGGGAAGGCACGCCGAGGCTCTGCCGACCGGTGCCGGCGGCTATACGGGGAATCATTTCAACTCGTTGGCTGGTTCTACCTGGGAAGGCACGCCGGAGGCTCTGCTCCCAGGTGCCGGCGGCTATACTGGTAATTATTTCCTAAACTGGTCCCCTCTCGGCGATCGCCAAGATAGGATCTAAGGAGCAAACAGTGCTAGCGATCGGGGCACTGAGAAGATTTGGGAAATTCTCTCACCTCAGGCATCCCCCCTCCCCCGATCGCGTATGATATGATATCAGGAGCAAACAGCCACAAGTCCAAGAAAGCCCGACCGGCACCGGACCGGAACCCACGCAGGAGTAAAAAGTTAACCGCCATGTTCCAACTGTTGTGATCTAATAGTTATAGCCCTTGTACCACAGTCATTCCCAAGGAGAAGACAACCAATGTTGCTTGCACCCTTTGAAGAAAAACTCTGGGATAACATCCCCTCGAAAAATAGCCAAAAAACAATGTCAGATAGGTAAATTATAGCTAAGTACGATAAAGGAGAGCAAAGAATCCTTACCGAAATCAACCGGGAAAAGTTACCAAGTTTTGTTGAATCATTAAAGAAACCGGATTATATAGATTTGCGCCCATTCTACCAGAGGAGAGCGCGTTGGAACCCTGTCCAACAATCACGATTGATCGAATCATTTCTTATCAATATTCCTGTACCACCAATCATTCTTTATGAAAAAGCATATAATTCTTATGAAGTGATGGACGGTCAACAGAGAATAACAGCACTTCAAGCTTTTTACGAAAACAAACTCGTACTTCAAGGACTAGAGCTTTGGCCAGAACTAAATGGACGGAAGTATGAAGACCTGCCACTAACAATTAAAGCTGGGATCAACCGTCGTTCTCTATCCTCGATCGTATTGATATTTGAGTCGGAACCAAATCCTGAAAAGGCACTGTTTCTAAAGCAGCGTGCTTTTGAGCGTCTGAATACTGAAGGAGTCGATCTAAGTCGGCAGGAGATCAGAAACTGTTTATATCTAGGAAAATTTAACGAACTCTTGCTAACACTAGCACGGAAACCGATATTTGCTGAGGCTTGGGGGATACCTATAGAAGATAATGACAAAAAACTGTCTAAGAATGCTCTCTACAAAAAGATGGAAGACGCCGAGTTAGTTCTGCGCTTCTTCGCCTTGCGTCATGCTGAGGAATTACGCGGAGATTTAACAGAATTATTGGATTTATACATGATGAAAAGTATGCACTGTTCTGATAAAGATGTTGAAATGCTTGAGAGCATTTTTATTCAAACAATCGATCTGGCTCACCAAATTTACGGGCAGGATTTATTTAAGCCTTTCGACCGGCAGTCTAGCCGGAGACAATATCGTTCTTATAAAGCTTATTATGATGCTGTTATGGTGGGGTTTAGCAGGCATTTGTCCGATACCAACTTGCTGATTTCGCGAAAAGAACAAGTGATTGCACGGACAAGGCAGCTTCTGAACGACGACAAAGCGCGTCTGTTTACCGGTAGTGGAAAAACCAATGCCGATATCCAGAAGCGAATCCAACTTTTCGACGATATGCTGACCCAAGTTATTGCCGAGTAACTAGCCATGTTTTACTTTGACAAGCTTCAAAATCTTATCAATAAACTCAGGCCGAAAATTGATACCATTCGTGCAATTATCCTGACCAATCAAAAGCTCAGAGAAATCGCGATCGCAACGAAACAGGAATCAGAGGAGAGTGTAAAAATAACTGAACTGATTGAGGTAATTCCAGAGGAGAATGAATGGCGGATTTACGAACGCTGTGCTGCTATTACTCGGTTATATGCTGTTTACGAGAAATTTGTTGAAGATTTAATTTTTCTGTGGTTAGAATTTCTTCCAGAACAGGTTTCCAGTTATTCTGACTTGGACGAGAGAATCAGGAATACACACCGTGAAGGGGTAGGGCGTTTGCTGCTTGACTTAAAAAAGAAGAGATTTAAAACTCTTCAGGAAATCGATGTTGTTAAAGAATTATTCGATGGGATAACAGGCAAAGAAAAATACTATTTAATACCTCAAGCATTTCTCTTGCACGAGCAAAATTTACGGAAGGATGAGCTAGACAGATTGTTGGCTGATGCTGGAATTGCCGATGCTTGGAGGTGGGTAAATAAATACATGGAAAGTCAAAATATTAGTGAAAGACGACTCAATGAACTGATTAGTTACCGGAATGATGCAGCACACGGAGCAGTTGTAGATGAGATTTTGGGCTTGACGAACTCCTAGAATTATGTGATTTTATCGAGTCCTTAGGCCAAGCATTGGTTGAGTTGGTGACTTATCGTATAATATTGAAACAGGTATCGATCGAACAAACTAGGGAAATTGGTCAAGTTACCAGGTGGTTTGAGCAACCAAAAGCAGCAAGAGCAAAGGTTAGGGATATCACTTTATCTGTGAAACAAAGGATTTTTTTAGCCAGTGAGACAAAAGCTTACTGCCAGTTAGTTATAATTGAGAGTATTTAAATCGATGATGTTTCCCAGGATACGGTGGAGATAACAACTGAGACAGAGGTGGGATTGAAGTTTAATGCTAATGCGAGGAAAGGATTAAGTCTTTATGTGGAAGTTGACAAGTCCCCAGAACAGTAACCCCCAGCATGGTTACGGCGATCGCGCTATGGGAGCCAGATGATCCTGAATGGATTAACTATTTTCACGGTGGCTGTAATTCTCTCACTTCGCTGCTGGCCCCCCACGGACCAACCTTGCTAACCCACGGGCCAACCTTGCTAACGCACGACTGGAACGGGGAAACTAATTTACAGTTGCATAGCTATAGGGCGGCATCTTACCGAAGCACCAGAGAGTATTGCCTCTGCAGGGGCCAACCTTGCTAACCCACGGACCAACCTTGCTAACCCACGGGCCAACCTTGCTAACCCACGGGCCAACCTTGCTAACCCACGACTGGAACGGAGAAACTAATTTACAGTTGCATAGCTATAGGGCAGCATCTTACCGAAGCACCAGGGAGTATTGCCTCTGCAGGGGCCAACTTTGCTAACCCACGGACCAACCTTGCTAACCCACGGGCCAACCTTGCTAACCCACGGGCCAACCTTGCGTTACCGACCGTTCCCCGCCCTTGAGTTCCCCGTTCCCCTTTCCCCCCTGCGCTACTTTATTTTCTTGCTCGTCCCTTAGCTAAAAGCCTTAGGGTTTGAACCCCCGGCGGGCTATGAGACTCAGTCTGTCATCCTTTTGTAGCAACGCCTTTATACATATAGCCAGCAAATTTCGGAGTTTCCTCCATATAAAACTCCTCCAGCTTCAGCACCTCAAACTGGTTTTCCACTAGCTTTTTCATATTGCGATCGAGATGACAGCCATCAGCGATAATCTTCTGTAAAGGGGTCAAGCGATGTTGCCATACTTGCACTTTGGGGTCGTCACTCAGTCCATGTTCGATGAAAAAGAACTTTCCCCCAGGTTTGAGCACCCGATGAATTTCCTGTAGCGCTTGTTTTACCTTGGCAATGCTACATAATGTCCAGGTACTCACCACGCTATCAAAGCTATTATCCGCCATCGGTAAACTCTCACCATTCAGGACTCGATTAGCTACAATAATCCCAGAAGATTGAATGCGTTTCCTTGCTAAGGCATTCATCCCAGGATTAGCATCGATCGCAGTCAGCTTTTGAATGCTTTTTGGGTAATGGGGCAAATTCAATCCCGTACCAAAGCCAATTTCCAAAATTTCCCCCGAAACCTCAGACAAAACTGCTTGACGGTACTGGGTAAACAGGGGGTCGGACATCACCCAGTCCAAAGCGCGAGGGAAAATTACTTGAGAATAGAAACCCATCTTCTCATGTCCTCACAGGTCGATCGCCCCTTGCCAATAGGATCTGATATCTGATAATATCTGGCATATGGGGCAGTAAAATATTCAAAATGGTCAATACAGTTACAGTTAAGGTGCCAGCGACAACGGCCAACCTCGGTCCTGGCTTTGATTGCATCGGTGCAGCTTTAACTCTCTACAATCAATTCCAGTTCTCCTACCTCACCGAGAATGACGACAAGGTTTATCATATCAATGTCACCGGTGCAGGGGCAAAGGGACTGAGTACGGGTGCTGACAATCTCCTCTACCAATCTTTTGTCAAATTGTATGAGCATTTAGGACAGACTGCGCCACCCGTACAGATCGACCTTACCATCAACGTACCTTTGGCCAGAGGGTTGGGGAGTTCCGCCACCGCGATCGTCGGCGGGTTGGTTGCTGCTAACCTCCTAGCAGGCGAACCACTCAATCGAGCTGAGGTGCTGGAACTGGCGATCGCCCTAGAAGGACATCCCGATAACGTGGTCCCGGCACTTTTGGGAGGCTGTCGTCTGGCCGCCACCAGTGATGGGGGTTGCCAGATTTGCGACATCCCCTGGCATTCCAATATTATTCCAGTTGTAGCAATACCCGATTTTGAACTATCTACCGCCGAGGCCCGACGGGTGCTTCCCACCCAGTACAGTCGCGCCGATGCCATATTTAACACTTCCCATTTAGGCTTATTAGTGCGAGGATTAGAAACAGGTCGGGCCGACTGGATCCGATCGGCCCTGCAAGACCGCATCCATCAACCTTACCGGAAAAGCTTGATTCTCGGATATGATGTTGTCCAGAAAGCCGCTGTGGATGCCGGTGCATTAGGGATGGTAATCAGTGGTGCAGGACCGACTCTGTTGGCCTTGGTGGAACCAGGGCCAGCACCGGATGTAGCAGCGGCGATCGCCTTGGCCTGGCAGCAGCAGTCCATTGCAGCGGTTGTGAAAACCCTGCAAATTGAGCAGCAGGGAGTAACAAGCTGCTAGCAAAAAAACATTAAGTAGAATGGATCCAGATGGTAAAATACCATTACTACCTGCTCGGCTCATTTTTCACCGTCACCCATGGTGCGTGACTTTTGACTTGAAAAGTCACGCGCTTAGTAAAACTTTTGACTTTTGACTTGAAAAAGAGGAATGCATCAATGGCAATCAAAAATCCGATACTGCGTAAAGGAGATGGTATACAGTACCCGGAGTACCAACAGCAAGTCATAGAACTGCAAGATAAATTGAAAAAAGCGGGTGTACTTGCTGCTAACGTGCCATCCGATGGTCGATTTGACACTCGAACTGAGGATGCGGTTAAACGTTTACAGCAGTATAACGAGTTATATGTGGATGGAATTGTTTATCCAGAGACATGGGCAGTCTTAAACCGAACATCCCCCACACCGCCCCAGAGATATCCTCTACTCCGCCTCGGTGATGGCATTGATTCCCCTCAATTGCAAAATCATGTCAAAACCCTTCAGGATTTGCTGAAAAAACAGGGAATGCTTTCCCAAAATGAACCATCAGATGGGAGATTTGACTCAAAAATGGAGTCGGCGGTTAAACGTTTCCAGCAGAGTAAGGGTCTATTTGTTGATGGCATTGTAGGTGAAAACACTTGGTCAGCTCTGGAGTCCAAATATGTAGAAGCTTATCGGCCCTACAACAAGCAAGTTGGTTCTTTTGACTTGGACAGAATTGTCGCTACGATTCCAGAGAGTTTTCGTTCCTATGCACGGGAGTCTATTCCCTTAATATTGCAGGAATGTGACGCGAATGGGGTTACAGATCGAGGACAAATTGCCTATATTTTTGCGACAGCAGAACATGAATCTCATCTGGGACAATGGATGATAGAATTTGCTAGCGGTTGGGCCTATGAAGGGCGATCGGATTTAGGCAATACGCAATCAGGAGATGGTCCCCGCTATAAGGGACGCGGTTTTGTGCAGATCACGGGACGGTACAATTATACGGATTGGGCTAACAGATTGGGTATCGATCTGGTGAATAATCCCGAACGAGCATCTGAACCCCCGATCGCAGCTAAGATCCTGGTAATCGGTATGCGGGATGGCACCTTTACCAGTTACAAGTTGAATGATTACATCTACGGGGACACCAGGGATTTTTACAATGCTCGACGCATCATTAATCATCTAGATCGCGCTACCGATATAGCCGCGTACGCCCGCGAGTATTATAGAGTTCTTTAACTGTATATGTCTACAGGATGATATCTAGCTACTGTTACAGGGTTTGACAATATAATAATCAGAAGGTGGTTAGTGGTTAGTAATTAGCGGTTAGTGGAAAAGTAACAACTGACAAGCAACAGCTGACATCTGATTTAAGAATTGTTATATTTTGAAGTGATGCTTGAGTACTGGTCAGCAAAATTAGACAGTTGAAAATTATCACAATCGGACCAGAATAGGCGAGTCGGGATTGTTGCTAGGCACCGGATGTAGCAGGGGAGATCGCCTCGGCGTGGCAACAGCAGTCCATTACAGCCTTGGTCAAAACCCCGCAAGTTGACCAGCAGGGCACAACGACTCTGTAATTGCGCAAACTACTTGACGGATAGATCTCCTTTCTGGGATAATTCCCATACAGTCAAAACTTACGCTTGCTACTCTGCCATCCATAGGTAGCAGATGTGGGCAATGGCCCACCCCAAGACTTCTCGGTTTGGGAGTAGGGAGTAGGGAGGGAGCATCTCAATGCAAGCATTTGTATTTGCGAAGAGAAAAGGGCTAATTGCGAATTGCGTATACGCAGTGCGCTACGCGCTATGGAAAATGGAGCCATTCTGAATTTATACTTGCTCCATGAAACAATTTTCAATTTTCAATTGCTCGAGAAGCAAAACACCAGATGCACCCAGTAGGGAGTAACGGAGATGAGAGATCTAGTTTCTCTTCCCCACTCCCTGCAAGAGGCTATATCTGTGCCCCACCGTACCTATGCAGATCGCCGGAGCGTAAGTCAAGTAAGCATATCAGGGAGAAAAAAAATCAATGGCAAACAAACAGCCTCTACTGCGTAAGGGCGATGGTATAGATTACCCTAATTTGCACAATCAAGTCGTGGAGCTGCAAGATTTATTGAAAAAAGCCAGCGTACTTGCTGCTGACGTACCATCCGATGGTCGATTCGACTCCACAACTGAAGCTGCCGTTAAAAGTTTACAGCAGAATAACGGCTTAATTGCGGATGGAATTGTTGGTCCGAACACCTGGTCAGTCTTAAACCGGGTTTCCTCCACGCCGCCCCAAAGACATCCAATGCTCCGCTTCCGTGATGGAATTGATACCCCTGAATTGAAAAATGACGTTAAAATCCTTCAGGATTTACTGAAAGAAAAGGGAGTGCTTTCCAAGAATGAACCATCAGATGGTGAATTTGGTCGGGGAACAGAGGACGCGGTGAAAAGATTCCAGAGCAGTCAAGGTCTAGGAGTTGATGGCATTGTAGGTCAAAATACTTGGGCAGCTTTGCAGGGCAAACATGTAGAAGCTTATCGGCCATACAAGAATGAAATTGCTTCTATTGACGTGGACCATGTTGTCGCGTCGGTGCCAGCAAATTTTCGTGCCTATGCTGGGCAGTCGATTCCCTTAATATTGCAGGAATGTGCTGCAAATGGGGTTACTGATAAAGGACAAATTGCCTATATTTTTGCCACGACAGAACATGAATCTCATCTGGGACAATGGATGGTAGAATTTGCTAGCGGTTGGGCCTATGAAGGGCGATCTGATTTGGGAAATACTCAGCCCGGAGACGGTCCTCGCTATAAGGGACGCGGCTTTCTGCAAGTCACGGGACGATACAATTATACCGATTGGAGTAATCGATTGGGTATCGACCTGGTGAATCATCCCGAAAAAGCAGCGGAGATGCCGATCGCCGCTAAGATTCTGGTCATCGGTATGCGGGATGGCACCTTTACCAGTTACAAGCTCAGCGATTACATTAACGGCAACTCCCGCGATTTTTACAATGCCCGGCGCATCATCAATCATCTCGATCGCGCCGCCATATTGAGGAGATCGCCCGCGAATATTATAGAGTTCTTTAACTCTCTATGTCTACAGTTAGTAGTTAGTGGTTAGTAGTTAGTAGTTAGTGGTTGGCGGAAAACCAACAACTGGCAACCAACAACGGACAACTAACCACTAACATCTGATTATTATATTGTTAGATAAAGAAGCGATGATTGAGTGCTTGTCAACAAAATTAGACAGCTTACAATTATCACAATTGGACCATATGGCTAGTCGGGATTGTTGCTATTGTCTTCCTGGTCGTACTGTTCTTAGTTATATTTTTTGTCTCGGTTTTGCCAGTAATTAGATTCTTCAGAAAAGCCAGTATCCGGGGCAAAAAGGAAATAGTTGGTCCTCCCTATATAGAAATTCAGATGATGACGCTGATGCCAGAGTTGGCAGAACGGAATAACAAAGATCCCAATGCTTTTTATCTGTTACCATCAAGTGGAGTATTGGTGACCTTACTTTCAGAGGAAGGACCGGCGGCAGCAGCGGGAATTCGTCGAGGCGATACGATTACACAAGTAAATGGACAAACAATTACTACTGTCGAGCAGGTGCAGAATATTGTCGCTGACAGTATTGTTGGTTCTAGGTTGCAGTTGAAGATTAAACGGGGCGATCGCTTCGGAAAATTAAAAGTCCGCACTGCGCCACTACCAAGTGGTTAGTAGTTAGTGGTTACTGGACAACTGACAACCCACAACTGACAAGAGATCGAGAAAAGTGAGGTAGAAACATGAGGAACACCATTAAAAAATACTCTCTGTCGATCCTCTGTGCGGTATTATTCGGTATCGAGGCGATCGGGGGCACAAGGGCAGCGCAACCGACCTTACATACAGAAATAGTCGAATACCAGCAAGGAGATACGATCCTTAGCGGTTATCTGGCCTACGACAATTCAGTCAGGGGAAAACGTCCGGGGGTATTGGTAGTCCACGACTGGATGGGACTGGGAGATTTTTATCAACAAAAAGCGGAAAAATTGGCCCAGATGGGCTATGTAGCTTTTGCTGCGGATATCTACGGTAAGGGCGTCAGACCCAAAAATAGAGAAGAGGCGAAAACTCAAGCGACTATCTATCGATCCGACCGTCAGTTGATGCGCGATCGGGCGAACGCTGGGTTAAAGGTATTGCGAAACCATCCCCTTTCCAAAAACAACCGCCTGGAGGCGATCGGCTATTGTTTCGGCGGCGGCACGGTGCTAGAATTAGCCCGTAGCGGTGCGAAAGTAGCGGGTGTAGTCAGCTTCCACGGCAATCTGGATACAGCCAATCCCACAGATGCTAATAATATTAAAACTCAAGTTGCGACCTATAAAAATTGGATACAAAAAGCTATGATAAAGAGAATTATTTTCAACTCTAATCCCTTAGATGTAACAGCATGAATTGACTTGGGAAACAAATTGGTGATTCGACTAAAACAGGTTTCAACTTGTTTTCTTGTTACTTTTTGTATATATTCAAAACAAGAATATTCTTTTCTTTTTGAGTTCTTTTTTCGCAAAGGTTTTAACATTATACTTGACGACTCTTTTAGTAAATCCTCTAATTGATAATCATTATAAGCTTTATCTCCATAAACTATTGAATTTGATGGTAAGTCAAAGCCAAAAGATTGCAAAACTTTAACATCATTATAACTACCAGGATCTAGATAAAATTCTATTGGCTTTCCATTTTTGTTTACCAACATATGAACTCTTAATCCATAAAAATAACGTTTTTTACTGGCAATATACCCTCGATATTCTTCTTTGTTATAAATTTGGCATCTATCAATCCTAATATTATCACATACTGGCACCGGGAAACTATCAAGAATATATTCTTGACCCGGATTGAGCTCTTTAAATGTTTGAGCTATAACTTGGAAGAAAAACATCCAAATTGGTTCGTCAATATTGTGTAATCGACGATTGAACCTACTTTTACTTAACAGATTTTTTATATACTTGTGTTCGACCATAAATTGACAAGAGCGATCGTGGTGTCCTCCGAAAAAATATGCAGCAACTAATCCGACTGTCATCACTTCGGCATTGTTCATTTTTACTTGTGGATCTTCTTTTATATTTAACGCTTTTAGTAGCTCGTCACAAAGAACAAAAATTGTTGGGTAATTCATATTTTTTTTAATAGGTCGCAACTTAGGTTATTAAAGGCCAAATCTTAGTATTGCATGGTGCCGAGGATCCCTTCGTGCCCAAAGAACAGGTTGCAGCCTTTACCGAGGAGATGCGCCAAGCTAATGTTGACTGGCAAATGATATCTTACGGCGGCGCAGTCCACAGCTTTACAAATCCCAAAGCTGGCAACGACCCGTCTAAAGGGGCAGCTTACAATCGAGATGCTGACCGGCGTTCTTGGTCGGCCATGCAGTTGTTTTTTGCCGAGATCTTTAATTAGCCTCTAATAATTAATGGTTCGTGGTTATTAACCTGACCGTGAACCATTAAATTATTAGCAATTATCTCACAGAGCGGCGATTATTTCCTGGCAATCACCCAGACTGCATGTATAATTCCGGGAAGATAACCGAGCAGAGTCAAGAGGATATTAATCCAAAAATCCTTGCCAAGACCAACTTGTAAGAATACTCCCAAGGGGGGCAATAAAATCGCACACAAAATTCTAATTAAATCGCCCATTTAAGCCTCCTTCAAAACAGAAACATTAACGTGACTCGATCTCCGAGTGCTAAATATATCTTTAGATTAGCATGAAAACGCTCAATTGTCAATAGATATCCTTTCGGATGAAAAGAATATCTTAGCACTGAGGCTAGTGACGAATGATAGAATCGATTTGTTTCAGTCCCGAGGCGATCGCCCGATCTTGCTGATATCAGCCATGCCCTATATAACAAGATATGGGCATTAACTGGAGAATATCTTACAACTCTGGCTCAATTCCCGCTGCCCGTAGCTGTGCTATCAATTGTTCAACTCGCTGGCGTTCCCTGGCGACTAACTCCGAACCCCACAGCAAAAGTTCTCCTGCTTCATCCCACCAGCGCAACCAATAGCCAGTGCGGTTTTCGCGGGTGCCTTCCCAGATGCCCAGACACAAGCTCATTTCCGGAATCCAGTAACGGTTATTGCCATCGGCCTGTCGGCGTTGATAACAAAGTTCCTCAGAATTGAACCGATAGACTACGAGCGCTCCCGTTTCCGGCTCAAAAATGACGTAGTTAGGAACTCTTAAAACTTTTTCGTAAAAAAAAACTTGCCTGGAGGATAATCATCATTCATGGAATACTCGTGGTTTCCTTCCGGATCCGAAAGAAATTCCATCACAATGGCAGGTAGATCGCCTTGAATATAGGGGGTATAACTGCGCAGGATTTCTTCTCTGGCCACCCTCATAGATGGCACGTACCCCCAATCTGGCGCTTTCACAACTATTTGATTATTTACAGTGGCACAGAGCCCATAATTAGTAGTAATTAAGGCATTGGCTGGTAGCCTGCCAGCCATCACTAGGCTTTCTGTAAGAGCCGCCGCGAGCAGGGGTTGATTAATACTATCTACTGGGGCTTCGTCTAAAACAAAATCATCAGGTAACTTTTCCCAGGTTACTTCATAGTTTTCCCAGATTACTTCATAAACATCTGTTCCGGTAAACATGTTCCTACCTTCCGTGACTTTCTACTATCGATTTTAGCTTAAGCTGTCGTGCATTTAAATGCACGACAAGTGTGGTCAAAAGTAGTTGTAGCACCGGCTGTCTTCGCCCCCCCCTCCTCGTAGCCGGACCCCTCGTTCCCACGGCTCTGCCGCCGTCTTCCGCATGCTCTTGTCCTGAAGTCCGGCGTCTTCCCCGTGCTCTTGTCCTGAAGGACTCGGCACGGTCCAGACGCCGGCACGGCATGCTCCAGACACCGGCCTGGGAACGGGTGAGGGCGTGGTGACTGGAGGATATCTTACAACTCTGGTTCAATTCCTGCTGCCCGTAGCTGTGCTATCAATTGTTCAACTCGCTGGCGTTCGAGTTCGGCTCGCTGGCGCTCCTGTTCGGCTCGCTGGTGTTCGAGTTCGGCTCGCTGGCGTTCGAGTTCGGCTCGCTGGCGCTCTCTTGCGACTAACTCTGAACCCCACAGCAAAAGTTCTCCTGCTTCATCCCACCAGCGCAACCAGTAGCCAGTGCGGTTTTCACGGGTTCCTTCCCATATGCCCAGAAACAAGCTCATTTCCGAAATCCAGTAACGGTTCTTGCTATCGGGCCGTCTGCGTATATAAAGTCCGCGATCGCTTAACTGATAGACCTTGAGATATCCTGTTTGCGGCTCAAAAATGGCATAGTTAGGAACTCTTAAAACTTGTTCGTAAAAAAACCACTTGCCTGGAGGATCGCTTTCCTTGCTGGAATACTCGTGTCTTTCTGTATCCGAGATAAATTCCATGACAATGGCAGGTGGTTCCCCTTGGAGGATGGGAGTATAACTGCGCATTACTTCTGCTCGGGCTACCCGAATAAATGGCACATACCCCCAATCTGGTGCTTTCACCACCATTCTGCCATTTAGAGTAGCACAGATTCCATAATTAGTGGTGGTTAAGGCATTAGCTGGCAGGCTGCCAGCTATTTCTAGGCTTTCTGTGAGAGCAGCGGCGATCGGGGGTTGATTAATATTATCCACGGGATCGTTGTCTAAAACAAAATCATCAGGTAACTTTTCCCAGGTTACTTCATAAGGATCTGTTAATGCTAACATAATCTTACCACATTTGCGCTATCTACCACTTATTTTAGCTTTGTATTCCATGTTTGTCAATATTTCCAGCAGCTTTTGAGTATGATCTCCCTGAATTTAAATCGTATTTTCCTTCACTGCGCCCCCAGCGCCACACTGAGTTTTCAATTTTTTCAGCAGCTCTGCCAAGCTTTCCGGTTGCTGCTGAAAACCACTTATTACCGTCACAGTTTTACCCTTACGTCCCTTCCGAGATGCTTGCACTCTCAGATTTTGCTGGTTCGGAGGAAGTTGCTGTTTGCCCCTAGCGATCGCCTCTGAGTTTTCCGCCTTGCCAAATTCGCGGTAGACGATGCGATCGCTATTTTCTTGCTGAGTCTTGGATTTTTTTTTCGTGCCACGATCTTTATATTGTTAATCTTTAATTATCCCTTGTCAACTCGATCTCCTCTCAAGGATTATCAATGAATAATACACCAACTATTTTACCATGTCATAGAAACCCTTAATAAAATCAGCTATCAGACTCATGGTAGGCAGAGGGGATGTCAAGTATTTCAGATATTTTACCGAATCATCTTTAGGCAAAGCAACTGCATTTAAGAAACGCTTGCCAAAATTTTGGTGATGATATACAGTTAAGATCTGAGCGCTGGAATCTGTCAACACCACCTGGGTGGGAACATCAAAGAATTTAACTGATTTTGTCGGCAGATTTGAGGTAAGTGATATTTTTGCTAGCTTGCCCATGATTTTACTCAGATACTGGTTGACTTTCATAATATGATTGTGATCTTTAATCCTCAGGTATTCGTCCAGACTGGGCGATCGTATCGTATCCATCAAATCGCTCAGACGTCCCTGAGTAGCGGCAGCATCCTTAAAGGGAAGAATGGCAACGTAGGCAATGGGAAATAATGCTCGTCGCTGTCAAGGACAAATGTGAGCGTGGTGCGACGGTGACCCACTTTAATACTGGGAGGACTGCTCATGGCTGAGTATTGCCGAGCAATTTGATAATAAGCATTAGCCAATGCCAAGCTAGCTAAGTGATCCAACCTGGCATCGACAACAATCTCTACCTTAGGTGGAGTGGGATTGAAAAACTGCTGAAATTCTTCTGGGGTGAAATGATAGACATAAGAATGGTCCCCATCGGGGCTGAGGTCAACCCACTCACAGGTCATCCCTTCTGTTTTCAGGCAAAACCGCGAGACACCATAAAGTTTTGCCCCAGTTAAAGTCGCACCGCACCGCTCCAATCTGCCTTAATCAAATTTGCCTGGGTCAGGTCAGCATGTACCATACTAGTATTGACTAAGTTAGCATTGCTCAAGTCAGATCCAATTAAGTTGGTGCCGCTCAACTTGGCCTCGCTCAGATCCGCCCAACTGAGATTCGCTCCACTCAGGTCAACCCATCTCAGGTTAGCACCACTGAGGTTAGCGCCACTGAGATTAGTGCGATTCAAATTGGCATGTCTGAGGTCCGCTTCTCTCAGGTCTACCCCGCTCATGTCAGACCGACTCATATCAGTGCCATGTAAGTGGATGGGGTCGAGCCGGGAATCGCTTCCCGACCCTCCCTTGAGGAACCGGACTTGCGATTTTCACCGCATCCGGCTACTGGGTACTAGGCCCTTTTCATAGGTAGACTTAATAGGAATTACTTCCGTTAGCCCTTGCCGCCTGTCTTTTCTTCCCTTTCCTGGTTTAGCGAGTGGTTGTTCTGATAACCGTTAGTATCACCATTTTCAAGTCAGTTTTACCAGTTATCCATACCTTATCCTCCACTTGCGTTTCGGATTAGTTCCGTGGCTTTTTAGGATTACTCATTCCAGCAGCTTCCTAGTATCACCGACCCACGTCAGCGCTGGCTACCCAGCATCATCTACATTACTGTAGATGTTATCCCAGGAATTACCCCGGGCATTCGCTTCTTGGGCCATCCCTCCCCCCGTGGCTTGCGCTTAACATCTAACTTGTCCTGATGGACAGCACACGAGAGGTTACTTCGTTCCCTAACAACATTTCGCGATACCTTTAGGTCCACACTATACCCCGGGAGCTATTTGAGTACTATATTAGCCAGAGTCTAAAACTAATACTAGCTACCATTTCCTTTTTAGGCCAGCGCATATAGCCTTATTTCGCTGGTTCCTTATAACGAGGCTTGCACATGTTTGCCTGCTCTAACCTTGGATATCTTTCCTAGCGGCGTCACCGGCTTAGGCTGCCAGTTATCCTACATTTGAGTCCTCGCTTAGCACCACGATGATGTCGCTTCGTAGCACCGAGGACCGGTGTCACCCCCGTACCTGGGGGGAGGGGAATTTAACCCCCATGCGGTCAGAGTTCCCGGCTAATGAAACCGGGCTAGCGTTCCGTGTTTGACCACGTTAGGCTAGAACGAATCGCACTGGCTCCCTGTAGGTTAGCTCCCGTCAGGGAAGTTCCCCTTAAATCCACCTCCGACAAGTTGGCTCCACTCAGATTAGCTTGTCTGAGGGTAGCTTCTCTCAGATCTGCTCCAGTCAGGTTAGCGCGAGACAGGTCTACATAAGAAAGTTCGGCTCTAATGAGCACTGCTCTAATTAACCCAGCTTGAACCAATGTCGAACCAGTCAGATCGGCTCACACCAGATTAGCTACATTCAGGATGGCTCCGTTGAAGTTGGCATGGGTGAGATTGCAACCGCTGAGTCTGGCCACATTCAGTTTGGCGTTAGACAGGTTTGATTTACTCAGATTGGCACCACTGAGGTTGGCTACAGATAAGTTGGCACGGCTGAAATTGGCTTCGCTGAGATTGACGCCACTCAGATTCAACTCAGTCAGCTTGATTGCACCAAAGTCTCGTTCTCCAGCTGCATAGCTTTTTACTATTTCCTCTGCTTCCATCGCTGGTATCTATGATTTGTTTGGGACTAAAGGCTATCATGCCTTTAGGGCTGAGCTGATTAAAAATGATGCACCATGATGAATATTGGTATTGTAGGACTGGGGCTGATTGGCGGATCTTTGGGCTTGGATTTGCGCCAGGTGGGGTTTAAGGTTTTGGGAGTCAGCCGCCACCAACATACTTGCGAACTGGCGATCGCGCGCGGGGTTGCCGACGATGCTAGCGTTGCTTTCAGTCTGCTTGCCGCCGCCGATATCGTGTTTATTTGCACGCCGATCGCATCTATCGTCCCCACTGTCAAGATAATTATTCCTCATTTATCTCCCGCGACAATTTTAACAGACGTGGGTTCGGTCAAGACGCCAGTAGTCGAAGCAATTACCCCCATCTGGTCTAATTTTGTCGGCGGACACCCGATGGCGGGAACTACCCAGAGTGGTATAGATGCGGCACAGCGACAATTGTTTGCTGGCCGACCTTACGTGTTAACACCTGTGGCCTCAACACTACCCGCTTCCCTGCAAACCCTCTGCGAGATCGCCTGCTCGCTCCAAGCTCGAGTGTATCACTGTAGCCCCTCAGACCATGACCGGGCCGTGGCCTTAATTTCTCATTTGCCGGTGATGGTCAGTGCCAGTTTGATTGACGCCTGCATGGTCGATCCGGCGGTACTCAAGCTAGTACAACAGCTAGCTAGTTCTGGTTTCCGGGATACAAGCCGTGTGGGAGGCGGCAATCCCGAATTGGGTCTGATGATGGCACAGTATAATCGGCCCGAATTGTTGCGATCGCTCCATAATTATCGCCATTCCCTCGACCAGCTGATTTCCCATATCCAGCAGGAAGATTGGACCGCACTCGCACAGGTCTTGCAGCAAACCCAGCTAGCGCGGTCTCAATTTACAGGTTTTCAATGATTAGCAATGTCAGTTGTCAGTCCCATTTCCTATAGGGTATTTAGGCGATTATGTCTGAGAGCAAAACAACTTAGAAAATGCTCTGGACATGCTCCCTTTAGCTTCATTGTTCGCTTGATATTTACATAGTATCAATCATTCCCGCTGGGAACATCCGCAAAACCACCTTTCTTTAGTACCGTTCTTTTTATTTAATAGTTCGTGGTTCATAGTATGATAATTTTTGGTAGCCTAGGAACCATCAACTATGAACCACTTCCCGATTGCGATTACAGCATGCTAACTTTGCTGCAATTGCTCCAGACGTTCCAGCACCTCTAGAGAGTGAGTTGCCGGGTAAACATCAGTGTATATTTCCCGCAGTATGCCATCCGGGTCAATGATAAAGCTGTGGCGCAGGGAGAAAAAGAGCATCCAAGAACCATAGGCTTTACTTACTTTGCCAGTGGTATCAGCCAAAAGGGGGAATGTCAAACCTTCAGCATCACAGAATTCGGCGTGGGAGTCCACGTCATCAGCGCTAATGCCCAGGATTTGAGTATTTCTCTCGATATATTTGGGCAAATCTCTCTGAAATAGACGGGCTTCCAGGGTACAACCAGAGGTAAAATCTTTGGGATAGAAGTAAAGCACTACCCACCGACCGCGATAATCGGAGAGGGATATTTTCCCATTACCCGTATTAGTGGGCAGGGTAAAGTCCGGTGCTGGTTGGTTCAGTTCCAGTAATTTGCCTCCCAAAGCTAATGCTGCTGGGCTGAAGTTAAATGAGGCCATGAAAGCCAGACAGCTGGCCAGGAGAATGGCAAAAAAACGACGACGAGAAGTCATATCTGTGACATGGGATAAGTAAACTTAACATCAGTTTACCAGCTTTCCAGATTTGCTGGCATAATTTTCCCGAGGGGCTATTTCATGGTAACAAACTCTTCAGCTGTCGAAGGATGAATGCCAATGGTGGCGTCCAGGTCGGATTTGGTGGCACCCATTTTTAAGGCAACTGCCAACATTTGGATAATCTCGGCGGCATGTTCTCCGACCATGTGAGCGCCTAGCACCCGCTCGGTTTGACTGTCAACCACTAACTTGAGCAGGGTTTTGGTATTCTCCTGAGTTAGAGTATAGTACAAGGGCTTAAATTGGCTGCGATAAATTTTCACGGCCTCCCCTAATTGCGATCGGGCTTCGGCTTCGCTCATGCCTACCGTAGCAGCTTCTGGTTGGGAAAATACCGCTGAGGGGATAAATTCATAATTAATCGTCCGGGGGCGATCGCCAAACTCGGTATCGGCAAAGGCCCGACCTTCAGCAATGGCCACTGGGGTGAGATTGCGGCGATCGGTGCAGTCTCCCACGGCGAAAATATGGGGCTGACTGGTGCAACTTTCCGAATCTACGGCGATCGCTCCATTGGCAATCTTCACTCCAGCTTTTTCGCAACCCAGGTTACTCAAATTAGGAATCCGACCTGTAGCAGCCAGCACTGTATCAACTGTCATGCTATCATCGGGTAAGGTGACTTTGAGACCTGTTGATAAGAGTTGAATTTTTTCCACTTCTTTGTTGCAGAGGATCCGAATTCCATGTTGCTGCATGCCTGCTTGTACGCCAGTTCTAAGATCGTCATCGAATCCGTTCAAAATCAGATTGCGACGAATGATTAGCGTTACCTGGGAACCCAGACCATTCATGATACAAGCAAATTCCGTACCGATATAGCCACCGCCCACGATCGCAATACGCTGGGGTTGCTGGGCCAGGTGAAAGATTTCGTTAGAGGTAATGGCCTGTTCTCTCCCGGGAATTTCCGGTTTTTGAGGTTTAGCCCCCACCGCAATCAAGATTTTGGCGGCGGTAATCTGGCGATCGGCAACTGACAGGGTATGTTCGTCCCTGAAAGTAACATGACCTCCGAACAGTTCCACTCCAGCTGCTGCTAGAGAATTGCTGTATACTCCGTTGAGACGCTGGATTTCCTGGTTTTTCTGGGCAATGAACTCCGACCAGTTAAAGCTGCTTGACACCGGACTCCAGCCATACTCAGCAGCTGTCTTAAATTTATGGGAAAATTCCGAGGCATATACCATGAGTTTTTTGGGAACGCAACCGCGATTGACGCAGGTACCCCCCAGGTCGGCGGACTCTTCGGCGATCGCCACCTTGGCACCATAGGATGCGGCCCGTTTAGCAGCCGCCAGTCCCCCTGAACCCGCACCAATTACAAACAGGTCGTAATCAAATGCCATATTCAGCCTCCTACTTACTGCGATAACTATTTTAATTCATTATACTGCGATAGGCTTCAATTTGCGTTTTTTGCCATGCCAGAGTCTATCGTCCGAAACCCTTGCCCTGTCTTGGTTTATGCTACAGAATTGACTGCGGCAAAAAGCGCAAGTCCATCCCTTTCCGAGTAGATCATGCTTTGACCAGATATCAGGTCATCATTGTGCCACCCATAATCCGTTGATACCGACGTTCTAACTCAGCTTTCAACAAAGGAAAACTGTTAAGTGTCTCATCCTGAAGGATAGTCTTTTCTGCCGCATCTCTTGCCAATATCAACACATCCTCGTCTTCTACCAAACTTGCCAAAGCAAAATCTGGTAACCCTGATTGACGAGTTCCCAAAACTTCACCAGGTCCCCGCAACCGCATATCCATTTCCGCAATAAAAAAGCCATCTTGGGACTGTTCCAAAACATTCAACCGCTGACGGGCCTCAGCGGTTTGGGAACCACCAATCAGCAAACAATAGGATTTCCGATCGCCTCGACCCACACGACCCCTCAGTTGGTGTAGCTGGGATAATCCAAAACGTTCGGCATTTTCGATCATCATTACTGTGGCATTGGGCACGTCTACTCCGACTTCGATCACGGTCGTGCTAACAATAATTTGAGTTTTGTTATCCCGAAAATTATTAATTTCTTCCTCTTTTTCTGCCGAACTCATGCGACCATGTAACAGACAAACCTGGTATTCTGGAAATACTGTTTTCGACAGTCGCTTATGTTCTTCTACAGCCGAACGTAAATCTAGTTTTTCCGATTCCTCAACCAAAGGTAAAACTATATAAACTTGACGACCTTGAGCAATTTCCTGGCGCATCAAATTGTAAGCTTTTTTGCGTTGTCTACTACTTAATGTTGTTGTCTGAATGGGCTTTCTTCCTGGAGGAAGTTCGTCAATTTGACTCACGTCTAAATCCCCATGAATGGTCAGGGCCATGGTACGAGGAATTGGGGTTGCGGTCATGGTTAGGACATGGGGGGCATCACCTTTTTGCTGCAACAATGCCCTTTGTCCGACTCCAAAACGGTGCTGTTCGTCTATTACCACTAAACCTAAGCGGTGAAAGTTGACTGTGTCTTGAATTAAGGCATGAGTGCCAACTAATAGCGGCAGTTCTCCTGTCTCCAATCGAGCGTGAATTTCTCTACGTTTAGCAGTTTTGGTTGAACCTGTCAGCAATTCAACTGGTAATTTCAGGAGATTAAACCAACCTAATAATTTGCGATAATGCTGTTCTGCTAGGACTTCTGTGGGTGCCATTAATGCTGCTTGATAGCCTGCTTGAATTACAGCTAGGATTGCTATTACTGCCACTAGCGTTTTACCAGCCCCGACATCTCCTTGCACCAAGCGATTCATGGAGGTGGTTGATTTTAAGTCATTCAGGATTTCGTCAATTACTCGATTTTGCGCATCTGTTAGCTGAAAAGGAAGCAGTTTGTAAAACTTTTCGATCAGTTTCCCTTTGTCAGGACTTTTAATTTTAATCCCTGTTCGATCCTGTTTCTGCTGATAGCGACGCTGGAGAAATCCTAGTTGCAGGTAGAATAATTCATCGAAGATTAATCTGCGGCGGGCGGTTCTCAGGACATCTTCATCATCTGGAAAGTGGATCGAGGCGATCGCCTCTTTCAACTCCAGCAAATCATACTGTTTCCGCAGAGATTCTGGGAGAGTCTCCTCTAGGTCTTTAGTAGCTGGTAAGGCTGTCATCACCGCCCTTCTGACCACAGCAGCTGTCACCCCTTCTGTTAAGGCATAAACTGGCAGCAACCGCCCCACATTCAGAGATTCGATCGCATTGTTGTTTTCCTCTTCTAAAACTTCCAGTTCGGGCTTGTCTAGGGTCAGGCCATATTTGTTTTTCTTCACCAAACCCGAAGCAGCTACCAAGGCCCCGACTGGATAGGAACGCTTAGTTTTTTCTTGCCAGGATTTATTGCTAAAGTAATTACCTGCAAAAAACCGGGACACTTTAATTTGCCCGGTGCTGTCTTTCATCAACAAATCCAGGATCGTTAATTTCTTGTTGCGGGGCGAACTAAAGCAGCTGACTCGCTTTACTTCTCCCACTATGGTTACCGTTTCCCCTGGTTGCAACTCCTCGATCGGCACCTGACGAGCATAATTAATATAGTCACGGGGGTAGTATAAAAGCAAGTCCCGGACCGTCAACAAATCCAGCAGTTCCAACAGCCGACCATTTCTGAATCCCACCCCTTTTAGCTTGACTATAGGTTGGTCTATACTCACGCTTTCTGTATATTCCACCCTACTGATGGCGCCCAGTTCAATTTTACTCTGTTGTCCGCACTGGGCTTTTCCCCCTGCTCCATTTCCTGAGGCTTGCTGACAGCTATGGATATACTGACGCGCTTGTGTTACTAATTGCTGTCGGAGAGCAAAACTGAGGTCAGGATAACTGGCAAATTCCTGCTCAAATTTCTGCCACTGACATCGCTCTGCTGGCGCCAGGTCCGCTGGTGGCTGGCTAAACTGGTCTTGGAGAAACTGGCTAAAGGGTTGCTTACCGACGATGTTGGTAAAGCCATGTTTTGCTTCTACAGCCAAGGCTTTCTTTAATCTCTCCCAATCTGGTGCTTCTATCATTTGTCAAAACTCTCTCTTGTCTGCTTGCATACCTATCTTACTGCTTGAGGCCGTAAATGGCAAGTTTTCAATTGCCATTTATCCTCTCATTATGCTTGATCATTTCCTCCCTCACTATCCTGAATGATATTCCTATACATCTTCTCTCTCTGCTACTAATTACGCCATTGCTATTTACTAATTCTCCTGCAGGTTTCTGCCGATCGTAATATCATTCATCGAACCAGCTGGAACGCCATGCGGCTTCTGCCAGGGCAACAGCACGTTCCCGTTGTTTCTTCTGATACTTGCGCCCTAGGGTTTGTAATTTCGTCTTCAGGTTACGAATTTTCTGACGCCAAGAACTCGCTGTCGAGTCGGCAAATTCTAGTTCCGATAGCCGCAAATGAATTTCCACGATCCTGATGGGCATGCGCCGCTTCCCCGTCGAGGTCGAGGCGGGGTCTTCAGCAGATCCTTCCTCTTTTTTTCCAGGACCTTCGGCTTCAATTAACATATTAATAATGTTGGGCGGTCCAGCGGGGACAGTTTCCGAGGAACTAGCAGCTGATTTAGCTGCTTCTACAATCGATTCTGGTAACTGATGGTTGGGCAGGATGTTTCCTTGCTTGAGTAACAGATTCGTCTGACGAGAGACTGTATCTAATGTCGAGGCGATCGCTTTTTCCAATTTATCCTGCCATTGGGCCAAGTCCATTGGTGTTATTTTTTCCTGTGGCTTCTCCTCCTGGGGCAATACCCTATTGGTGCCTCCTAAGATATTTTCCGAGGGTTGATTTAGTAAGCCGGGCAAAAACGCTTCCACCTTGGTTTCCTTTGGCTTCTCCTGTGCTGGTTGCCCTGGAGGATGTAACTGGGCCAGCAACTGTGGCTGGGCCTGAGAAGCCACCTGTCTGATCGCTTGCTGCAATTTTTGTTTGCTGTTCAAACTCAAACGCAGAAACTGACCTGGATACCCCTGAGTGCAGAGATGATAGCTCGCCAGAATTAGCCCCTGTCGCACCACCTGTCCCAGTGATTTCAGATATTCTGAGTAGGTTTGGTGGAATTCTGCTGCTAATGCTTCGATCTCTTTTTCCAATGCTCCTAGTTCCCGAGCTATCTGCTCCGCTCTATCCATAATCTCATGTCAATATTTACTATCACAACTGCTCAGCCTTTAAGCCATTCCAAGTTCAAAATTGGAAAAATATAACATGGATCTATTTTTTTCTCCTCATGCAAATTAACTGCTCGACTGCTTTTTCTCGCTCCTTGTTACTCTGATTCATTCTATCACCAATCTACCTTTATGACCAACAACATGTAGGTTTTTTTGACTTTACTCAATCTACCTTAACAGCAGTTGTAGGTTGGGTTTCGTGCGGAAACCCAACCTACAACTGATTTCATAGCACTGACATTTTTACCCTCAGCATTCATATTTAATCCCATTTGCCAACATCTCCGCCGTCACAACTTTTTCTCCCAATCATATCTTCCTAGGTTTGCTTGACGTTTGTTACCCAACGAACGAGGTTAATAGCAGTTATAGGTTGGGTTTCGTGCGGAAACCCAACCTACAATTATTGGCCCATCTGGGCTGCTACTTCGGACGCAAAATCCTGTGCTTCCTTTTCTATTCCTTCACCTAGCACAAACCGAGTAAAGCGACGCACCTTGATGTTTTCACCCAGCTGGGCTATGCTTTGCTCGATCAATTCCGACACTGTGATATTTTGATCTTTAATATAGGGCTGATCCAGCAAACACATCTCTTTCAACCGCTTCTCTACCCGACCTTGGACAATCTTTTCTTTGATGTCCGGCTTTTTCGTCGCCATGTCTTCTCGTCCCATTTCTATTTCCTTTTCTTTGGCTCCGATTTCTTCTGGGATCTCCTCCACATTCACGTACTCCACATTGGGACAAGCTGCAATTTGCATCGCAATGTTCCGCACCAGGGTTTGGAACTCTTCGCCACGGGCGACAAAATCTGTTTCGCAGTTTACTTCCACCAGGACGCCTATTCTTCCTCCCGTGTGGATGTAGCTATCGACCAGCCCTTCTGCTGCTACCCGCCCTGCTTTTTTACTAGCAGAGGCGAGTCCTTTTTGCCTCAGCCGTTTTATGGCTTTTTCCCGATCTCCATCTGTTTCTTGGAGGGCCTTTTTGCAATCCATCATGCCTGCGCCCGTTTTTTCTCGTAACTCTTTTACGAGTTTTGCTGATATTTCTGCCATTTTGCTTTAGTACCCTTGCTATTCTGCTGTCTCTTCCGAATCCGAGGATTCCGACATATCGACATTGTCGTAGTCGTACTCTTCTTCTGCTTCTATGAAATCTTCGTATTCTTCTTCCACATACACTTGACCGTGACGCCCTTCATAGATGGCATCTGCCAACTTACCCACGATTAGTTTAATCGATCGGATGGCATCGTCATTGGCGGGGATGGGAATATCCACCGCGTTGGGGTCGCAGTTCGTGTCTAGCAGGGCGACGATCGGGATTTTCAGTTTTTCGCATTCCCGAACGGCATTGTACTCCCGTCGCTGGTCTACTATCACCACGATGTCGGGTACTTTCCGCATCATTTTAATGCCGCCCAGGTATTTCTGGAGCCTTTCCATTTCCCGGCGCAGCATGGAGCCTTCTTTTTTCGGGCGCAGGGCGAGTCCGCCACTTTCCTCTAGCCGCTCTAATTCTTTGAGCCGCTCTACCCGATTTTTGATTGTCGTCCAATTGGTCAGCATTCCCCCCAACCAGCGCTGGTTAATGAAATAAGCCCCACAACGGGTGGCTTCTTGGGCGATAATTCCAGCTGCTTGACGCTTGGTGCCGACGAATAGCACTTTTTTCCTCTGTTCTGAGGCCGCGCGCATGTACTCATAGGCTTGCTCCATGAGCTGAGCTGTCTGCACCAAGTCTATGATGTGGACGCCGTTGCGGGCCGTAAAGATGTATTGATCCATCCGGGGGTTCCACCGACGGGTTTGGTGTCCGAAGTGGACTCCCGACTCTAGCAATTCAGCTAATGAGACAACTGGCATAGATAACGATCTCTCCTTTCGGGTTTAGCCTCCATCCAGGTGCATTTCCAGTGGAAACACCCGAAATCCTGGATGTGCGAGTTTGACAACTTCCCTAGATTAGCACAGAGATCGATCTTTTGCTTAACTAGATGAAATTTATTTTTTTGCCATTATACCATATTTTCTCTCTCTGTCAACCTGGTAATGGGCGATCGCCTGTTTAATTTTGCCAGCCTTGGTTCATTGGTTCCGATTTTTGAATTATATTGTACTACATTTGTATAGATGAATACATTTACTCCCAAGGGGATAGTCCCAGGAGATGGATATTACGTTTGTTGCCAGCCAAAACTGGCCCTTCTGCTCGAACAAGGAAATGCAAATCGCGAATGCGATCGGCTTGCATTTGTAGGAGGATAATATAATGGTAAACAGCAATCATCTACGATCGTTATGGGGGAAACCGATGGAACAAATAATAGAACTGACGGCGAATGAGTACAAACACATAAGAATTAACGATGCCGGGGTTCCCATCATCGCCGGAACCACTATGAAAGTTATTGAGTTAGTCACAGCTCAAACTGCTTACGGTTGGAGTCCTCAAGAGCTGCACTTGCATTATCCTCATATCAAAATGAGCCAAATTTATTCAGCATTAGCCTATTACTGGGATCGTAAAGAAGAGCTTGATGCCGACATGGAACGAGGATACCAGTATGCTGAAAAGTTGCGCCGCGAAGCTGGTGAATCTCCTTTTGTTGCTAGAATGCGATCGCAGGGGATATCTATATGACCGTAGTTATCTACATGAAAACATTCATAGCTTGAGGTAATCATTATGGAAGAATTGTTTGCACTCAAAGACTTGCTGCTAAAAGGCGATATACCAGGATCGTTAGCCATTGTCGAAGAACTTGAAGAAATGAGCAAAAAGGATATCATTAATAACATTCGTAGTTTTGCAGTTATTCTACTGCTGCATCTGATTAAGCAGCAAGTTGAAAATCGCTCTACCGGTTCTTGGGAGGTTTCCATTCGCAACTCTGTTCTAGAAATTCAGGAGTTAAATCAGCGTCCTAAATCTAAGGGGTTTTACTTGGATTTAGAAGATTTGCGTCTCACTTTAGAAAAAGCTTATCGACAAGCTATTAACAAGGCTTCTTTAGAAATAGATGGAGAACGCTACGAGGTTAGGGAATTAGAACAAATGGTCGATCGAGAGGAAATTCTCGATCGGGCTTTGGCTTTGATTTTACAGTCTGAGTGAGTCGGAGTCCATACATTGATTTCAAAGTAAGATGCTGCCATTATACCACTAGCTAAAGAAGTAGAGATGATAAAAAGATGGCACAACAGCAATTAAACTGGAAAGCGCGGCGGGGAAGGATATTCCCAGAGATCGTGAGGTCTCCTGAAGAAATAGCCAAACGCAAAGCTGAAATGGAAGCATTTCACCAGCGAGGTCGCGTGATTTTTGAGCGAGTTCGCCCAGAGTTAATCGCAAACCACTATAATTGGTTCATCCTCATTGAGCCAAATAGCGGAGACTATTTCATAGATCGCGATAGCATTATAGCCTTACAGAAGGCACTGGAGAAATACCCGCAGCAGCGATTTGCTACTTTCCGAATTAATGAAACAGGAGTCTGTGGCAGAATATGATTCAAGGTGAGTTTGATGAGTGAGGTCAGCTATTTTTGGAGATTGGTTTGATCGCAGCTAATGGAGAAATATTTCCCGTAATGGCGCTACTGGATACAGGTTCGACAGAGTGGCTAGCAATTAACGAGCAGGATTTGGAGGCTCTTGAATGGTCTGAGATCGAGACAAGGAACCTGGTGACGGCAATGGGTGAAACCATTCTTAATACCTACATGGCAAAAGTGGTATTGGATGACCAAGAGTTGACTGTTGAAGCTGTTGCGGGACCGGAAATCAGGGAAACTATTATAGGTTTGCCTTGGTTGAGGACAAAGCGGCTGCTGGCGGATTTTTCAGCGGGTATTCTGACTCTGGGATAAAAGGCGATCGCCCTCTATATTTGACTGGAAATATAGAGAAGCCAGAAACCGAGTTTCTTGTTCAGCTATCAACGAGATATCAAGGATATGACGAGAGAAACCCGGTTTCTTGACTGACTGAGGTTCTAGATGGTGTCTGGGTCTAATCCCATTTCCCGTAATTTAGCAGCCAACCGATCGGCCCTTTCTTGCTGTGCATCTCTCTGTTGTTGAATCTGTTGCAGTTGTGCTTGTTCATCCCTGATTAAATTTTCGACCAATGGAGGTGCAAGGACTGTATTAACTGATAAAACCAGTTGGGGAAACTGCACCGAACTGAAGGATTCCCCTCGTAGATATTCTACCCAATCGTAACCTTCGTCACCTTCAGGATTACTCAAGATCCAGACGCGCTCCCTGTTAGGGTCTGTGCGATTCGTTCTAGCCTAACGTGGTCAAACACGGAACGCTAGCCCGGTTTCATTAGCCGGGAACTCTGACCGCATGGGGGTTAAATTCCCCTCCCCCCAGGTACGGGGGTGACACCGGTCCTCGGTGCTACGAAGCGACATCATCGTGGTGCTAAGCGAGGACTCAAATGTAGGATAACTGGCAGCCTAAGCCGGTGACGCCGCTAGGAAAGATATCCAAGGTTAGAGCAGGCAAACATGTGCAAGCCTCGTTATAAGGAACCAGCGAAATAAGGCTATATGCGCTGGCCTAAAAAGGAAATGGTAGCTAGTATTAGTTTTAGACTCTGGCTAATATAGTACTCAAATAGCTCCCGGGGTATAGTGTGGACCTAAAGGTATCGCGAAATGTTGTTAGGGAACGAAGTAACCTCTCGTGTGCTGTCCATCAGGACAAGTTAGATGTTAAGCGCAAGCCACGGGGGGAGGGATGGCCCAAGAAGCGAATGCCCGGGGTAATTCCTGGGATAACATCTACAGTAATGTAGATGATGCTGGGTAGCCAGCGCTGACGTGGGTCGGTGATACTAGGAAGCTGCTGGAATGAGTAATCCTAAAAAGCCACGGAACTAATCCGAAACGCAAGTGGAGGATAAGGTATGGATAACTGGTAAAACTGACTTGAAAATGGTGATACTAACGGTTATCAGAACAACCACTCGCTAAACCAGGAAAGGGAAGAAAAGACAGGCGGCAAGGGCTAACGGAAGTAATTCCTATTAAGTCTACCTATGAAAAGGGCCTAGTACCCAGTAGCCGGATGCGGTGAAAATCGCAAGTCCGGTTCCTCAAGGGAGGGTCGGGAAGCGATTCCCGGCTCGACCCCATCCACTATCCAATATTCGGGAATGTCGATCAAGGCATATTCAGCCCGTTTGCGAAGGTAGTCTTCCCGCCAATTTACTTCAATGACTAGGGTTGGCGTTTCCCCAAAGTCAAGAATACCAGCACCGGGTCTGGCACAGGATCGCTCCCAGAGTTCGGTCGAGCAAACTACGACATCTGGAATGCGAGAACCATCAACTTCTGTTCTGACTCCCGTGATATCTGTGGCTATTAAAGCTAGATTTTGACTGGCAAAGTGACGCCGCAGGATAGAGACGAGAAAATGACAGATTCTGGTATGTAATGATGTTGGCGTTGGCATTGGGATCAAACTTCCTCGGAATAGTTCGTATAGAACATCCGGTTCTCCCTGGTAGAACCGATATTCCTCAAATGTTAGGAGCTTCGCAGGCGCCACTGGTTGGTACATATCTATTTCCCCCACGATTACTTCTGCTATTATAGTATCATTATCTCGCTTTTTTGTGGCTTGACTTCCTTTAATCGGTCAAAAAACAGGGTTTATTTTGTCAGAAAATGCAGGTCTGTATCGGGCTGAAATCATCGAATTATATCTAACTTATTTAGGATGATAGCCATAATTTTTGTGGACTTATTTTTGGGACGATCGCCTTTTATAACCGCCCGAAGAATCCTAAAATATTGCTCCTCGTCGAATTAGGTAAAGTCTCATATCCTCAGAAATTCCAGAATTATATCCGAATCGGGCATTTTCTACTTCTGCACCGCTCAGGTCGGCATTGCTCAGGTTGGCATTGCTCAGGTCAGCATTGCTCAGGTCAGCATTGCTCAGGTCGGCACGCCTCAAGTCGGCATTGCTCAGGTCAGCATTGCTCAGGTCAGCATTGCTCAGGTCGGCACGCCTCAAGTCGGCGAACCTCAGGTTGGCATTACTCAGTTTGGCACGCCTCCGGAGGGCATCACTCAGGTCAACGCTCAGATCACCGATCAGACCATCGGTCAGACCATTGGTCAGACCATAGGTCAGGGCACCGCCCAGACGAACAACTCTCAGGGCAAGGCTCAGGGCACCGCCCAGACCAACAAATCTCAGGGCAAGGGCACCGCTCAGACTAACGCTCAGGTCGGCATTACTCAGATCTGCACCCGCAAAATCTTCAGCAATATCTAGACCAGAAATTTCTGCTAGCTCAGAAAAATCATTTGTTTCTGCCTCGACAACCCGCTGGATGAGGTCTTGAAGTTCCTGGATAGATTCTTCATCAGTCATATTGCAACACCGTCCGACTGAGATAGGGCTGTAACTTTGACTGTAGGAGATGCTTGGCGATCGCCCTCTCCAAAACTATCCGTTTATTGCGGCTGATGTTTGGCGGCCACAGTTCCTCAGTATCAGTTAAATGCAGGTATTTCAGCAAAACTTCAAAAGTTGCTTCCACCCCGCAAGAGTTGTCCGTTACCATCAAAGTTCCCAGCTTTTTCTTCTGGAGCGAGCCTTTCAAAACCTGCGAACCCATCTTTAGCTCAAACACCCAGCCAGGGTTTACCTCCGAACCATTCGTCGTTACCTGACACAAAGTTGACTGGAACGGATCTGTTTCCCCTGTCTCGTTCTCGATATAAAGCTCAAATGATTCAGTTAGATGACGACAATTATAGGGAATTTGACCGTTTTTCAGCTTTAGCCTCAGTTCTCCACCCTTCAGGCCAAACTTGACACGACCATTCAACAGCGGCTCCCACTGTTCGTTAAACTTGATGGTCACTGGCAAGTCGAGCTGCTGAGATGGAACTGGGATAGCTTCCAATTCCATCCACAAGCAGTCTGGGTATCGGTTTTCATGCTGTGGCTGAGGCATTATCGGTAGGGGTTGTTTCATGCTGAAACTAGCATTCATCACTTCTAATATAAATTACAAGAGGTCAGTTCAACTACAGCAGTTTTAATTGGGCACAAGCTACCGTAGGAGCACGGGACCCGTTTTCGCTATAAGCTTGCACCCTGGGCTCAATGGGGACCTCTAAGATAGCATTTCTGATATCAGCATAGCTGAGGTCAGCATCCATCAGTTGAGCTTTTGTTAAGTCGGCGCGACTCAGGTCTGCACGTATCAGTTTAGCACGTATCAGTTTAGCATTCATCAGTTTTGCCTCCCTCATATCTGCGCGACTCAAGTCAGCTTCACTCAAGTCTGTACCGCTGAAGTTGAAACTCCTCATGTTGCAACCAACGCCAATAACTCCCACTAAGTTAGCGCCAGCAAAATCTTCAGCGGGATCTAGATCTTCATTTTTCACAAGCTCATAAAAATTATCTTTTTCTGCTTCAATAATGCGCTTAATTTGGTCTTCTATAATTTGTTCATAGGGTTTATATATGGTAGCAGAAAAAGGCATGTTAGGTTTAGTCAACCGCTTATGTTCGCTCCAAGCAACAAAGGCAACTCCTCCAACAAAGCTAAACCCCACGATATAGGCTAATGGTTGACCGCCAGTTAGCAGCAGCATCACCAGAAAACCCGCACCAACCTGAGCCGTTTGCTTGACCAAAGAACTTAATCCTGCCTTGGCTTCTTCGTAAAGACTAATTGTTTCACTGTTGACTCTTGTCATATCGCGTTTCTCCTATTAGTTTCTCAAATCTTTGATGTCGATGTCTTTCCAAAAACGAATAATAATTCGACCCGCTAGAACGATACAAAGCAAAAAGTCAGAGGCGAAGATGAGGTAACAAGCATAAAATTCGACAAGGGATTCTCTTTGTTACAAACACCAAAATCGGAGAATTTTTTTCCGAGAATAAATTCGCCGATGAAACCGGGTAGTTTCAGAAGGATGCTGAGTGCGATCGCATCCTGAATTGACTCGTAAACTGTTCTCCCCAGCTTACCCATCACCGCCCACAATAGCTGATCCACAACCTCTAAAATGTTCCGCACAAGCTTTTGTGTCAACCTACCCAACCGCGTACCTGCTGGGGGAGACTGCTGTGCGAGGGTTGGACGTGACTGGGATCTGGTTGGCTGAGATTTTGGCTGTGGCTGAGTCATTTGGGCATGATGGTGATGGTGATGTCCTTCGATTCTACTATTATAGTCCGCCCAGACCGAATTGTGGACGTGGGATTTCAATCCCCCGATATCTCCCCGGGAAATACTTTCGCTAAATTTAGAGCCCGATCGGGTGAACTGGCGATAGTGAAGTTCTTCCCTCTTACCATTATAGTCTGCGCAGTTACCCCGCCGGGGGTTCAAACCCCCGGCTAATAGCTAAAGTCGGTTGAAAACCGACTAAAAACATTGTCATAATCATAGCCACCCCTTTGCAGTCAAATGCTGGATATCTTCCTGCAATTCAGCCACGTCATAATGGACGCAAATACCCCGATCGGCCATCAACCGCTGAAAGCGAATTTGCGACATATTTAACAATTCCGCTGCTTTTCCTAGGCTAATCTTGTCCTGCTTAAAGAGCAGCAAAACAATTTCCAAGAAAAGTTCGTCTTCTGATAGCCCACTTGCTTTCACAATTTCATCGGAAATAACCAGACTCATCTCACTACTCGACCTATAAGGTTTACTGCATCTCCCCGGAAATATTTTCCCTAAATTTAGAGCCCGATCGGGTGAACCGGCGATCTGGAATTCCTTCCCTCTTACAATTATAGTCTGCCCAGGCGGATTTATGCAAGCGCGATATTGGGGCCGATCGCCTATAACACCAGGGAAAGCAATTCTTCCAAGTCAGCAGGATCTTTCTCCTCAAACTTGCGACTATTTCCTTCTCCTGCGATCGACAAATAGCCGAACTCTCCGTTCGGGCTAATTTCGACCTCCAGAACATTCATTGTTCCTCGCCATTCCACTTGCAGGCCACCATCCGCAAGGGGTGCCACCGCAAAGGGTAGCACTTTTTCTCCCACCAAATTATAACATGATTCTTTCACATTAACTACAAGCTGACAAGCCTTTACTACAGCTACCGACGACACTGGTTCTGCGCCATAAGAATCCCAATTAGGTGGCAGTTTGCTGATTTGGGCTAGTCGATCGAACGTCTGGTTTAAGGAAACATCAGTTATGGTTGCTTGAGACATGGCTTTGCCAATCCTCCTCATGATTATGACTTATTTTATCCTCAAAATCGCTCTGACTGCATCTCCCCTGGAAATATTTTCGCTAAATTTAGAGTCCGATCGGGGAAACCGGGGATAGCAATAACTGCATCGGGCAAAAAAATACCCTTGCTAGCATAGCCAAACTTGCCCTGCAAATCTCGATCGGGTTCGCTGTATGCTTCCAGTTGCTGGTCTTGCAAGTTGAATATCCAGTAATCTGTAATCCCATCTTCAGCATAGATGGATAACTTCCTGTTGCGATCGTAACTCAATGTCCCATCTGCAATTTCCACCACCAAGAAGATATCCACCGGTTCGGGATGACTCGATAAATACTCGTCTGGGCGATCGCGTGCTATTACCAGATCGGGCTGAGGTTCGCTATCAGCAGATAATATAATTGGTTCTCCTGCCCGCACAATGGCCCGATCGCCCACTAGCTGGAATAACTCCTTCCACAAACGGGTATTGCAGACTGAATGGGGTGGTTGCTTCCTTGGCATCTGGATAATTTCGCCCCGCATCAATTCTACCCGATCGTCAAAGAATCCCAAATCCCCCATGCGGTGATATTCTTCTCTGGTAAAACGTTTCCGAGTTACAGCCGTGGCTTTCTCCATTTTGAATTTTGAATTGCTTATCATTTTACTCACAAATCGCCCCGCGCTCCATCAGGTCAATTTTCATCTGCTGAGAAATACCTGATGTTTCTCTGAAGTCCACTTTTTCCACATTTGCCCCCTTGAGGAACGCCCCTTTGAGTTTAGTTCCCACCAACTTGGATGGGGTCGAGCCGGGAATCGCTTCCCGACCCTCCCTTTCGGAACCGGACTTGCGATTTTCACCGCATCCGGCTACTGGGTACTAGGCCCTTTTCATAGGTAGACTTAATAGGAATTACTTCCGTTAGCCCTTGCCGCCTGTCTTTTCTTCCCTTTCCTGGTTTAGCGAGTGGTTGTTCTGATAACCGCAAATCTGCTCCCGTCATATTTGCATAGCTGAGGTCGGCATCCCGCAGATTCGCATTACTTAACTTGGCATTGCTCAGATTGGCTTTACTTAATTTCGCATTGTTCAGGTCTGCTAATCTAAAGTCGGCATTACTCAAATTTGTTTCCCGTAAATCTGCCCAGCCTAGGTTAGCATAGTACAGGTTGATTCCACTCAGGTCCGCCCCCGCGAAGTCTTCCATCGGGTTTAAACCTACCTGTTCCGCGATTTCCATAAAGTCCCCCGTTTTTTTTGCGGAAAACCTCTGCCGCGCGATCGCCCATTGTTCCCGGCAACAGGCCATCGCCTCCTGCTCATTTCCCATCTCCTTATATGTCAATCTCAGGTTCCCCAATATCCTGCCGGATGCCTCAAGGTCGGACTGTTCTCGGGCGATCGCCAACCGCTGCTGATAATAGTCTATTGCCCTTGACAGTTCTCCCAAACTATGGTAGACATTAGCTATATTTTCCAGAGCATTTCCCTGTCCCCGCCAGTCCGAGATTGACTGGGCGATCGCCAGATGCTGCTGATAGTAATCTAGGGCGACTGGCAGCTCTCCCAGGGCCTCATGGGCCGCCCCCAAATTGCCCAAGGCCGCCCCCGTTCGTTTGCGATCGTCTGCTTCCCGATAGAGGGTCAGGGCTTGCTGCCAAGACTGTAATGCTGCTGCTACGTCACCGGTCTGATATTGCCCTATTCCTTGTTTCAGTAAATCGTCTGCTGCTTTAGACATGGTTAATTCTCTTTCCTCTATATATAATAGTACATCAAGACATGTTATACTGGGCACATTGTCATTGCGAGGGGGGAGTTCTTGTCGCAATTGTTCCGCCAACAAGACACCCAAATAGCAGCACCCAGACCACCGGATGTTTCTTTAGATAGTTCTAAAGCCTTTGCCTTGGGATATCAACCCTTGTCCATTAGCTCAAAATTAGCAGCATTGCGGGGTAAGGTTTAATTAGTACTGTAGGTTGGGTTTCGTTCCTCAACCCAACGCAGCGGGTTTTGGGTTTCTCTCGATGCTGCGGTTTGGGTTTCCTGGCGTCAACCCAACCTACGGAATATTATCAATTATCCATTGGCAATTAGCTATAGCTTAAATCTTAATTATTGGGAATTTTCTTTTACCCTTTGCCGGTACTTCCAGTACTCGTTTTTCTGAACTAACTCAGCACTGCGTTCTGGGGAACATCCCAACTCAATAAGTAAACAAGTCTGTAGGACAAAAGATAGTTCCTGAGTAAGCAAAAAAAGCTCCTCACCTTTAGCTGCTTTTTTCTTAAGAGATTGATTATAGTGGGTATAGTAATTTCGGGTATTCTTAATTTTTACTATCCATTTTTCCGGGTCATCAATTAAACGTATAATTACTTCTTTTGTTAAATCTGATAATCTTTCTTTGAGAGTTGGCTCATTACTAAATTCAAGTTTTTGCTTTAGCCATTCTTTGTGCTCTTCAGGAATACTATTTAGTATCGAATTGCGGCGATATTCATGTTCATTCTTTGGCAATACTTGATTATTCTTTTTGAGACGATGATATAATTCAGCGGCTTGCACAAGATTGAGAAACCGATGTTCCGCATACATTTCCTTACTGTAAAGAACGCTAAAAACGCTAAAAAAAAGATTGCATAGACTGCCCATGCCCAATTCATTAACTACATTGAACCATTTTTGCATCACAAGGCTAAAATTACTTTTAATGTCTTCAAGTGAAAAAAGTATAAGTGCTCTTGATTTTTTACCTATATTTTCACGGAACTCGGTTTGAAAGATTGCTTGAATAGGAATTTCCTCAAGAGCATGACTGCCTTGGGTTGTACCATTTCGGGAATATAAACGAACACTCGTCGGCGAATTTGGTCTATTAGTTGCTAAAGTCAAGAAATTTTTAATAGGGAAAATAAATTGAGAGTAAAAATCCTCAAATGACAATTCCATCTTTGGTTCAATTTGCAAGCAGGCAGATAGCCTAACATGCCTTAAATCATATACACTTGAATATCTGTATACTACAGATATTTGACCCTGCGCGATCTTTGCACTAATTTTTTCTGGATAAGTGTAACTAAGATTATACTCCCGACCTTTGATAGCAGGCACAGGCAGGTTAGCCCAGTCAGACAAGTAGCTATAATCTACTTCTGCTTTGTAAAATAGTATATCACTAGGATCGGTAAAGTGAGCGTCAATAAACAATATTTTGGATCTATACTTTTGGGTATCTAACCCAGGAGAAGAATGCAAAACATAATTCTTCAATATGGAGTCATAAATAGTAATTAGTTTTCCCGCTTCTGAAATGCCTAGTATAATTTTAATAGTTTCTGATTGCCCCTCGTTTAGCATCGATGAATTCCAATGATTAACCCATGAACCTATTATGTTTAATTTGATTCCATTAGAATTAGAAAAGGTTAAATCTACCGCTACTTTGTTCTCGGAATCGGATGGAAGCCACCAGAATCCTTTATACTTTATTTCTTGCATTTTCAATCCTTTCTAAGGTAAAGTTATTCGATAGACTACCCTTTAGGATAAGGGCTACAAACGTGAGATACACCCAGTTAAAGGTGGGAGCATCTCACGTTGTCATAAGTATTTTTGCTCAGTTACCGAAGGGGCTGCATATGCTCAATCGCCAGGAGCAATCATTGTCAAGTCCATCGTTACTATTATGGCATTACACAGGCAAAATGTCAATAGTAGAAGTATGTCAATTTTGCCATAAGTATTTTTGCTCAAAGCTCGAAGGGGCTGCCATAGCTACTTTACCGACCCCTCGCGCACCCTCGATCCATGCATCTGCCCAAAGAGATATGCTCCCGTTAAAGGTTGATGATGTTCAATCCTCGAAAATTGCCCCGCGTTGCTATCGGTGTGTCCCGGACAGTGCGAGTAGCGCGTCCGGGACACACCGACTGGTTATTATTGGAGAGGCGGTGAATAACCTATCAGATGCTCTGAAAGCAACCTATTCCCATATTCCTTGGCAAGATATTGTGGATTTTCGGAATGTGCTTGCACACCATTATTGGGGAGTAGATATGGAAGTAGTGTGGAAGATTATTGAAGATCGCTTCGGAGTTACCTAAAATGCGATCGCAAGTTCAAGCATTAATTGATGAGTTAGAAAATTAATAATGCATTTGACTTCCATGAATCACTATCTTGAAGCAAAGATGGTGGAGTGCATCTCAATCTCGCCAGGGCGAAGCTACTCTCGGAGGAACGTTAGCTTTCCGCTTCGCGATGGAACTCTACATAAAATTCCACCGAGCCGAAAGGTTCGACTTGATGTGGTGTCTGGGGCTCAACAATACCTGGTGAATCAGGTGTTAGCACATGTTCTTCAGGGGGATCTGTGAGGATTCGATAGCAAAGTTGGCCAGATATGACACAAATTTTGCCCCAACTCCCCTCTTTTGTAGTGTGGCGATCGAGCAGTCCTTTGGGAATAGTCTCTTGCGTAAAAACAGGAGTTTCTCGGTAGGCTGTTACATTAGGGGGCAGTGTTTTCATTGGGAATCTCCAAATTTCAGTCTAGATATCGCCGTCAAACCCTTACTTTGAGAGCCTCTCAGCTATTGGAACACGAAAAGTACCCCCCGATCGCAGAGATTTGATATTTTCTCGTTCCCTGACTCCGACTCTTAACGTCCACCTTGAGGCGAAGCCTCCTGGGAATCACGGGGAATAATGCATTTTCTCGTTGCTAGTTTCTAGCTAGCAACGACGATCGGAGGCTCTGCCTCGCGGCATTCTTCTCCCGGAGGCTCTGCCTCTCCCGGACGTTCCCTGCCGGAGTCAGGGAACGAGAGATCGAGATCGCAAACTGAGGATTTATTACTTGATTTGTCTAATCATTAATTTCATTCGGGCTAGTTCCCGATCGAACTGTGCTCGACTGAGCAACCGCCCTTCCAGATAACAGGTATTCCCTTGATTCCAGTCCTTGTTACAGTACTATAATGATATTCGGCAAAGATTGCCAAGACTGGGACTAGACAGTCATCAAGACTTGCTGAGGAACCGGGAAAGATACAGGGAAGAAATCAGCCTGCTCGAACGGACAGCCATTTTACGGCATTCTGTTAATTGGCTTGAACCTAAACTCGCCAAAATTGACGCTCAGATTAGCGAGTTAGAGCAAAACGTCTGGAAGCTGGAGAAAAAACTAGAACTCAGTACGGTGGCGTCGCCGGAAGAGCAAGCTCAAGTAGACAAAATCATCGCTTCCACAAAGTTGATTCTCCAAGAAAACATTACACCGCCGGAAGCACAGAATGTTGCTAAGTTAGAGCAGACCATCTTTGACGAAATTATGGGGAGGAGATAACTGATAATGCTTATGTTGAGAAAAAAGACCGCTGCTGATAACATCCATCCTTATCGCGAAGCCCTGCATACCCTACTATCCGGTTATCCCGAGGGACTCTCGGCGATCGCGATCGCATCCCAGCTAGGGCTATCAAAGACAGAGTGCGATCGCCTGCTGCACTCGGAACAGATGAGAGACGCGATCGAAGCAGATCCCTACAGCGGGACATTGCTATTCCGCAGCAAAAGCAACGGTCAACCGGGCCTGACTCTCGAAGAAGAGTTAGAAAGGGCCCGTAAAAAACATCTGCTACGCCGGGGAATAAAAGTAGCTTTCCTTTCATCCCTGCTGTCCGGTGCAGCGATCGCATTAGTATCAGTTGTCCCCGCCATCAGAAGGGCGATCGAGCCACCGCCAGCAACATGGGATCCAGAATTGAGCCAAATTAGTGCTGAACTAGAAATAGCCGCGCAAAAGCGACTTGAATTAGAAAATGAACGTAGGGATCTAGCTCAACGCCTAGCACATATGAAATCTCTAGCAGCAAAAGCCGACTGTAGCACGGACTGGAGTCAAGGAAAAACCTGCTATCTGGAAGGGCGGTTGCTGAGTCGAGCAGCATTCGATCGGGAACTAGCGCAAATGAGATTGCGCATTAGCCAACTCGACGAAATCCTCAGCAGTTCTCCCCGTTCCTAGTAAAGACTTTAGTCTTTGCCCGCCCGTTCGTAGTAAAGACTTTAATCTTTGCCCGCCCGTTCGTAGTAAACGCTTCCCTCGTTCCCTGACTCCGGCAGGGAACGTCCACAAGAGGCTCTGCCTCCTGGGAATCACGGGAACGCAGAGTCTCAAAAGCGATTGATCGAGCGTGTCCTCGCGCTCGATCGAGTGCGGATGAAAGGACTTGAACCTTCACGTCAAAGACACTAGAACCTAAGTCTAGCGCGTCTACCAATTCCGCCACATCCGCAGCTATTTATAATCTAGCATCGATCGCCTTTAACTGTCAAGTATTTCTGTAAAATTTTTTTGGGGGTGAGGGAATAGGGCCCCAATACTTCTCGGTTAATAACTTGTCCGGAGCGAGGGGGGCTCCCAAACCAACGGCAGTGTTGAGCCCCGCCTGGATCCCCCCCCGTAGCGCTACGCGCACTTCGTAAAAGCGCAGCGGCAGATTGCTTCGTGCCTCGCAACAAGCTCCGGAGGGCTAGCAATCTCACCGCGCTGTATCCTGAGTAGTGCGAGTACGATGTCTTCTGGGTAGTGCGACTAGCGCTCCCAGAAGACATCGAGCGACCAGGATACAGCGAACGACGCCGGAGTGTTCTTCATCTCATATGGGGCGGGGAGATTGCTTCGGGGGGGGTTAACTCGTAAAGCATAAGTTAATCGCTACGTACCCCCCCCCTCGCAATGACAAATAAGATGCTTAACCAAGAAGTATTGAATAGGGCTCTGCTACAGAAAAAAGTTGACATCTGAGCATTTTAATGCTATATTTTGTAAACCAATCAAGGTTCACTGCATTGACAGCAAGACTATTTTATTAAAGTCGCGGAGGGAGACAGCTATGACTCAAGAACTCGCAAAGATCAGAACTTCCATCCTATCAGGTCGCTATGACAAGGCATTAATGTTAGTAGACGAACTGGAAGAGATGAGTAAAAAAGCTATTTTGCAAAAGATATATAGTTTTCTCGTCAGAATGCTGATTCACTTGATAAAAAATCAAGTTGAACAGCGTCTCACAAATTATTGGGCGGCTTCAATTCGAGATTCGCTGCTGAAGATTCAAGGTCTGAATCTCAAAGATAATAAAACATCTTACTACATCAAGCAAGAGGCATGGACAGATAATCTGGAAAGGGCTTTTAAGGATGCTATTTATGAGGCCAGCGTGGAAGTAGCTAATGGCGTATATAAACCACGTCAACTCCGAGAAATTGTGGACAAAACTCAGATTATGAACGCCGCTAACCAACTAATAAGTTTGACTTATTCTCATTCCGATGATAGCTTACGGGATGTCATAGATTCGGAATTCACTCAGTTACCTGGTGGTGAAGATTGGATTTGAAACTCTTGGAATTGCCATTTATCAATTGCTTACCCGACAGTAAGTGAAATATCTCTCCTTCCCAGCGGGGACGCTGAGAAGGAGGAACGAGGAATAGGAAAAGGGGTCTTCCACCCGCTGCTAGTATATTAATACGGTTATGAAAGGTTCCCATTTGGCAGGAGGGATGGGAAAAACTGCAATACCCGATGACCCTCAGAAGCAATCTCCTGTATGATAGGTGGTGAGATTGCTTCGGGGGTCAGTTCGGTTACGATCGCGTCCTCTACTCCCTGTCAGACCCCCTCGCAATGACATATTTGAAAGGAGAGAATCATGAGAAGCACTCTGATCTGTACCGTCGGCACGAGTCTGTTGAATAACCTGAAAAGGAATGAGGAAGACCCCATCAAGCAAGCATGGGAAGGGGAAAACTGGAATCAACTGTCTTTGCTGCTGCTGGATAAACCGAACACGGACCGCTTGTGCGGTGCGGAAATTAACTCCATTGCGCGGATCTGCGAAAAGGGATTCCTTGCTAACCGACTGCGTTTAATCTTTTTGGTATCCGATACGGAAGATGGGAAGAAAACAGGCGCATTGCTGAAACTGTATTACGAAAATAACCGCAACCCCCTGGGGTTCGATCGGGTGGAAATGCGAGTATTGTCGGGGTTGCGAGATGATAGCGTCAAAGACTTTAAGCAACAGGATTGAAAAATCTCGTCCGTGAGATCGGTACCGAAGTGAGGAATTTTGGTCCCGAAGCAATAGCAATTAATGCTACGGGGGTTATAAAGCACAAATATCTTTTGCCGGGACGATCGGACAAGCGCTGAAAATTCCCGTATACTATTTATTTGAGAAGTTCTCCGAGGTGATTGAATTGCCACTCCAACCGGTGGCGCTGGCTCTGGGATTTTGGTTGCATAATTACTCTTGGTTTGAATAACTCGAAAGCGGACAAACTCTGGAAAAGTCCGAACTGGAAGAGTCTCCGGACAATAAATATTGGTCCTCTCTAATTGATGAAGAAGTTGTAGACGATATCCCCCTGGTGAGTCTGTCCGCAATGGGGGTGCTGTTTAATGAGGGATCGCGCCTACAATTCGCCAAGCAGGAAAGGGCAATTATGTCCATAATTCCTGAGAATGACAGTCCTGCTAAACAGAAACAGATCAAACTCAGAGACGATCGTGGGAAGGACAAACTAGAGTAATTTGCCAAGAAGCTATGTGGATCTGCCTACGTGAGGGGAGCGATCGACTCTCTGCCATTTAATTCCCAACAGAAGAATGCCATTCGGCGGATTAAAGATGACGGAATTGTGGAATTCGTGCTAACATGGACGGATGCTGGTTATGGGTTGTGCATTCAAACCACGGGACGAAACAAGGCAGAAACCACCAGCATTGCTTTACATCTGAAAAAGGAGTTTGCTCAATAAAATTTAGGGTAGGGATGAGACCATTCACTCCTACTCACGGGGGACGGGATACAATGAATCTATAAGCATCCCACCAACCAAGACCCGAACCTTGACAACCATACTCGTTTGAGAATCTGGATTTTTGTGTAATAAAGGTAATCAACAGCAAAGGGCAGCAGGCAAATGAGTATTATAGAGATAAAAGTGACAGTACCTTTCGGACTTCGCCTCTCTCCCGATCCTGCGCCAGTCCCCTAGGGGCGATCGCTTCTCTGCGCTTCCTCGTGCATAGATTTTTGTTGAGATTTCATTAGGTTTCAGAGGAAGGGGTTAATAACAGTAAGTTGGCTATCAATGTTTTGTCCATCCTGTAGGTCCTCGCTGTAGAGGATATCGCAACCAACTTCCAAAGAACTGGCAATAATGAGGCTGTCGAAGTAACTATATTTATATCGTTCGGAGATCTCTAAGGCGCGCTGAATCGTGTTTATTGAGACAGTTGCGACTTTAAGCTGTTGCTTTAGCTCATCGACAACCGCACCTATCTGAGCATATTTCAGTAAAAACTTCCGTCTCAAGGTGTTGACTGTTTTATTCAGGACTTGAGTGCTAATCCTGTCCCCGATCAAACGCATGCTAGAGCGCGTTCTTGTTTATTTGGCCCATCTTGGGAATAGCAGCAGATAATGATGTTAGTGTCGAGGAAAATCTTAGCGGGCATTAGCTGAGTCTCGGTTAAATTTAAACTCCCGTGTATAGAGGGAAATGGTCTTAAATGACGGTGTTGGGGGTTGTTCCATGGGTAGGGCTAAGTTTCCCTCATCATCCAATAGGATAACACGGATATTTTTGCCTTCCCACTGGGCAGAATATTCGGGGGGAATGGTTACGGATCCGCTTTGGAGGATAGTCTTGAATTCGATGGTTTCCACAGGGACCTCGGTGTGAAAAGTGTCATTAAACTGCGCTCGCGCAGTACCGTATATGAAGTTTTCCAGGTACGGCAATCCTGCGACCGCTTTTTTACCATCTTAATGGCTGCGAATTCCATTGTCAACCCTTTTGGGAAATTTTTTTCCGCCCAGAAACCGCTGGTTTGCACCGGTGCTTGCTTGAGGCGATCGCGTGTCTGCTAGAAACCGGGTTTCTTTTACACCCTCTCGGGACGATAAAAATTTAGTAGAAACCCGGTTTCTTCTCCCGTGGGGCGATCGGGTTTGTGCTGGGCGATCGCGCTTCCCTCAGAGGAGAGAAAGTTGGTCTTTTTCGCAGGCTTTGTGGTCGGGGTCGAGCTGGGAATCACTTCCCAACCCTCCCTTTCGGAACCTGAAGAGCGACTTTCACCGCACACGGCTACTGGTTGGTAAGCTCTTGTCATCAGCAGGATTACTAGGGGTTACCCCCGTTGTCCCTTGCCCCATGAGATTTTGCCCCTTTGTGGTTAGCCAACAGACCGTTTTAGTACCTAGCTCCGGAAGGTTCGCGGAGGAGAACCAGCAAACCGCACTAGCCGCTCTTTGCTAACATGGTCCCCATTTACTTTTTACTCGGGGTTCTGAGTTTTTACCCGGCTAGGATTTTAGTCCATCATTCATCCTTTAGGATTGCTCCTTAGTCTATGACTTTTTAAGGCTAGTTTCTGGTCGGGGTCGAGCTGTCCCTCGCGGGACAATCCTCCCATTCGGAACCTGAAGAGCGACTTTCACCGCACACGGCTACTGGTTGGTAAACCCTTGTCACGGGTAGGATTACTAGGGATTACTCCCGTTGTCCCTTGCCCTATGAAATATAGCCCCTTTATGGTCAGTCATGAACTAGTTGAGTACCTAACTCCGGAAGGTTTACGGGGGAGAACTAGAAAACCACTATGACCGTTCTTTACTAACAGGTGCCCGTATGGGGCCTCTAAATTTTTTACCCGGTTAGGATTTCAGTCCATCATTACTACCTAGTGTTGCCACTGGTTAAGCACGTTTAGAGGGCTACTATCTCCTAGAGCTTTTTACCATATCCGTCCTACGTCTGCATATCCACAGGCATTACCCCGGGCATTAGCTTCTTAGGACCTCCCTCCCCACGCGGGCATGCGCTAGGCGCTGCGCGCACGCTACGCGGACGCACATCTGACTTGTCCATCTGGACAGCACCGCTCTTGTCCGGAACGTTCCCTGGTATCATTTCACGAGGCTTTTAGGTCTCCCCTATACACCGGCAGTCATTTCGGGTACGATATCAGTGACGTGCAACCACTGATACGCGGACTGCGTGCGCATTTTGCACCAAGCGTGTCAGCCTCTTTTCGCTTGTTTAAGATGACGATGCTTACAGGGATTCGCTTGCTCTAACCATGAGCCTCTTTCCGATCGCGCAGCGTGGCGCAGCCATGCGGCGTCGGTCTCTGGGCTGAGACCTTATCCTACATTTGTCCTCGGGAGGCACCACGGTAATGTTACTCCGCAGCACCTCACGCGGTCACCCCCGTACCTGGGGGAAGGGGAATTGAACCCATGATGACCAGAGTTGCTGGTATTAACCAGCCCGGCGATCGCCATATTTCAGACTTACGCCAAAACGATTCGCACCCCAAGGCTTCTTACCATATCCGTCCTACGTCTGCATATCCACAGGCATTACCCTGGGCGTTGGCTTCTTAGGACATCCCTCCCACCCACACTTACTTGCGCTTTACATCTAACTTGTCCCTGGGGACAGCGACGTGGGGGTTACTTCGTTCCTTGATGCCATTTCGCGAGGCTTTTAGGTCTCCCCTATATACCGGCAGTTCTTTCGGATACGTCCTTAGCCACATATGAAAGCTAAGGCGCTGCCTGCTTTCCTATTTTAGGCCGGTGTTAGTCAGCCATTACACCGGTTAGTATTAACGATACTTACAGGGATTTGCCTGCTCTAACCATGAACCTCTAATAAGCGCGGAGTTGCCAGTTTGGCTACTAGCTATCCTACATTTGAGTCCTCGCTTGGCACCACGATGATGTTACTTCGTAGCACTGAGAACCGATGTCAGCCCCGTATCTGGGCGGAAGTCGGGGTCGAGCTGTCCCTCGCGGGACAACCCTCCCTTTCGGAACCGTGCATGCGACTTTCACCGCACACGGCTACTGGGTACTAGGCCCCTTTCACGGGTAGGATTACTAGGGATTACTCCCATTGTCCCTTACTACTTGCACGTCCGCCCCTTTCCTGGTTGGTGAGTGGAGCTGCCGGATAACCTTTAGTATCACCATTTAACACTCCGTTTTACCAGTTAAACATTCCTCAATCCTCAACTCGCTTTCGCTAACGCTGTAAATGGGCTTATGACATTTTAGAGCTACTTGTACCAATAGTTTACTAGTATCACCGACCCGCGTCTGCGTATCCATAGGCATTACCGGCGTCTTCCGCATGCTCTTGTCCTGAAGGACTTTGGCGTCTTCCGCACACTCTTGTCCTGAAGGACTCGGTGTGCTCCAGACACCAAGGCATGCTCCAGACACCGCCTAGGCATTAGCTTCTCGGGCCATCTCTCCCCTCATGGGCATGCGCTATGCGCTGCGCGCACGCTACGCGGACGCACATCTGACTTGTCCAAATGAGGACAGCACCACGGGGGTTACTTCGTTCCTCTCGCTGAGGTTACTTCGTTCCCTGGTATCATTTCACGATGCCTTTAGGCCCCTACTTTTCCCCGGCAGTTATTTGGGTACAATGTTAGCCAATTCCCTAATTAACACTAACTGCATTAACTTTTGTTCCAGCGCATTAAGCCTTATTTCGCTGGTTGGGTTTAACGAGGTTTACATAGGTTCGCTTGTTCTAGCCATGGACATCTTTCCTAGCAGAGTCACCGGCTTGGGCTGCCAGTTATCCTACATTTGAGTCCTCGCTTGGCACCACGATGATGTTACTTCGCAGCACCTCACGCGGTTACCCCTGTACCTGGGGAGGGGGAATTAAACCCCCATGATTACCAGAGTTCCTAGTTTCCTAGGCCAGAGTTCCGTATATGACTACGTTAGGCTGGAACTCATCGCACGGGAATTTAACCCTCATGGCACCAAAGTTACCTGGCAAATAAGACCAGGCCCGATTTTCACCATTACTGGTTTACATCAGAACGAATCGCACCATATATTATACTCTTAATATTCGTTCTTGAGCCAATTTACGGATAAATTTACCGCTCTAACATGAATAAAATAATTTGTCAACCGTACAGATGGAGGTAGCAAAAAAATTTTGTGCTTCTAGTCGGGCGTTTTCCCGAAGAGGCCCCAAAAGGCGATCGGGCCAACGAAAAACCGAGGGTTTCAGGGGCTGGCCGATGGCAGTAAGCATAAATACACAGAGTAAGGGCAATAATACCACTAATACCGCAGTATTGATATTATAGCAAATTGCTGGTATAATGAGGCATTAATGTTAGTAGACGAACTGGAAGGGATGAGTAAGAAAGCCATTTTGCAGAATATCGAGAGTTTCCTCGTCAGAATGCTTGTGCTTTTAATTAAAAACAAAATTTCCGAAAGGATGAATAATTTATGGTATGCTTCGATCGGAGATTCGGTGCTGAAGATCCAAGGTCTAAATCTGAAAGAGGATAAAACCTCTTACTATATTAAGCAAAATGAATGGGATGACTACATGGAAATGGCTTTTCTTGATGCAATTGCCATAGCGAGTGAGGAAGTTTTGGATGGGCGAGTGACGCCATTTCAACTCGAAGAGATGGTAGATAAGACAGCAGTAGTGCAGGCCGCGACTCAACTGCTAAATTTGACTTACGAACATTCAAGGCAAACAATACGCGGTATAATCATGGAGAAAGTGAGTAAACTGCCAGATGGGGAAGATTGGAAATTAGGCAGGTAGAGTAGAACGGGAAAAGTTTCTATCCCCCGTTTCTATCCCCCGTTCGTATCCCCCGTTCGTAGTAAAGACTTTAGTCTTTCCTCGCCCTCACGCTACTTAGACTGAATAATTATATGACGTTATCTGATAGGGTAGTTGCGTAGTAAGCATTGATCGCGGTCAGAGGCAGACCAAAGGGCATATAATCAGCGGCCAAACCCAGCAAACCCTCTTCCCCACTGAGATAGAGAATATTCAATTGCACCACACCCCGATAGACCACCCAGATATCCCGATCGCCCATGGGAATATTTTGACCGCTACAGAAAAAGCTGAGACTGCGTTCTTGATATATTTCTTCCAGTAGCTGACGTAAATCTCCTTCGTCAACTGCCTCTGACGCCAAAGAATAGACCATAGCACTTACCCGGGTTTAAAACTCGGCTACTATTTTATCTCTGACAGCTAAAGAACGGGTTATTTCTAGGTTTGCTGGAGGTTAAGATTTGGTTTTGGTACAGTTATCGCAGTGACCGCAGCGATAATTAGCAGCGGGAGTAAAGCCGAAGGCGGTTAATAAAAACTTCCAGCGACAATCACGGGTTGTCAGATACCGTGACATTAGCTGGACGGCTCGGGATTGGTCGGATGGCTGTGCTTTTACCGAGCGATCGATGCTATAGTGAAAGGGGTCGAGCCATGTGAGCTGTCCGCTGCTGTGGAGAAGGGAAAGGGCGATCGGGCCATCCTTAAATTCAGCTTTCACAGAGTTGACATCGCCCTTAACGGGGAGATTTTTCGCCAATTGCTGAGCCTTTTGATATTGCTGGCGCATTCTATCGGTAAAAAACTGCCGTCGTTGCTTATCTGCTGGGTCCAACCATCCAGTAGGTTCGCTAATCAGGGTGAGGGCTTCAGCCGGTTTACCATCTCTGCCACCACGTCCCACTTCTTGCACATATTCTGATAATAGCAGAGGCGAGTGGAAATGAATCACTCAGCGGACATCGGGCTTATTTATCCCCATCCCAAAGGCGCAAGTACAGACAACAAACTGAATCTTACCACTCTGCCAAGCATTTTCAATGGCACGGCGTTCGTCGGGACTCAACCCCGCGTGGTAAGCAGCGGTCTGGAAGCGACTTTCCCCCAGCCATCCAGCCAGTTCCTCGCTGTCTCGCCTAGTTCTCACATAGACTAAACCAGATTGTTTGCGTCTAGCTTGGATATACTTTAACAACTGTTGGCGGCGTCCCCGGGGAGTCCAGACAATTTGCACCTTTAAGTTTAAGTTAGCACGATAGGGTTGAGTAAGAAAGGTTGGGGCGATCGCAGCTGTAATACTTCGCGAATAATCTGCTGTGCGTCCGGATCCGCCGTCGCCGTGAAAGCCGCGATCGGGAGTTTCGTCCCCGGCGGTTTCGACTTTAACAAAGCGGGACGGACAGCCCCCAACCGGCGATAAGCGGGACGAAAAGTTTCCCCCCACTGTACCAGACAATGAGCTTCATCCAGAATCAAGCCATTAATTTTCAACTGGGGTTGAGACAACCGTTCCCAAACTGGGATACTCAACAATGTTTCTGGGGAAAGGTAAAGTAACCGCAACTGTTGTTTTTCTAATGCTTGCAGGGTTTGTTTCTTGTCTCTGCTGGACAACTCACTATGAATTAAAGCCGCATGCAGATGTAGCTGGCGTAATTCCTGCACCTGATTTTCCATCAGGGCCACCAGGGGAGAAACCACCAGAGTCACTCCATATTGTAGCAAAGCTGGGAGTTGGAAGCAAATCGACTTTCCCCCACCGGTTGGCATCACGATCAAAGCATCCCGTTGTGCCAAGATACTGCTAATAATTTCCCCTTGCGGCGGGCGAAAATCGGCATAACCCCAAATTCTCTGGAACTCCGCCCGGACCTCGTTGAAATCTATCATGTCAATACCTGCTTGTCCTTGCTTTCCCGGTAGCCCGCCTTCGGTATATCGTGGGAGCGCTATTCGCACTACCCACGATATACCGAGGGTTCAAACCCCTGCGTCATAGGTAAAGTCGGTTAAAACCGACTACAAACATTGTCTATCTATTATAGCATTTTTTCTCTCGTTACCAGGGTCTCCCTGGTAATGCTATTCTATAGGCTCTGCCTCTTCTTGTCAAATCAATTTACAATCTCACCAATCCCTCGTTACCAGGGTCTCCCTGGTAATGCTATTCTATAGGCTCTGCTTCTTGTTACAACTGGTGCTATATAGTTGAAATAGACATCTTGTACCGAGTTCAATCTTCTGGAGGCGGAGCCTCTGGAGATCGTTCCCTGGCGGAGCCAGGGAACGAGAGCATGGGAGCTTTTCTCGTTACCAGGCAATACCTGCTTGTACTTTTCCCTCGTTACCAGGGTCTCCCTGGTAATGCTATTCTATAGGCTCTGCCTCTTGTTGTCAAATCAAGCATCCAAGATGATTTGCCTCAAACCCTTTTCCGTACAAACAGCTTGTAAGGGGCGGTCCCATGCTTCTGTAGGTAACAGTGGGAAAAAGGCTTGCTCGAAGATAATGCCGATCGTCCGATGAGATGACCATTCCGAGTCCGCACTCAGGAAGCGATCGTAAAAACCGCCGCCATAACCCAAGCGATACCCGCGTTCGTCACAGGCGAGCGCGGGTACGAGGATTAAATCTACCGCATTGGGCTGTAGGGTGGGGGAATCAGCCGAGGGTTCAAAAATGCCGTAAATATTTTTTTCCAGGGGTTCTCCGGGCTTCCAGGCGTGCCAGGAAAGAGATTTCCCAACACATCTAGGAAATCCCCAACTGCGGTCATTTGTAAACAGGGGACTTAGGTCCGGTTCTTGGCGAAAGCTGAAGTAAGCTAGCATCGTCCTCGCTTCTGCAAACAAAGGTGAAGATTGCAGGTGGCTACAGATGCGATCGCTCTTTTCTCCCCAGACTTCAACTGACATATCCTTGCGTGTTTTTAGGATATTTCGTCTTAACTTTGCTTTTTCCATTATGGATCTCTTCTGTTACAGGCTACAGCTATCTTACCGACTTATATAGTCGGGGTCGAGCTAGGGGTCACCCCCTAACCCTCCCATTCGGAACCGGACGTGCGACTTTCACCGCATCCGGCTACTGGCAAGTAGGGCATTGTCACTACTAGGATTACTACGGATTGCTCCACTTGTCCCTCATCTCATGCGATTTCACTCCTTTCCTGGTTGGTAAGCGGCGCTGCCAGATAACCTTTAGTATTACTATTTCCAAGTCTGTTTTACCAGTCATCCAACCTTCGAGAGGCCTCCGGCGTCTTAGAGATACTCTTACCCAAGATTTCCTACTTTAACCAACCCGCGTCAGCTGGATGAGGAACACCCCATCATATCCATAGGCGTTACCCTAGGCATTAGCTTCTCGGGCTATCTCTCCCCTCGCGGCTTGCGCTTTACATCTAACTTGTCCAATCTAGACAGCACACGAGAAGTTACTTCGTTCCCTAGTATCATTTCACGATGCTTTTAGGCCCCTGCTATACCCCGGGAGTTCTTAGAGTGCGATACTGGCCAAGTGCAAGAACCAGCACAAACTACCATTTCCCTTTTGGGCCAGCGCTTTAAGCCTTATTTCGCTGGTTCTAGATAACAAGGCGTACACAGGTTCGCTTGTTCTAGCCATTAGCATCTTTCCTAGCGGCGTCACTAGCTTAGGCTGCTAGCTATCCTACATTTAAGTCCTTGCTCCGCACCACCGTGATGTGACTCAGCAGCACTAAGGACCGGTGTTACTCCCACACTTGGAGAGAGGGAATCTAACCCCCATGAATACCAGAGTTACCAGTTTGGACCTGGCCTAGCGTTCCGTAGTTGCCCACGTTAGACTAGAACGAATCGCACTACACTAATCTAGGTGAGTTCTGGATTATACCTATGGAGGCGGGAGTGAGTCAATGTTTGCCAATGCAAATTCTAGCAATTGCTCGGCACGATCTATTATTTTATCTGCTTCTACGTCTGTTATATTTGGCTCTACATTATAATCTCCCCTCAAACGGATTTGTTCAGTCGGGGTCGAGCTAGGGGTCACCCCCTAACCCTCCCATTCGGAACCGGACGTGCGACTTTCACCGCATCCGGCTACTGGCAAGTAGGGCATTGTCACTACTAGGATTACTACGGATTGCTCCACTTGTCCCTCATCTCATGCGATTTCACTCCTTTCCTGGTTGGTAAGCGGCGCTGCCAGATAACCTTTAGTATTACCATTTCCAAGTCTGTTTTACCAGTCATCCAACCTTCGAGAGGCCTCCGGCGTCTTAGAGATACTCTTACCCAAGATTTCCTACTTTAACCAACCCGCGTCAGCTGGATGAGGAACACCCCATCATATCCATAGGCGTTACCCTAGGCATTAGCTTCTCGGGCTATCTCTCCCCTCGCGGCTTGCGCTTTACATCTAACTTGTCCAATCTAGACAGCACACGAGAAGTTACTTCGTTCCCTAGTATCATTTCACGATGCTTTTAGGCCCCTGCTATACCCCGGGAGTTCTTAGAGTGCGATACTGGCCAAGTGCAAGAACCAGCACAAACTACCATTTCCCTTTTGGGCCAGCGCTTTAAGCCTTATTTCGCTGGTTCTAGATAACGAGGCGTACACAGGTTCGCTTGTTCTAGCCATTAGCATCTTTCCTAGCGGCGTCACTAGCTTAGGCTGCTAGCTATCCTACATTTAAGTCCTTGCTCCGCACCACCGTGATGTGACTCAGCAGCACTAAGGACCGGTGTTACTCCCACACTTGGAGAGAGGGAATCTAACCCCCATGAATACCAGAGTTACCAGTTTGGACCTGGCCTAGCGTTCCGTAGTTGCCCACGTTAGACTAGAACGAATCGCACTGCACTAATTAAGTAGCGGTGGTACTCAGCAGGAACCCGCTGAGTACGAGCAAACCGTTGACCAAAGGCCGCAATTACAGCAGAATGTCTAGAAAAAGATAGTCCTTCCCCTTCTAGAAATGCTTCAGCCACATAAAACATGGTGTAATATGCACGAGAGGCAGCAAATTCAGCAAAACCAATTCCCCTTAAACTTCTGGCAGCTTGCAGACTTCTTGAAGCTTTTTCTAGTAGTCCCTGTTGTTCGGGAGTCATACTGCTATTCCTTCTCTGCGAACATTTCTGAAAAATCCACCATTATTATGCTGTAATTGCTCCAGTGTGGCCAAGACACAACTAATTAGAACATTATACTCTAGACAAATTTCTGCAACTGGAAAGCTAATTCGTTCATTTTCATCTCCATAATTAAATGGCTGGTTGAGAACAATTAAGATATCAATATCCGAGTCATGTCTAGCATCGCCTCTCCCTTGAGATCCAAACAGCACTATTTTAACTAATTGTTCTCCATACATCCTTTCAAGGGCTTGGCGGAGCTGGGCGATAATTACTGTTAACCTATCTTTCATCTTACTCCTCAATACAAAGCTACTTCAAGGTCTTGACAATTAATGCGATCGCTCTTTTCTCCTCATAAGTTTTCCCTCCTTCCCCTGGGACCGGCGGATCCCTACCGCCTCTAGCCCTCTGTCCCTAATTTAGAGTATAATGTACCCTGATGGTGGGCGGTGCCCACCCTACTAAATGTTAATTTTTGTAACCAGATCGCCATATCGATCTAAAATTGTATTATTTCTTTACATCGAGCAATCGGGATCGTGGCTATAATAAAGGTAGCGGGAAGACAGTCATCCACTGATTACCGGCGATCTAGATTAGACTTAGGATAATGATTCAGACCGCTACGCCACCGCTGACATTAGCAGCGTTTTTGAAACTCCCAGAGACAAAACCTGCTTCTGAATTCATAAAAGGCGAGATTCGTCAAAAGCCAATGCCCAAAGGGAGACACAGCCGTTTGCAAGGCAAGCTTTGTGCTGTCATCAATCAAATTACCGAAGAACCAAGAATCGCCTACGCTTTCCCCGAACTACGGTGCAGTTTTGACGATCGCTCCATCCTACCCGATATCGCCATCTTTCTGTGGGATCGGATCCCCTTTGTCGAAGGCCAAGTCCCCGATCGCTTCGATCTACGGCCAGACTGGGCGATCGAAATCCTCTCCCCCGAACAGCAATCTAATAAAGTCATTGGCAACATTCTCTACTGTCTGGAAGCAGGCTGTAAATTAGGCTGGTTCGTAGATCCGGACGACCTGAGTATTTTGGTATTTTATCCCCAACAACAACCCGTACTCCTTCACGGAAACGATCCATTACCCATGTTACCAGAAATTGAATTGCAACTCACAGTCGCTCAAGTGTTTGGCTGGTTAAAAATGGGCGGCTAACACCAGTCCCTAGGCGCTTTCGCGCCTGGGAAGCACTCTTCGTGCTTACTACGAACGGCTCGATCGGGCTTTTATTTTATTCTGATCTGACTTTTATACTAGCTTCCAGAACTCATCATGATTAACTCCGCCTGTTGCTTGGATGCGTTGTTTAGCCGCATCCATCAATTGATTAAATCTGGGATTTTCGGCTAACATTGTTCTATCTCCTCTGCTTCCACAACTCAAGGGCTGACTACAATATTAATATCAACTACGACCATCCTTTTACTCATGCCATTGCTCCTTTATTCCTTGACCAATGGCATCGTTCATATCTTCTATGCTTTTGGGTGGACATTCATATTTTAAACAACCCGCTACCTCACTTAAAGTTGTTTGCGGAAAAGTATTTTTCGGCTTAATAAGAATCCCCTCGCCTGTGTCGATCAATATTAATTCTCGATCCGCTTCCCAGCCGTAATCTTTCTGCATTGCTTGAGGAATTATTACGTGTCCTTGTTGAGATACTGTAGTGATTTCCATGGGCTGACAACTTAAAAATTTTCTCTTGCGGCGGGGATATTCATCGGTAGCCGAGAAACCCGGTTTTTTTTTTGGAAAAACCGGGTTTCTTGAATCCCCGGCTGACTACTCAGGATGCTGTCGATACCAGTCGATCGTATTTTTCAGCCCTTGCTTAAACTCCATCTGGGCAGTAAAGCCAAACTTCTCTTTCGCCCGTTCCGTATCCAAACACCGCCTGGGCTGACCATTGGGCTTATCCGTTTCCCAGACAAGTTCCCCATCAAATTCCATCAATTCGCAAATCAATTCTACCAAATCGCGAATCGTAATTTCATAATGGGTTCCCAGGTTAACAGGATCGGGGTCATTGTATTTCTGAGTCGCCATTACAATCCCCCGGGCCGCATCAGTCGAGTAGAGAAACTCGCGACTGGGACTGCCATCACCCCAGACTGGCAATGTCTTCTCTCCCCGTTGCTGGGCCTCGTAAACTTTGCGAATTAAAGCCGGAATAACGTGGGAACTCCTGGGGTCAAAGTTATCCTCCGGACCGTACAAATTTACAGGCAACAGGAAAATGCCATTGAAACCGTACTGTTGCCGATAAGACTGGAGTTGAATTAATAAGGCTTTCTTAGCAATGCCATAGGGGGCATTGGTCTCCTCCGGATAGCCATTCCAGAGGTCATCTTCCTTGAAAGGTACGGGGGTGAATTTGGGATAGGCGCAGATAGTGCCCACACAGACGAATTTTTCTACCCCTGCTTGATAGGCAGCATGAATTAGCTGGGTGCCCATCATCAGATTGTCGTAAAATAACTTTGCTGGTTTTTCTCGGTTCAGACCAATGCCACCCACATGGGCTGCCAGATGAATGATAATATCCTGATTTTGCACCACTTGCTGGCAGGCATCCATCTCCCGCATGTCATAGTCCCGCGATCGGGGTATAGTAATCTTCTGGAGATTCGCCCCCGCCTTAGCCAATTGGTCTACCACCTGACGCCCCAGGAAACCCGCCCCACCCGTCACCAAAATCCGTTTGTCTGTTAAATCTAAATCCTTCATTGTTATCCTCCCCGAAACATCAACTAATCAAACCCGTTGCCCGAAATTCTCACCTGCCGTTCCAGGGTTTTGATATCAGCATCTACCATTAACTCTACCAACTCCTTAAAAGTGACAGAGGGTTGCCAACCTAACTTTTGCCGCGCCTTAGTCGAGTCGCCAATTAACAGATCCACCTCCGCTGGGCGCAGATAGCGCGGATCGAACTCCACGTAATCCTGCCATTTTAAGTTGACATAGTTGAATGCCAGGTCGAGAAACTCGCGGATCGAGTGAGTTTCATTAGTAGCGATCACGTAATCATCCGGCTGGTCTTGCTGAAGCATCATCCACATCGCCCGCACATAGTCCTTAGCATAGCCCCAGTCCCGCTTCGCATCCAGATTCCCAAGGTAGAGTTTTTTCTGCTTGCCAGCCACAATTCGGGCCACAGCCCGAGTAATCTTGCGCGTCACAAAGGTCTCCCCCCGGCGCGGCGATTCATGATTAAATAATATGCCATTACAGGCAAATAGCTTGTAAGATTCCCGATGGTTTATCGTCTGCCAGTGGGCGTAAACCTTAGCACAGGAATAGGGACTGCGGGGATAAAAAGGAGTCGTCTCCTTCTGGGGTACTTCCTGTACCTTGCCGAACATTTCCGAAGAACCCGCCTGATAGAACCGCACCTCAATACTAGTACGCTGCTGGTAGTTTTGGATCGCTTCCAACAGGCGCAATGTCCCCATCGCCACAGTATCAACCGTGTATTCCGGGGAGTCAAAACTCACCCGCACGTGGGATTGAGCCCCCAAGTTGTAAACCTCTGCTGGTTGAACTTCCTCCAATACCCGGCGCAGGGTGGTGCCATAGGTTAAGTCGCCGTAATGCAGAAACAACCTTGCATCCTGACTGTGGGGATCCACATATATATGGTCGATCCGATCGGTATTAAAACTTGAAGACCGTCGGATAATACCGTGAACCTCATAGCCCTTCTCCAGCAAAAACTCACTCAGGTAAGAGCCGTCTTGACCAGTAATGCCGGTGATTAATGCCCGCTTGCCTTGCGTCATACTCGATGTCCTTCTTGCAATTCGTGAGAGTAACTGTTGTCATTTCTGTCAGGGAGTTGTGGCATTAACAAGTGCCGATAGTCGGCCTGCTAATGCCACAGTCCCGACAATACTTCTCTACCTTAACCTAAAATTTCCCGAACGGTATCTTGGATCGTATCGATCGCCTTTAGCTGTATGAGATCTCAGATCGCCTCCTTGGTGCTATAAATACCGATGGTATAACCCAGAAACCCGGCAACTACTCTCGTGTCGGGTTTCTTATTCATAAATCGCTTCGTGCTATAAACACCGATGCGATCTGGTCTTAGTAGGCACCGTTATTCTTAGGAAAAATGACAACCCCGATCGTCTTCACGATTATCCACAGATCCATCCATAAATTTTTGAAATTCACATAGTAAATGTCGATCTGAATTCTCCGGGGATAAGGGAGGTCATTGCGCCCTGACACCTGCCATAACCCAGTAATTCCCGGGCGGATAGTCAGAACCTTGTCGATATGCTTACCGTATTTTGGCAGTTCTTGTACCACTAAAGGTCGCGGACCCACCACACTCATATCTCCCATCAACACATTCCAAAATTGGGGAAATTCGTCTAGACTTGTCAGCCGCAAAAATCTGCCAATTTTAGTAATTCTCGGGTCATATTTAAGTTTGAAATAATCCTCAAATTCTTGACTAATATGCGGATTATTTGACATCATTTCCACTAACATTTTGTCGGCATTTTTCACCATTGTCCTAAACTTCAGACAGCGAAACTTTTTGTGGTTTTTCCCCACCCGTTCCTGAACATAAAGAATTGAGCCTGGGGAACTGAGGGCAATCAGCAGACCCAAAAGCAGGTACAGGGGGGAAAAAACAATCAAAACCGACAGTGAAAACAGGACATCGAACAGGCGCTTGAAAAAATCTCCGTTGAGACCGGACAGATGTTGCTGTCTAGCTGGAAGCGCCAGCTTGCGGAAGCGGCGCTTCACGGACATCCGTACAGTCTTGCCGGAGATCAGTTGACTTTGGGCAGTCATCTTACTCCTCTATTTCACACCACACACAGTCCTCATCATAAAGCTAGTTACCCCTAATCACCATCGGTCGGCAAGATCGGGGGGTCAGGGGGTAAGGCACCCCGGGAGTTCGGACGGGATTGAAAGTCATGATAGCAGCGTTCCACAAAAGCAAGGTAGCTTTGTTCAAAGGCTTTGGCGTCAAACTGGGCGGCGCGTGATCGGGCGATTTCCGGATGCAGCTGGCCCCTGGACTGCTCGAATATTTTCACGGCCTCCACCAAGGACGCCCCTGTCTGGGCGGCAAAAAATAAACCCGTAGCCCCATCCGGGTGTTGCCGCAGATCCCGCACGGTCTCCAGGGCCCCCCCACCACCATAGGCAATAACTGGCGTGCCAGAGGCTTGTGCTTCCACCAGGGCTATGCCAAAGTCCTCACAGGCAGCATAGACGAAAGCTTTAGCATTTGCCATGTACTTTTCCACCACCCGATCGGGTTGGGCCCCCAGCAGCTGCACGTTCGGTTTAGCCAGCTGGCGCAGGCGTCCTAATTCCGGTCCAGTACCGATTATCGCCAAGGGCCGTCCCAGTTGATTAAAGGCTTGCACAATTATAGATACCTGCTTGTAGCTGACCAGCCGCGAAACGGTGAGATAATAATCTTGTTTTTCTGCCTGAAAGGGAAATCTTTCTATATTAACAGGGGGGTAAATGACCTCCGCCTGACGCCGGTAGCAACGCCAAATTCGCCTGGCTGTATGTTGGGAGTTGGCGATCAAGTAATCAACTCGATTAGCGGAGACCACGTCCCACTGGCGCAGTCGGTGTAGTATATATCGGGTGAGAATGCCTGGGATTCCCCTACCTGCTGCACTGTTGTTCAGGTAATCGAAGGTTAAATCCCAGGCATAGCGCATGGGAGTATGACAGTAGCAGATGTGCAGCTGCTGGGGAAGAGTGATGACCCCCTTGGCAACTGCGTGGGAAGAGGAGAGAATTACATCATAGTCCCGTAAGTCTAGCTGTTCGATCGCGATCGGTAAAAGGGGCAAATATTTCTGAACCCCTTTACGGGCCAGGGGAAACTGTTGCAGAAACGTGGTGCCAATTTTACGCTTGAATAGATAGCTGTCAGGATTGGTGGATTCAAAGTCGATCAGGGCATAAAGGTCAGCATCAATATGCTTGAGGATTTCTTTAACGACCAGTTCCGATCCGCCAGTGGCTGCCGGGGTTAACCATTCATGGACGAGAGCATATTTTAGGGATGGCATGGCATATCGCTAATGGTTCATTGTCCTTTTTACCATAGCGCTCGCCTTTTTGCCACTATTTTTTCACCCTCTGTTCTAGTTCTAGCCTAATTCCTTTTTTTCGTCGGACTGTTTTGAATTCTGATAGGCTTTAATTTTTTCATAAAGACTATCTGCTGTCTCTTCGCCAAAAAGTCTATCTTTTAGTTGGAGATAGTCTCCCTCACCTAACTTACAAGCTGCCCCAAAACGCATAGCTTTCGATGGTCCTAAATGGGTCATCAACACTTTAAATCCTTCTTCCAGAATCTGCTGGTCACTCATTACTTTTATTTTCATCTTCAATCTACAAAATGAAATCAACGGGGTTTATAGTTTGTTCTCTAATATTTTCATTTATATTTTGTTCAATTATAGCCATTTGTAAGTACTTATTCATCGCTTCCGGATTCCTAGAGTAATTATTTTTGTTTTTTTCATACTCTAAAATAGCAGAATTAACTAATTAAATTTGTTGAGTTGAAACCAATTCTAGTATAAAGTTAACAGCTTGGGTTTCCAATACAATTTTTGGTTAATTTTGGTCATCGAAAGGACGGTTATAAATACTAGTGTCTAGATAAACTCTGAGCATGTTACCTCGTTTCCGATCATTTTATCCTATTGACTGTAAAATTGACTGCATTAGCAATTCGCCATTCACAATTAGCAATTATACATTAGCTGACTCAGCAGTTCCCTGGTGGCAAGTCCGGTTTTCGTCCAGCTGAATTGACTGGCCCGGGCCAGACTGGCCCTGCTGAGATCCGAACGCACTCTTGCATCTCTGACTACTGTCTCCATGGCAGCGGTAATTTCTCCCACATTATAGGGATCTACTAGGATAGCAGCATCGCCAGTAATTTCTGGCAGGGATGAGATGTTGGAGGTAATTACCGGGGTGCCGCAGGCCATCGCTTCTAGGACTGGGATGCCAAACCCTTCCCACAAGCTCGGGAATACTAGGCCGATCGCCCGATTCATCAGCACTGGTAGTTTACTATAGGGAACATAGTCGAGGAATTTCACTTTATCTGTCAAGCCCAGTTCTTCTACAAGCACCCTTAATCCTGGAGTATAACGCAGATCGGGCGTACCTGCCAGCCATAGTTCGCAATCTTTTTCCTCTATTGCCGCAAACGCTGCAATTAATCTCTGCAGATTTTTGTAAGGGGTGCTGCGACCAACATACAGAAAGTAGTTGCCCGTTGGCAAGTCTAGGAACTTAAAGTTATTCCGATCGTATGCTAACGGGATGGGCGTAATTTTGTCAATAGATATCTGGTAAAAATCTGTAAGATCTTTAGCCGTAGCTTGGGAGTTACAAATAATCTGGGTTGATCGTGCTAATACTTGGGGAACGTAGTAACGAAAGTAATACCACAGAAGAGATTTTTTTTCCGGGAAGCGTAGCGGAATCAAGTCATGGATCATGACCGCAAACCGGCAACTGGCAAATAATGGGGCTTCCGGAATCGGAGAAAATAGCAGTTTTCCCTTGAGTTTATGGTATATTATTCCCATCTGTAGCTGGGTCCAGGTTAAACGCTTTAGATGCCCGATCGCCCCTTGTTCTGGAGTTAAACCTGCAGGTATTTGATAACTATTATAAGTCTGAATGGGTTCGGAGACCAGCAGCGTCGGAGACAGGGGTTTTAGCCGTGGTAGCAAATTCATAGCATAGGTACTTACTCCTGTCGGACGCTTCATTAACACTGAAAGATTGATTAGCAATTCATGATTGTTCATGAGACGATAAGCTGCTGTACATTGAATTTACATAAATAGAAAAGCTGAGAGCTTTTTTATTGGTTACCGAATTTTGAATTTTGAATTTTGAATTTTGAATTGATTAAGATGAACTTTTGTAACCCTTGCCACCGACCTAGGGCAGAGGCCCGATCGCGCAGTAAAAGCAGCAGCAATTTTGCTAGCATATAAACCAAATTGAGCCCCAAAGCCAAAACAGTGCCATGCTGCTTGAGGAAGTACAATTTACTGTAGGTAGCGTGGCGAAACTTAGCCGTTTTATCTTTGTGAGTGGTAGCAGAAACCAGATGGGTCACCAAAACATCCTGGGTGACCGCAATCTGATATCCTAGTTGATAGTATCTTTCACACAAATCATTATCTTCGTAGTAAAGAAAATAATGGGGGTCAAATTTGGGACAATGGTTGAATCTGGCTAAGTTGAGAATCATACTGCATCCCGACACCCACCGACAAGGGATAGGTCCCCCCACCCTAAAGGGTGGGGCTACTCGAAATAAGCCCGCCTGCGCGGGCTTATTGATACGCGAACGGTGTGGTAAAGATCCAATCCTTGGATTAAACCTTCCCTCACTAAACCAGATTTTACCCTGGGCGTCTCTAATTCTAGTTCCCAAAATTGCTAAATCGGGATTTTGCTGAAAATAGTCCATGATGTAGGCAACCGCATCAGGTTCTATGGTAGTATCAGGATTCAGCAACCAGATTAAAGCTTGAGAGTTAGTTTGATAAACATACTTAATTCCTAGGTTACAACCAGCGCCAAATCCTAAGTTAGTTTCCGCCGTAATCAAAATTAAATCTGTTCTGGCAGCAGCTAGCTGAGCTATCGCCCGATCTTCGGGAGAATTATTGACAATAATTACCCGTAAATTTTGGTTATCTGCTGAGGACATCGAGGTGAGGAGACCTGCGATAAAATCGGTCGAGTAATAATTGACGATTAGCAAATAAATCACCGTTTTCCCTCAATGCTCTGACAAGAGTTACCCGGTTATCAATACCGACATTCTCATCTTCTTTACCACCGCTCCCCTACAAAGTCAAGATTATTACCTTACTTTACCACCGCTCCCCAACAAAGTCAAGATTATTACCTCATCTGGCACATAAAAGCAGATTTTCTCTCGCAATTATGTAGTTTTATTGCGATTTAAGATTGTCTTAAGATTTGGAGCTAGAGTGAAAGTAGAGCAGAAAACTTAAAAGTTAGATCGGAACCCTGAAAGATGGGGTTCTCATGTCAAGATGTGTAACATAGCATTAGAGAGTATAAGAATTACTCTTGTCGGATGGCGATCGGACTTCCTAGGTGGTGGATGGACTGGGTTGGGCAGCTTCACCACCAACAGACCTGGTCTCAAACCGCTGTTAGCTTGACCGGGATCCCTCTAGCGGGACTTTAGGAAAAAATAGGCGTGGCTTGGGCATCAAACCCTTTCACAAGATCCATTTTTAGGTCGCGATGTCTGAGGGGTTTTTGCCATGCATCCCTCAGACATCGTAGGGTCTCATTGGACACAAGCGAGCGGGTTTCAGCCATTTAATAGCCTTCCTCGATATCTACCGTTCCAGAAAAAACAAGACAGCGAAAACCCCAAAGACATCGAAGTAAAATCCTCACTCCGAAAGGGATTGTGCAACTCGTTAGTCCGAAATCTCACTGCTAGTAACCTAAGTTGCGACCTATTAAAAAAAATATGAATTACCCACTTAGACTTTACAGATATTTAGGATATTTCGTAGCTTTTGATACAAAATTATATTTTTTTTGTGCTAGACGGCGGGTTGGCTGTTTATAGGTTATAATGTACTAAAATAATAGTTAATTGCTGGGGGATGTAGATGATGGAAGATATGATTACAACAATTTTTGTTCTTTGTGACGAGCTACTAAAAGCGTTAAATATAAAAGAAGAGCCACAAGTAAAAATGAACAATGCCGAAGTGATGACAGTCGGATTAGTTGCTGCATATTTTTTCGGAGGACACCACGATCGCTCTTGTCAATTTATGGTCGAACACAAGTATATAAAAAATCTGTTAAGTAAAAGTAGGTTCAATCGTCGATTACACAATATTGACGAACCAATTTGGATGTTTTTCTTCCAAGTTATAGCTCAAACATTTAAAGAGCTCAATCCGGGTCAAGAATATATTCTTGATAGTTTCCCGGTGCCAGTATGTGATAATATTAGGATTGATAGATGCCAAATTTATAACAAGGAAGAATATCGAGGGTATATTGCCAGTAAAAAACGTTATTTTTATGAATTAAGAGTTCATATGTTGGTAAACAAAAATGGAAAGCCAATAGAATTTTATCTAGATACTGGTAGTTATAATGATGTTAAAGTTTTGCAATCTTTTGGCTTTGACTTACCATCAAATTCAATAGTTTATGGAGATAAAGCTTATAATGATTATCAATTAGAGGATTTACTAAAAGAGTCGTCAAGTATAATGTTAAAACCTTTGCGAAAAAAGAACTCAAAAAGAAAAGAATATTCTTGTTTTGAATATATACAAAAAGTAACAAGAAAACAAGTTAAAACCTGTTTTAGTCGAATCACAAATTTGTTTCCCAAGTCAATTCATGCTGTTACATCTAAGGGATTAGAGTTGAAAATAATTCTCTTTATCATAGCTTTTTGTATCCAATTTTTATAGGTCGCAACTTGAGTTAGTAGAGAGGATGGACCGCAGGAACCGAGAAATCAGAACCTGACAACTGGTAATTGATGGTGGTGAGAGTAATCAAGTCCACCCCTCCAGGTGCAGGAGTGAAAGCACTTCCCCTACGGTAGCGATCGCAACAATCCGTAAAGCAAGGATGAAAAGCGTTCTTACTGGTAACCTAAACTGTGTACGTCGAGCGAGTGGCCATGATGAGCAGAAGACATGCAAACGTCGTGAACAGAGAATTGGGAAAAGGCCTCATGCCCAACGTCCAAAAGGATAAGGATAATGGTCATTGGCGGTTGAGCCCCCGACCAATAAGCACTGACAATAAACCCAGCGTACAGTATCCATCTAAGGTCACAAACAAATCAGTCATCGGCAACGTTGTAACCCATTCAGGTACCCTCCCCAGCAGATCACCAAAGACGCATCTACCGAACAGTAAGTCATAGATAGAAAGATTGCTAGAAAAGCCAAAGCCCGTAGTAATGCGCGGGATATGCAGACGCCAGCACGGTAATGTCAAAGTAACGTCTTGAGTAACACTAATACACTATGAACCCGGCATTTTGACCGAGGCATGAGTGTGAACCTGCAAAAGTACATAACTGAAGTTACAGAGCTGCCAGTCAAATAATGAAAGCCACTTGCCTCCGCACCTAAGCATGTTGATCTCGACCATAGTACATCGCGGGAACCCGTCAAATCCGGGAGCAGTATCCAAAACCAGGATAGTATTACGCTCGGAGCCGTATAAATTGGAAACTCTCATGTACGGTTTTGGAGCCGAGCGGTCATGGCAACATGGGCGCTTAGGTTAACGTGCAGCTTTTTGCCTGAGAAAATTGCTCTTGTCTCGCTAGGTCAGATATCAGATGTCTCTACATTTTTCAGCAAAGCCGATCGAACCGTCGTGGTAGAAGTGGGATACCTGGTAGGATGGATTTTACTTTCTGTAGTAATCTGGTACTGGCCGCAGCTTGTCAATAGGCGCTCTCAAGCAAAGCCGACTCCGGGCAGATTGAACCAAGAACAGCTAATCTCGGATCTGACAGCCCAATTGGAAGAAGCCAATAGACAACTGCAACAAGAAATAACAGACCGCAAGCGGGCAGAGACTCAACTGCAATCTCGTGCCCGCCAACAAGCAGCCGTGGCTAAATTGGGTCAAATGGCCCTGGCCGCTACGAACCTGGACCTGCTGATGTCAGAAGCTGTTGCCCTGGTGGCCCAAACCCTGGAGGTGGAGTATTCTCAGGTGCTGGAACTGTTACCCAACGGTCAGGCATTTCTCTTGCGATCGGGCGTTGGCTGGCTTCCAGGACTGGCGGGCAGTTGCCTGGTAGGGGTGAGAAATTCCCAAGCAGGTTATACTCTTCATTCCCTACAGCCGGTAATAGTAGAAGACCTGCGGGTCGAAACCAGGTTCAGCGGTACGCCCCTGCTGCACAATCACCGAGTGGTAAGTGGCATCAGCGTCATCATTCCCTACGGGGAACAACCCTTTGGTGTCTTGAGTGCCCACAGTCCTAAAAAACGGCAGTTCACCGCAGATGAGGTTAATTTCTTGCAGGCGATCGCCCAGCTGCTGGCAACAGTAGTTGCCCACCAGCAGTCCATCGAACGCCTGCACCTAATGGAACGGGCGATCGCCCACAATGCCAACGGCATTATCATCACCGACGCCACGGCCCCAGATAATCCCATTATTTAACTCAAGTTGCGACCTATAAAAATTGGATACAAAAAGCTATGATAAAGAGAATTATTTTCAACTCTAATCCCTTAGATGTAACAGCATGAATTGACTTGGGAAACAAATTTGTGATTCGACTAAAACAGGTTTCAACTTGTTTTTTTGTTACTTTTTGTATATATTCAAAACAAGAATATTCTTTTCTTTTTGAGTTCTTTTTTCGCAAAGGTTTTAACATTATACTTGACGACTCTTTTAGTAAATCCTCTAATTGATAATCATTATAAGCTTTATCTCCATAAACTATTGAATTTGATGGTAAGTCAAAGCCAAAAGATTGCAAAACTTTAACATCATTATAACTACCAGGATCTAGATAAAATTCTATTGGCTTTCCATTTTTGTTTACCAACATATGAACTCTTAATCCATAAAAATAACGTTTTTTACTGGCAATATACCCTCGATATTCTTCCTTGTTATAAATTTGGCATCTATCAATCCTAATATTATCACATACTGGCACCGGGAAACTATCAAGAATATATTCTTGACCCGGATTGAGCTCTTTAAATGTTTGAGCTATAACTTGGAAGAAAAACATCCAAATTGGTTCGTCAATATTGTGTAATCGACGATTGAACCTACTTTTACTTAACAGATTTTTTATATACTTGTGTTGGACCATAAATTGACAAGAGCGATCGTGGTGTCCTCCGAAAAAATATGCAGCAACTAATCCGACTGTCATCACTTCGGCATTGTTCATTTTTACTTGTGGATCTTCTTTTATATTTAACGCTTTTAGTAGCTCGTCACAAAGAACAAAAATTGTTGTAATCATATCTTCCATCATCTACATCCCCCAGCAATTAACTATTATTTTAGTACATTATAACCTATAAACAGCCAACCCGCCGTCTAGCACAAAAAAAATATAATTTTGTATCAAAAGCTACGAAATATCTCAAATATCTGTAAAGTCTAAGTGGGTAATTCATATTTTTTTTAATAGGTCGCAACTTAGGTTATTTATGTCAATCCTGCTAATGAAGCGGATCACAGGCTATAGTGCGGCAGAAGCTATCGGTCGCAACTGTCGCTTCTTGCAGGCCGGTGACAGAGACCAGCCAGAACTGGAGCAGGTGCGAGCGGCCATTCGAGAGGCCAGAGAATTCCATGTCAGACTCAGAAATTATCGTAAAGATGGCACCCCCTTTTGGAATGAACTCAACATTTCCCCAGTCCGGAATGGCCAGGGACATCTTACCCACTTTGTCGGTATCCAAACCGATATTACCGATCGCCAGGAAGCTTCCGAGGCGTTAAGAAAAAGTTCCGAGCAATTACGGCTGATCTTTGAGATGGCCCCGATCGGAATGGCGATCGCCACGCCTGATGGCAAGTTCGTCCGCGTCAATCAGGCTTTATGCGACACTCTTGGCTACAATGCTGAAGAACTGCTGACCCGCAGTTGGATAGATATTACCCCCATACGACGATCTAGGCATCAGCAAAGTCATGACCCAAAAGTTGTTGCTTGGAGTTATACCCCATTTTCAAATCGAAAAGCGCTACCTTACTAAGGATGGCAAAGTGGTGAATACCATCCTCAATGTGACTGTTCTCCGAGATGCTCGGGGTGAGCCGCTTCATTGTATTGCCCAAATTTTGGATATCAGCGATCGCCTGCGGGCCGAAACAGAAATCCGCCAGACTCGCAACTTTTTGCAAACGATTATCGATCATCTGCCAGTCTCGGTTTTTGTCAAAGATGGGAAAAAAGACCAATTTGGCACATTTAAGCTGTTGAACAGAACCTGCGAACTCATGCTCTTGATTAACTTCAAAGGCAAGTGCTGGGCAAAACCGACTACGACTTTTTCCCCAAAGAACAGGCAGACTTTTTCCGTCAAAAAGACCTGCAAACCTTTGCACGGGGCACTGCTGAGGATATTCCCGCAGAACCGATCGACTTTCACAGTTTGGGCCGCAGGTTTCTCCACACTGTCAAGGTGCCCCTCTAGGATCGCAACGGTCAACCCGAATATTTACTCGGTATTTCCGAAGATATCACTGATCGCCTGCGGGCTGAGGAGCAACTACGCCACAATGCTTTTTACGACTCCCTCACCAACCTGCTATCCCTTACTTTGTTTGTGAACCGACTCGCTATCGCTTTGCAGCGTTATCAACAAGGTGGAGACTACTTGTTTGCCGTACTTTTCTTAGATATTGATGACTTCAATGTGGTCAACGATAGTGTCTCGGACATATGGTGGGAGACCAATTGCTGATTGCCTTTGCCCAGCGCCTGCAAAAGATGCTCCCAACTGATACTCTCGCCCGACTGGGAGGAGATGAGTTCGCTATTTTGCTTGCAGATATCGAGTCTAAAACTGAGGCGATCGACCTGGCCCAGAGGATCAACAAGCACCTTGCAGAACCTTTCTATCTCCAGGGTTATGAAGTTTTCACTAATACTAGCATTGGCATTGCCTTGAGTACGACAGGTTACGACCAACCCGAATATATCCTGCGGGATGCTGACACGGCTATGTATCGTGCTAAGAAACAGGGCAAGGCTCGTTATGCCCTGTTTGATACCCAAATGCATCAACAAGTTGTGGCCCGCTTGCAGTTGGAAACCCGATCTGCGACGGGCGATCGAGCGTCAGGAATTTTTAGTTTATTACCAGCAGATCGTTTGCCTAGTAACTGGTAAGTTAGCTGGTTTCGAGGCATTGATTCGCTAGCAGCATCCGGAACGAGGCTTTATCTCCCCAGGAAAGTTCATTCCCGTAGCCGAAGAAACCGGGTTAATTATACCCATCGGTCAGTGGGTGTTGCGAGAGGCTTGTCGTCAACTCCGGGCTTGGCAGATCCAATATCCGCAACACTCACCATTGACCATCAGCGTCAATCTTTCTGGCAAACAGCTACGAGAACCGGATTTAATCCCCCAGATAGACCTGATTCTGGCTGAAACTGGTCTATCTGGTCCTGCTGTGAAGCTAGAGATCACCGAAACGGTGCTGATGGAAAATGCTCAGAATGCCAGAAACATGCTGTTGCAACTGAGATCCAGGAATATTAAGTTAAGTTTGGATGACTTTGGCACGGGCTACTCATCCTTGAGTTATTTGCACCGTTTTCCGGTGAACACCTTAAAAATTGACCGTTCTTTTGTGATGCAGATGCATGCTGATGACGAGCATTTCGAGATTGTCAGAACTATTGTCACCCTGGCCCACACTTTAGGTATGGATGTAATTGCCGAAGGGATAGAAACAACGGAGCAATTGGCACATTTGAAGATGTTAAACTGCGAACAAGGGCAGGGATATCTCTTCTCCAAGCCCTTGAGTAAAGAGGACGCCGAGGCTTGCATAGATAGTCATAGCGAGTCCCATAGAGAAAGCAGTCAGTTCCAGCCTCTTAGAAACTAAAAAGCCGTTCGTAATGCTTCGCCCGGCACCCCGGGAAGATATGTCGCGAACGGATTTAAGTATTTAATGGATAACCCAGTTAGATCGCGACCATCCTGTAAACTAATCCATAACCCGATCGTCTAATCATCTATCGACCTATGCATTTTCAATGAGCGACTGCTTATATCCCTTGTCAATTTTCCTTTTTCCATTCCCATCATATCATACGAGGGCAATTTGACAGTCATCCCCGATCATAAATCTTAGGGCTTTCGGGCGTCGGGAGGCAAGGGTCAAATGGGCTCGCTGTCCGATGACGCTATCAACAATGCGCTGTTCTATTCCCACAATTTGAGCCCCCTGCAAAATCACGCTATGCTCTAAATCTGTGTCCAGCAACCTGACTTCATCTGCTATACTACTATAAGGACCGATAAAGCAATTTTCTATCTGGCAGTTGCTCCCGATCGCCACTGGGCCCCGAATAGTAGAGTTAACTATTTTAGTTCCCTCGCCAATTTCCACTCTCCCGATCGCTTGACTCCGGTCATCAATCTCACCCCTAACAGCAGCAGTTAAGCGGGTATCGAGAATAATCCGGTTTGCTTCTAGTAGATCGTCTTTTTTGCCGGTATCCAGCCACCAACCATCTATCTGACATGATTCTACTTGCTGCGAGCGATCGATCAATTTTTGAATGGCATCAGTAATTTCTAGTTCCCCCCTAGCAGAGGGTTTGATAGAGGCGATCGCCCCATGAATAGCGCTGGAAAAGAAGTAAATCCCCACCAATGCTAAATTAGAAGGGGGCACTTTCGGTTTTTCGATCAGCTGCAAAACCCGTCCCCGATCGTCCACCTTAGCAACACCAAAAGCACTAGGATTAGGTACTTGATGCAAGAGAATCAAACTATCCAGACTTTGTTGTTGAAAAGTCTGTAAAAAGGGGTTGATATCATTTTCAATCAAGTTATCCCCCAGATACATGATAAAAAGAGAATCCCCTAAAAAGGGTTGAGCCACCTTAACAGCGTGGGCCAAACCAGCAGGTTCTTCCTGGAGGATATAAGTTATCCGGGCCCCGAAGCGATCGCCTGGTCCGGTTTTCTCCTTCACCTCTGCACCCGTTTCCGGACTAATGATAATGCCAATATCCGTAATTCCGGTTGCCACTATACCTTCAATACCATACCACAAAATCGGCTTATTCGCAACAGGAACGAGCTGCTTGGCCCCCGTATAGGTGAGTGGACGCAAGCGAGTTCCTTTTCCTCCTGATAGAATTAATGCTTTCATGCTTTTTTGGGAATTGATAATTGTGATATGCTAGAGGTTCTGCGGACAGTTTACACTATTTCACATTCTCTGGGTTACTCCTTACCAGGATCTGCCTGGTAAGGGTGTGGTCTTGCGGTGCGATTCGTTTAGTGTCCCCAAGTTGACACAAGTCAATTTGGGGACCGCTAGAGGCGACGATAGTCGCCGACAACTTACAGATGATGGTGGTGAAAGTCCACCCCTCCAGGTGCAGGAGTGACAGCATATTCCCTACGGTAGCGACTTGGCATCAATCCGTAAAGCGGGAATAGAAGGCGCAATGACTGATAGCCTAAATCGGTTAACGTCGAGCAAGTGACTATGGTGAGCATGAAGCGAAGATTTGCAGTGTCGTCACACACAACCAGTGTAATAAGGCTGAAACACTGGCCCAAAAGGGAAAGGATAGAGGTCGTTAGTGGATCGTAGGCCGACTAACAAGCACCGACAATAAACCCGGTACATAGAATCCATCTAAGGTCATGATCAATCATCTGTAGGAACGAAGTAAACCGGTTATGTACTCCAGATCTAGAGGTCGATCACATCTGGTAGTCACCAAAGACGCAACATCTGGTTACATATGCCAGGTCATAGCCGGGAAGGATTTCGTGGAGAAGCAAAAGCCTACCTGTAATAGGTATGGATACGCTGACGCCCTCACAATGATGTCAAATGTGAAGCTACTTGTAGCAGTGAAAACGTTATGAACACGGGAAAGCCGATGTATGAATGGAAAGATCTACCGTGGCCAAAATTGGAGCGGTTAGTCTTTTGCAAAAGCGGATTTACAGAGCGACTCAGGAAGGTAATAAGCGGAAAGTTCGCAAACTCCAGAGGCTATTAGTGAAGTCTTGGTCTGCCAACTGTCTAGCGGTACGACGAGTAACACAAGATAACCAGGGAAAGAAGACGGCTGGGGTAGACGGTATAAAAGAGCTGAAACCTAACGAGCGTCTCGAACTGGTAGGACAACTTAAGACTTGGAAGAAGGTTAAGCCGACTCGAAGGGTTTGGATACCTAAACCAGGTAGGAAAGAGTTACGTCCATTGGGAATACCGGTGATGTACGACCGCGCACTACAGGGATTACTGAAACAGGCATTAGAACCAGAATGGGAAGCTAAGGAAAGAAGGTAATTCCTATGGATTTAGGTCAGGTCGAGGATGTCATGATGCAATCGAAGCAATATGCTCAGCGATCAACAAGAAAGCTAAATGGGTTCTTGATGCTGACATAGCTAAATGCTTCGATAAGATAGGCCATGAAGCGCTGTTGACAAAAGTGAATACTTCATCTATCTTTCGTAGACAAATACGCGCTTGGCTGACTGCTGGTGTGATAGATGGGAGGAATTGGTGTGCAACGAATGAAGGTACACCACAAGGAGGAGTGATTTCACCATTGCTGGCAAACGTTGCTCTGCATGGACTAGAGGAAAAAGTTATGACTCTGGTGCCTGAACGAAAAAAGACAGAGTTGACTGTGGTCAGATACATGACTTTGTAGTCATACATAAAAGTCGGGAAGTGGTGGAGAAGGCGCAGAAGGTTATAGCTGAATGGCTGAGAGGAATAGGACTTGAACTTAAGCCTGAGAAGACTAGGATTGCTCATAGGTTACACGCAGAAGACGCGGGATTTGATTTCCTGGGATTCAATGTGAGACAATATCAGGTAGTCAAGAACAAGTCTGGAAGGTGTAAAGGGAAGATCCTAGGATTCAAAACACTAATCAAGCCGAGTGAGAAATCCGTTCTTTAGCACAAGGAAAGTCATCAGAAAGAGATAGATGACAGAAAGTCTCAGGAGGAGCTGATAATGAAGCTGAATCCTCTGATACGTGGATGGGCTAATTACTTCAGAACAGGAGTGAGCAAGGAAACGTATAGTGATCTGGACGATTACTTGTGGAAGGTTTTGTGGAGATGGGCGAAAAGACGACACCCGAATAAGTCTGGAGAATGGATGGCCAAGAATGACTGGTCAATAGACAAGGATGGTCAATGGCTGTTCAGATCGAAAGATGAAAGTAAGGAAGTTGAGCTGTTGAAGCACAGTAGTGTAGAGATAGTAAGACATGTCAAAGTAAAAGGTGATGTAAGCCCATATAACGGTGAGCTCGTTTACTGGAGTACAAGACTCGGTAAGAGCCCAGATGTGGGAACACGAGTTGCGAAGCTCATGAAGATGCAGAAAGGTAACTGCCGAGAATTAGGACTAACGTTCACAAATAGTGACAAGTGGGAAGTTGACCATATTAAACCACTTTCATTAGGTGGGTCGGATCAATATAATAACCTACAGTTGCTGCATAAGCATTGTCACGATCAGAAGACGACCAGAGATGGTAGTGGTAGGAGTCGTACCCATGACTTGGGTGGCATTGTTGAGGAGCCTCCTGAGGTGAAAAGCAGATCGTCCGGTTCTGAAGACTCCTTGGGGTGGTAACACCCTGGCTTAGTTTAACCCCGTTGGTAAGAGGAGCCCCCCCAGCCCCCCGGGGGCAAGTTGCTCCCCCCCGCGCCGATTGGGGAGGCTGGGGAGGGAGCGCCCGCTACCGGTGAGAGTCTAAAATTGCTCTACTAATGCAACAAATGCATGACCGCACCCCTATAGTTCCGACTGCGGCTTTGAGGTCACGAGGGAAACGGGCGTGACCTGGCACCAGTTGGCAAGGGTTCGGTGTTAAGAGTTCCCCGTTCCCTGTTCTCCACTAATACAACTACTTTTGACCACACTCCGTTGTCACTAAAGGTATTGGTGAATATACATGACAGCCGATAGCGCTAGCGCTCCGGAGCTTGTTGCGAGGCACGAAGCAATCTGCCCCTGCGCGATAGGCCAATAATGGCAAGGAACGCCATCGCTGATAGAATACCAGAGGGTGAAGGTTTGAGATCGCCCACTTGGCAACCACTACCAGATGAATGATGACAAAAAATCAAGAAACGATCGCGCGATTAGGAGTGCGTTCCATTCTACATATCAATGAGAAGGGGGGGAAGTTTGGCGGTACGGAGGAATATATTATCAGTCTTGCCCAACTCCTGATGCCGATGGGGATAAGTTCTCATCTGCTTTATGATGGGGTCCACGGCACCATGCCTTCGGAGATATCCCATACATTTATTCCGGGTCTGGGTAACCGGGATGGCGATGCTGAAGTGCCCGATCGGGTACTGGATGCGGTCAGAGAAATCAATCCCGATCTTGTCTACGTTCACAATATCTTCGACGGGCGGGTGATTCAAGCCTTAAACCAACCGGACCGAAAGTACCTGATTTTATGGTACATTCACGACCACTTCCCCACCTGCTTAACGGAGTTAAGGGCCCGGAGAAATCAAGCAGATATCGTTTGCTATCAACCGCTTTCACAAGCCTGTCTGGACAATATCGCAGCGGGAGATTGTGTGAAGCGACATGCCCAGAGAAATTTTGCCGATGGCGACCTGGAGGCTCGGATCTCACTGCTAAAATCCTTAGGCGGGGTTGACGCTATTGTTGTGATCAGTGAGTTTATGAAGGAGATTCTGATCGCGAATTTGCCGGATATTTCCGAGAAAACATATGTGTTACCTCGACAGGTGCGACCCAGCAATAAGAGAATACAGCGCTCGACTGCCGCAGCGCCAGCGATCGCCTGGGCTGGCAGAATTACTTGGGAAAAGGGTCTGCACTTGGCCATCGAAGCCCTCTGCTATCTCCAGGTAAAGGAGAAAATTGTCTTTAAAATTGTCGGGGTGGTGGAAAATGAGAGTTACTGGTCCGATTGTCTGAAGTTAGTTTATCAGGTAGAGTCAAAGAATCCATGGATCTCCATCCAATATCTCGGACATTTAAGTTATGAAGAGGTCGATCGCCTCTACGGGGAAGCTGATATTGTTGTCGTCCCTTCGATCTGGGGCGAACCTTTGGGGACTGTGGCGGCGGAAGCGCTGCGGAATGGTGCGGCTGTGGTAGCATCGGCTGTGGGGGGAATTGATACCTGGGTTATTCCTGGAAAAACAGGGATTCTGGTGAAACCGAATAATGCGGCGGCCCTGTCAGAGGCGATCGCCCTCCTTTTGGATGATGAAGAACTGCGCAGCAACCTAGCTAATGCTGGTCGAGAATTGATTAACAGCAAATTTACTGGAGAGGAACATCTCAAAGCTTTGGCAGAGGTAATTCAAAACTGTAGATAATGAAGAATCAATTTTCAATCTTCTCAATTAGCTATCTGGAAAACTCTGCTCCCGATTTTGTAGTGCTGCAAGCGATCGACTTGGTAAACTAAGTTTTCCGGGTGGAGAAAGTAGTCACTGTAGATAGCTTCTACCTCGCGATCGCAGTCATGGACGAAGACATCTGTCGGGCCGCGACTTGCGAGTTTTCCCCCCATATAGATGCTTTACCCGTTCCGGGGGGTTAACTCAATTGAGCATAGGTTAGTGAGCTTAACTCGTGCGTGTGGTATATTGGGATTGTTGGGGTTAACAGTGACTTCCTGACCTCCAGGGTTAACGACTAAGTCCATATCTTCCATCGGCACTGCACCTAGCAGTACCTCATCACCAAAGACTAATGCCCCAACATAGCAAAATCGTTGCCCAAAAGCGACTTTGATGGGGCCGACATAGGGAACTCTTATTTTTCTCCCGTCTGCTACCGAGACTTCCCGAAAAGATTCTGTTTCGAGGCTGAGTTGAAGGGCAATATGTTCGGGAATACACATCAGCGCACCTGTATCGGCCAAAGCCCTAACGTTCAAGGGGGTTAAATCTTGCTGTCTGGGATTGCTTAACTCTATTTCTGCAAAAACGTAGCCCATTTCCTCTGTCTCCTGATTTGTTACACTCTTCCATCGCAGGCTGATTATAACTCTTCTAATCGGTGATCGTCAAGCACTATCGGCTCCATTGTCAGGGGAATTGCAGCGTTCTCGGTTCGCCTTCGGCCTAGAGTGACAGAAGAGCGCTCTTCTGTCAACTTAAAATGTGAGGAGCCACGTATTTTGTGCATGATGACAACAAATGTTTATCGGGTTAGTAGTTGTGCCATCACTACATGTCGATCGCTACCCTTACTCCCACGAGTTACAACCGGTGCTCGAAAAGGCCCTAAGGGGGAGCTAAAGCCCGACCCCGGTGCGGTAGGACAGTTACTCCCACGAGTTGCAACCGGTGACGGAAAAGGCCCTAAGGGGGAGCTAAAGCCCGACCCCGGTGCGGTAGGACAGTTACTCCCACGAGTTGCAACCGGTGACGGAAAAGGCCCTAAGGGGGAGCTAAAGCCCGACGCAGGTGCGATGCCTTCCGGGTTTTCGCCGTGCGTCCGGAAGGCATCGTAGCTCACTTGTAGTTGATAGCCGCATCGCACGATGCATGTAATATAGCCCGCCCGGGCGAAGGTTCGAGTAGCCGGACCATGCACGCCATGCTTGCTGCCCTGTGGTGGCGCTACCCACCGAATGCATTGGTGAAACTCCGCGATCCTCATCCGCCGTCGGTCAACTGTAAGGTCCGAGTCGGTCCCTATACGATCGCTTCGGAAGCCTCCGAACAAACCGCCTCAATGGGTGCCGATGGGAAGGGCCGCAGATGAGGGATTTATAAAAGGTTGGGTTAAGGGTACTGAAGTAAAATGGAGTTTGAGGAAAGGGTAAGGGCTGAGCCCTAAAATTCCAGTTGCACAACTCCTGACGGCTTACTCTAGTTAGTTATTTAGCGTTCTTAATCGTTTAAAAGTCTCTCGATCGAGACTCTAATTTGTCCAAAGGCAAGAGGTGTAATTTCTCCTCCTGTAAGAGTATGTTTGGCGATATACTTTCCATCTTGAGGATCTCTAAACACGGCCATCTGCTTGGCGGATAAATCTAAAACCCAATATTCTTGAATACCCGCCTTAGCGTAGATAGTAGATTTAAGATCCAAGTCTTTTTTCAAGCTAGTTTTAGCTACCTCGATAATCCAAAATATGTCGTCAGCAAGAGGGTGACGCTTTTTATAGACAGATGCTGGTAACCGCACAATGGCAATATCGGGTTCTGGTTCCGAGTCTGCTAAAGTAATTGGTCCGTTGAAACGAACCTCAGCAACCCCTTCTAGCAATCTTTCTAAGTATTTAGAACTTTCCTTTGCTGTGCTGTAGTGAATAGGAGTTTCCGGACTCATTTCTATAATTTCACCTGCTAACAATTCTACAGAGCGATCGGACAAAAGCCCTGTTTCGATCATGTGATGATAGTCTTCTACAGACCATTTTACGAGAGTCTTCATGGCAGATACGCTCACTTTTGGATTACCATCTACTTTTATTATACATCATACTCGTCAAACTGGCACAATCAACCTCTCCGACTACCATCTGCTGACCACCCTTGTCAATAATGGATTTCGAGTGCGAGTTCGAGAGAAAATCTGCACAGCGAGTCATATATCTCCTTCGTAGAGGTCGCTTATCACTGGTTGATAACTTAACCCAGGGCTTGATGGCCGCCTAACTTTCTGTATTATTTGTTGCTTGGTGACGCGCTGATATACGTAAAGAAAGCGTCGCGCAAGTTGAACTGTCATCGAGCGCGTTTCCTCACGATTGTTTTCGCCACAAAGATGTTCTCAAGTATACGCGATCGCACATTTCACAAACTGCAAAGAGCGTCTATTTTTGCCCATAACACAGTGTGACACAATCTCTCACAATGAAGATAGTTGGGAAATAGACCAACTGAATAATTTGATTGAGATACTGTGCTATCGTTATTAATTACATCTTGCAATACGAAGTAGCGTGTAGCCCTGGGCGACTGGGTCGCCCAATTGCTAATTGTTCGTGCATTCCGATCGGGCGGTGAGATCGTCTAACCCTGTATAATCTGGTAAAGTGCGATTGATTGCTTTCCCCCGGCGCAAGACCAAGCGATCGCCCTGCCGACGGGAGAGTAGTTCGCTATAGGTCCGCCCTTTGAACAGAATCAAATCTGCCGGTCCACCCTCTTCTATTTTCCCAACTTCTGGCAATCTCATCAAGTCAGCGGGGGTGGAGGTAACTGCCCTCGGCCAGTCACCATAGGGCATGTCTAGGTGACCGATGCGGACTGCCATTGTGAATACTTCCAACATATCGCGATCGCCAAAACCGTAGAAGGGGTCGCGACAATTATCACTTGCTAAAGCTACAGGAATACCAGCAGCTTTGATTTCCTGTAATAAAGTCACTCCTCGCCAGCGGGGTGTCCTACCGGGTTGTCGGTCTTGCAGGTAAAGATTGCACGTGGGCAAGCTAACAATTGCAATACCCGCCTCTTTTACCAACTCCAAAGTTTGCTTCACTTCCTCTGGGGACTGTACTGCCAAGCTACAGCAATGTCCGCAGATAATTTTACCAGAGAATTGGTGACGTAGGGCTGCTGCTGCTACGTGGCGGACGGTCATGGCCTCGGGGTTCCCGCTTTCGTCGGTGTGGAAATCTAGATCGAGATTCCGTTCCGTTGCCAGGGAAAAAACCCGGTCTAACTGCTTGTCTAAATCTGCATTCATCTGGGGCATTCCCCCCACGATCCCGCCAATTTCCGCAAGTTTGTCGGCTAATTTTTCTCCCTCTGGCGTCAAAAACATATCTAGCGTTAGGAGAGAAACCCCTTGCAGGATTATTTTATCTTGCCATTCTTCCCGTAGGGTTGTGAAAACTTCCCAGCTATCAGGCAGATGCTTGCCAAGGTAATCCAGATGGGTTTTAATGGCTTTAGTACCGTGGGCGTAACTGCATTTGAGCCCAAATTCCATCCGCCGATAGATATCTTCGGCGTCCCAATATTGTTCCGCATCGCGATGGCAAGTTTCTATGGCGCTATTAAAGGTGCCGTCGGGGTTGGGCGATCGATCCCAGACATGTCCTTTATCCAGGTGGGTATGAAGATCTACAAAACAAGGCCATAGTTGACCGCCCCGTAAATTATAATAGGGCAAATTTCCGGTTTCTGGGCTCTGACTGCTGGCAATTATTTGCCCGATCGCCCCATCTCTGACTTCCAGATCGACCATCACCAAGTCTTCCCAAGTACCCTCGGCATTTTCTGGCACTTCTGCCAGCAAAGATGCCGGTACGCGAACATTTTTTAACCAGTATTTCGTGTCATTAAATTGCATATATCGATCCCACTTAACTTTTGCTCAATTTGCTCAACGGTGGGCGATGCCCACCCTACATCTGGTGAACTCCGAACTCATCGTTCCTTGGCGAGCGCGCTTTCGTGCCAGTTTCGGAGTAACAAGTCAGAGACAAGCATCAACACCACAAATATTATCACCCCCAACATGGTAATCAGCAACAGGGCGGCGAACATGCGGGGTATTTGGAGATTATAGCTAGCATTGAGAATTTGATAGGCCAGTCCCGATCGGGCCCCTCCGGTCCCGGCCACAAATTCTGCCACTACTGCCCCGATCAATGATAACCCACCACTAATCCTGAGTCCAGCCAGGAAATAGGGCAAGGCACTGGGCAAGCGCAAGTATAGCAGAGTTTGCCAGCGAGATGCTTTATATAGCTTAAACAGGTCGCTCAGGTTAGAGTCAACCGTATTCAGTCCCAGGGTAGTATTGGAAACGATCGGGAAGAATGCTACTATCCAGGCACAGAGGACTAAGGCCCCAAAGGTATTATCTCTCAACCAGATGATGATTAAAGGGGCGATCGCCACAATGGGCATGGTTTGTAAAATCACTGCGTAGGGAAAAAAGCTGCGTTCGATCCACTTACTCTGGGCAAATAAGATCGCGATCGCCAAACCCGAAATAGCTGCCACAACAAAGGCAACCACAGTAATTTTCAGCGTAATCAGCAGGGAAGCAAACAATTCATTCCAGTCACTGATCAGGGTTTGCAGCACCAATGACGGACTGGGCAGTAAATAATAGGGGATTCCACTGACCCGCACCCCGATTTCCCAGATTAGCAAGGCGATAATGCCCACTACAACCGGGGCGATAACGTCAAGAGAAAATAGCTTGTTTATATTGAAACGATTGTTCATATTTATCTTCAGTCAGATGCCAATCGCGTAGCGTGCGCTCCGCGCAATCGCGTAGCGTGCGCTCCGCGCAATCGCGTAGCGTGCGCTCCGCGCAATCGCAGGACCGCAACGATAATTCTCAGCAATGGTTCCAAGTCAGAAGGAACGCGATACAAATTCAAATCTTGGGTAATCTGTTTTTGGGCGCGATCGCACTGTCCAAATTGCCAGATATCTCCCGTCGATACTGCGCCTGTTAACATAGGTTCATCAGACTCTGTCCAGATATCTAAAGCGATTAGTTCCACAGCAAGTTGCGTAAACCCCCTGGATAAATCAGCATTCTTCGCTTCTACTACCAAGATTCTACTCCTAGTATACAGATAATAGTCTAGATCCCCCTTGAGTCGATCGTTGACCTTGAGGGGATATTCAATCCGTAACTGGGCCTGAGTGTAATGTAGCACATCCAGCAAGATGGGCGCAATCAGCAATTCACGTCTCGCCGCCTCGCTAGTCAGACTGACATAGGGCAAGCTTTCTGCTATTCTAGATTTTAGATTATCCAGGCGATCAAGTGGCCCTTCAAACTGGGGTAAATTAACAGTCCTGCGCCCAAAAGAGTAACCCAACTCAGCTAAAATGTCCTCCGGTTCGTAGGCCATCTCGAAGTAGCTGCGAAAAGTATAGGATCGATCGGGTTCGAGGATAGTAACTCTACTCATATTACTTTATCGCTTCTGCCAACCAACGCGCCACCTCACGGCAATATTTATTATACAATGAGGAAGTTCTAAACTCTTCCGTGCGCGGATACGGGGCATCAATAGGGATATCTGCCACCACTCGTCCCGGACGGGCCGCCATGACTATTACCCGATTTGATAGATATACCGCTTCATAAATATTATGGGTGACAAACACGATCATCCAGCGTTTCTGACTCCATAAAGACAGCAGATCGTCGTTCAGTTTACTCCGAGTAATTTCATCCAGGGCCCCAAACGGCTCGTCCATTAATAATACCATCGGTTCCGTAATCAGCGCCCGGGCGATCGAGACTCGCATTTTCATCCCCCCCGACAACTGGCGGGGATAGCTGTGTTCCCATCCCTTTAATCCTACCAAATCTAATGCTTCCCGTACCGCTCTACTTGACTCTTTTTGAGATTTTCCTGCTAGTTTCAAAGGCAAACGGACATTCTCCCTTACCGTTTCCCAGGGCATCAGGGCCGCTTCCTGAAACACGAATGCCAACTTTTGGTTCCAGGCGCGATCGCCCCACTCTATCTTACCATAACTCGCCTTTTCCAATCCAGCAATCAGCCGCAGCACCGTACTCTTGCCGCACCCTGAAGGCCCCAATAAACTCACGAATTGAGATTCTTTTATCTCCATACTCATGTCTTGCAAAGCTACCGTTCCATTTCGGTAAACCTTGTTTATATGAGTTATAGAAATTGCTGGTTTTTCCCTCATTTTTGTTAATTTTAATTTTGATTGTTAATTATTTCCCGATATCTGGTGGGCGGTGCCCACCCTACAGGTAATATTTTACTCCTTTGTTGACGAATTCCAGCGTGTAGACTTTTTTGTAGTTAGTATCTGGCTTTAACAGACCTGCTTCTACCATGATATCAAAAAACGACTGCCAACGTTCCTCGGTCATCGCCCCTATTCCTAGGGTTTTCGCATCTCCAGAGTCCACCATCCCATATTCTTTCATCTTCGTGAAACCATAGGCTAGCAATTTATCTGTCATCTGGGGATAATCTTTTTTAATCAGTTCATTTCCTGGGACCGGATTTTCCAGATAGCTATACCAACCTTTAATTGACCCATCCACAAACCGCTGCACCAAGTCCGGTTTTTTTTCTACCAATTCTATTTGAGTATCTATAGTAGTAGCATAAGGATTGTAACCGGAATCTGCTAACAAGAAAATTACTGGTTCAACTCCTGCTTGTTGCACGGTAAAAGGTTCAGAAGAGAAGTATCCTTGCTGCACCGCATTTTTATCCAACAAAAATGGACTAACATTAAAATTATAGGGACGTCTTTGGTCTTCTGTGAACCCGTATTTCGCCTGCAAAAATGACCAATAGCCTACCGGACCTGCGGAAACAAATATTGGCTTGCCCTTCAGTTGTTCCAGGGAGTCGTTCTTGACCCCTGGATGGGCGATTAAAACTCGGGGATGTTTTTGAAAGATTGCTGCTACTGTAATTTTAGGAATCCCCTCTGCCACAGCCATAATGGCACCGTCACCACTTCCCATCATGAAATCTACCACACCGCCCATCAACAATTGAGTGCCATTGACTTGCGGTCCGCCCATTTTGATGGTAGCATCCAGACCATGTTCTCGATAAATTCCCGTGGCTACAGCTTGGTAGAAACCCCCATGTTCCGCTTGAGCGTACCAGTCTGTGGTATACTCAACCCGATCGAGACCATCTTCCGTTTTCTCCTTGCCATTGCTGCAAGCCGTCAGCAGGCCACTCCCGAGGGCGATCGCCCCTATCCCAAGCAATTTGCGGCGTCCCATTGATAATTGGTAATCTGTCATCTTGTCGGTTATTATTAATTGTTGCGAAGTTGTATGAAGAGATCGGGCAAGGCGATCTGGTTATCGTAACTGTATTGATATCCTTAATTCATCATAACTTGTTTTATCCATTATGTCAAACCAACTAGCAACGGACGATTGACTGTCCTACAGCCCCAGCCGATAACTATTCCAAGCTTCCCATAAAATATAGATTGCCATGATTGCCAGGAAACTGCGAAAAGCGATGGTAATAACTTCATCGGGTAGTCTGGGTAGAAAGCGAGTGCTAATCTGGGCACCCACCAGTCCCCCCATGCCCAGAACCAGACCGGGCAACAGCAAGAGATTATCAGGATTTTGCAGGCCGTGGCCCACACAAGCAGAAGTGGCCGCGATCGCAATCACGCCCAGACTTGTCTGAATCGCTACTTTAATCGTTTCTCCCAACAGCACGATTTGCAGGGGCACCATAATCACCCCGCCACCAACTCCGAACATCCCTGCCATCAGACCAGCTGTACTGCCAGTTAAGATGCGCACCATAATTGGGTTAAAGGGTTGGTGCATTGCCCCTTCTTCATCACTGGTGATGCTTTTGCGCACTTCCACTAAAAAGATATTCAGCACCAGAAACAGCCCAAACCCCAATAGAAGTATGTAAGGTTTAAGATAATTGGCTACATAAGCACCCACCGGTGCTGTCAATAAAGCTGGCAATCCCAGGTAAATCACCCGCTGGAAACTGAGGGTGCCCATCAACCAGTTTTGGATGCTACCAGAAGTAGCGGTTACTAAGATGACCAGGCTACTGGTTGCCACCGCTTGCACGGGTTGGTAAGCCAAGGCTACTAGAAGGGGCACCAAAACCGTGCCGCCACCGATGCCCAGAAAACCTGCGAGAATTCCAGCCAATAGCCCCCCACCAGCGAGAAGCGACAATTCCAACAATTCCAATGTAGTCATAGCCAGAACTCCGGGGCTAAGTTATTGTGAGACAAGGTTGAGCGGCAACATCGGCGGATGTGCGCAAATTACATTGTCATAATATCGCCGTTTGTAGTAAACACTTTAGTGTTTCCGCCGTTTGTAGTAAACACTTTAGTGTTTCCGCCGTTTGTAGTAAACACTTTAGTGTTTCCGCCGTTTGTAGTAAACACTTTAGTGTTTCCCGGTGAGCTAAGTCCGTATCCCTTGCGGGAGCGCAGCCATAGCGTGCTGACTACGAACGAGCTCCAGATACTTCCCAGGCTGGACGACATCGAATTGGGTGAACCGTAGTGCGGCAGTCGGGAACCGTAGTGCGGCAAGTACTCCCGCTGTCAAGACAGCAAGGCATCCCGCACTGTAGTGACTCGTTCGGCATTACTGAGTAATCATTCAGTAACGAGACAGCAATCATTTAGCCATTAGCTACTCCCTGACAAATTGTCCAAGAGTGTAGTAACGTATTCCTTGTCCCCTCTAGAGGGAAGTATATGTCTGGTCATCAACTCAGAAAAATCCTAGAACAACCGGGAATTCTCATTCTGCCTGGCGTCTACGACTGCATCGGCGCGAAACTGACTGAGCAATTAGGTTTTGAAGCAGTGTTCACTAGCGGCTTCGGCATTTCTGGCTCCACCCTCGGTCAGCCGGACTACGGTTTCCTCACGGCCACGGAAATGCTCTACAGTGTGGGCAGGATCGCTCAGTCTGTAAATATCCCCCTAGTCGCTGATATTGATACCGGTTATGGTAACCCGCTGAATGTGATCCGGACCGTTACAGATGTTGTGCAGTTAGGCGTTGCTGGCATTATCCTAGAAGACCAGTGCTGGCCGAAGAAATGCGGTCATTTTGAGGGCAAGCGCGTAATTCCGATGAGCGAACATGTCGAGAAAATCAAAGCAGCAGTCCATGCTAGGGGCGAAAGTGGTCTGGTAATCATTGGTCGGACGGATGCCCGGGCACCCCTGGGTTTAGAAGCAGCAATTCGCCGGGGTCAAGCTTATTTTGACGCCGGTGCTGATATAGTCTTCATTGAAGCTCCCCAGTCCCTAGAAGACCTGAAGGCGATCGCCTCTGCCTTTGAGGATGCGCCCTTGTTTGCCAACATGATAGAAGGGGGCAAAACACCTTGTCTATCGGGCAAAGAACTACAAGAATTAGGTTTCAAAATTGTAGTATATCCCCTTTCCGGTATGTTCTCTGCTACTAAGGCCATGATAAATTGCTTGAGTCATTTGAAGCAACATGGAACTACCTCTGGGTTTGACGCGCTCGTTAACTTCCAAGAGTTTGAACAGATCATTAATGTGCCCTATTATAAACAGCTGGAGCAGCAGTTTGCAGTGCCCAGCACTCAGGATTTCGATGCGCTTCGCGCATCGCATCGAAGCGTGAAGCCTAAAGGGCTCATCTGAATGCTTGCATTAAGAAACCAGGTTTTGACAAAAAACTTGGTTTCTAGGCTACTTACCTGAATGACTAAAGTCCTTACTACGAACGGCAAAGGACTAAAGTCCTTACTACGAACTTAAATTGCTACAGATAATGTCTCGGATCTTAAAATTGTTCATCGCTACCATACTGGTTGTAACTTTGCTGCGCGGCATTTCAGTAGGAATTGCCCAGCAACAGCGAACCGTCACACTCAGCATCTTGATTAATGCCCTAGAAGTACCAGTTTGGCAGGAGGTACTGGTCAAAGAATTTGAAACAGAGTACCCAGATATCAAAATTAACTTAATTGAGGCACCCAATGACACAAATTTACAGGAAGACCTCTACACGTCGGCCTTTTTGTTGGGTGATTCTCCCTACGATCTGATTATGATGGATGTAGTTTGGGTTCCCAAATTTGCCGCTGCGGGGTGGCTGCTGGATCTGACCGA